>NZ_CALDGS010000032.1 GCF_937941905.1 uncultured Mycolicibacterium sp. | reverse complement strand
CCGCCACCGCCGCGGCGGCCACCAGGGCGGCGGCCACCGCGGCCACCGCGGCCCAGCGCAGGTGCAGCGCCCCGTCGAACAGCAGCCACAGGCCGAACACCGCGAACAGCAGGGCGGCCAGGCCGTGCAGGAGCCGTTGCGGCAGCCGGCGGTGCAGCACCGCGCCCACCGCGACGGCCACCCCGTCGGCCAACACCATCCCGGCGGTGGCGCCGAGCCACACCCCGGCCCAGGGCCGCTCGCTGGCCAGCGCGACGGTGGCCAGCATGGTCTTGTCGCCGAGTTCGGCGAGCACGAACGAGGAGACCACCGCGAACAGCACGTGCCGGGTGGCCGGGGCCGCGAGTTCGGCGGGGTCGACGCCGTCCTCCGGCCGTTCCCGCCAGGTCCACGCGGCGAACAACAGGAACGCCGCCGCGGCGGCGAACGCGATCGGCCGCTGCGGCAGGGCCAGGCCGAGGAAGTGCCCGACCGTCACCGAGATGCCGTGCACCAGAAACGCCGCGACGCCCACCCCGCCGAGCACCACCCACCAGCGGTAGCGCAGGGCGTAGGTGATGGTCATCAGCTGGGACTTGTCGCCGAGCTCGGCGACGAACACCACCAGGAAGCTGACCAGGAAGGCTGCGAGCACGGTGACGACCTTTCGACGCGTCGCCCGCGCGGAGGGGCACCGCCGCGCGGACTGTTGGTCGAAGGTCTCGCCCACCGCGGAAGCGGTTCGCCGGCCGGGCGCGGGGCGCGCCAGCATGTCGACCCGACGATTGGGGGCTACTCCCCTTCGTTGACGTAGGCCAGCCTAACCGCTGTCGCGCCGTTTCGCTAGTGCCGCTAACGATTTCGGGAAACCGAATTCTCCGATTCGCCGCCCCGGTCAGGCCGCCAGCAGCATGGCCAGAATCGCGGTGTCGGGGTGGCTGATCGGGTCCACCCCGACCCGGCTGACCAGGGTGGTGACGGTGCCGTCCGGCTCGGCCTCCACCCAGGCCGCCCGGTGCTCCAGCCCCAGATGCGGGATGCCGGGCAGCAGCACGCACCCCGACGCCGCGCCGTCGCACTCCGGCAGCGACGGGGTGGTCTCCGAGGGCGGGTGCAGCAGGAGCAGCGCCGGCGGCTGGCGATCGGCGAAATGCCCCGGTGTGATGGCCGATTCACCGACCACCGGGCCCTCGGCCAGGACCAGGCCCACGGTGTCGGGCGGCGGGTTCTCGGGCATCTCCTCACGCACCCCGAACACGGTGGTGGTGGGCAGCAGCCCGGGCACCGAGGCGACCCGTACGGCGGCCTTGAGCAACTGGGTCCATTCCTTGGTGGAGTCCGGCCACCGACCGGAGATGACGAAGCCCTGCAGGGCGCCGCGTGCGTGCAACGGGGCGATCTCGATCGCCCGACCGGAACCAGTTCCCATCTCGCCTCCCGAACCAGCGGACACATGCGCCGGTGTGCCGGCGCGGAATCGACACGCCGGTGGGTCGATCACCCCCAGCATGCGGCCGGAATGCCTTGGCACACAAGAGCTCACGAGTGCTAGCCGACGGCGGCCGGGAGTGCCGGAAACGACGCGGGGCGCCGCGCGTGCTGCGCGGCGCCCCTGGCGTCCGTAACGGATCCGGTCGGGACCGGGATCAGAAGATCAGGCCCTGGCCCTTGCTGACCGCGGCGTTGAAGCGGTTCTGGACGTCCTCCCAGTTGACCACGTTCCAGAACGCCTTGACGTAGTCGGCCTTGACGTTCTTGTACTGCAGGTAGAAGGCGTGCTCCCACATGTCGACCTGCAGCAGCGGGATGATGCCCAGCGGCACGTTGGCCTGCTGGTCGTAGAGCTGGAAGGTCAGCAGCTTCTGGCCGAGCGTGTCGTAGCCGAGCACCGCCCACCCGGAGCCCTGCAGGCCGTTGGCGGCCGCGGTGAACTGGGCGCGGAACTTGTCGAACGAGCCGAACTGGTCGTCGATCGCGGCGGCCAGCTCGCCGGTCGGCTTGTCACCGCCGTTCGGCGACAGGTTCTTCCACCAGATGCAGTGGTTGACGTGGCCGCCGAGGTGGAAGGCGAGGTTCTTCTCGTAGAGGAAGATCGCCGAGTGGTCGTCGTTGGCGCGGGCCTCCTCGAGCTTGGCCAGCGCGTCGTTGACGCCCTTCACGTAAGCCGCATGGTGCTTGCTGTGGTGCAGTTCGTTGATCTGGCCGGAGATGTGCGGCTCCAGCGCGCCGTAGTCCCAGTCGAGATCGGGCAACGTGTATTCAGCCACGAGGTTCCTTCCTATCGATGTGCGGTAACGCTCGGCGTCGTGAACCTATCAACGACAACATTGCTCCATCGCCGCGCGCGTCGCAAGGACGCCCGGGACCCGGCCGCCGCGGCCCGTCCTGCGTTGCAACCGGGTCGCTAGAACAGCACCAGCAGCGCGAGGATCACCAACAGCACGGCCGCGATCGCCGCGGCCCGCAGACAGGCGATGAGCTGCCCGCGGGTATAGGCAAGACCCGACGAGTGCCACTCGTCGTGCGGTGCGGCAGACCCCGAACTCATCGGATGCGAAGTCATGACACGCCCCCGACCTGCACGTTTGTCATATTTCCCCTGGTGCCGGAGCCGAGTGACCATTGTCACAGCCACTCATGGTGTCGGGAATCATAACCGCTGGTCGGGAAAGTGCGAAATCCGTAGCGGATCCGGGGCCGAAAGGCCCTTGCGCCGGCCTCCGGCGGGCCGGTGTTCGCTCCGTGCGCGGCGGGGCTGTTGATCGACCCCGGTCGCCGCCGGGCGGATATCCACAGGCCGTCCGGGCCGACCCCCGGAATCGACGGATTTCCCGCCGCCGTTCGCAAACACCCTGTGGATGAACCTGTGGAAATTGTGGATAGTTGCGTGCTTGCTGTCGCGGCGTGTGCCGGTGCGGGCGGGGCCGTGCCAGCATGGGCTGCATGAGTGATGTCCCCCAGGTTCCGGTCGCGCAGGTGCCGACCGCGTTCGACGCCCGGACCGTGCTGCTCGACGTCCGGGAGGACGACGAGTGGCAGCGCGGCCACGCCGCCGGTGCCCGGCACATCCCCATGGGGCAGGTGCCCGACCGGCTCGCCGAACTCGATCCGGCCGCCACCCACTACCTCATCTGCCACGCCGGCGGGCGCTCTCTGCGGGTGGCGACCTACCTGGCCCAGCAGGGCTACCGGGCGATCAACGTCGACGGCGGCATGCTCGCCTGGGCCGGCGCCGGCCGCCCGGTGGTCACCGACGACGGCACCCCCGGAACGGTCTGAATCCGCCGTTAGGCTGGTCGAATGATTCAGGTGTGTTCCCGGTGCGGAACGCGCTGGAACGTGCGTGACCGCCAGCGCGAGTGGTGCCCGCGGTGCCGGGGCGCCCTGCTGCCGCCGGCCGCGCCGCCGCCGCCGGCGTGGACCGGGCCGCACACCCCCGGCGCGGCCCCGCCCCGGCTGCCCCCCGGCTACCGGTGGGTGGCCGTGCGGCCCGGCGCGCCGCCGCCGCGGCGCCGCCCGCCCCGGCCGCTGGGGCCGACCCCGCGCTACACCACCATCCCGCGCTGGGGGCTCGTCGAGCACTTCGAGCCGGCCGAGCCGACGGCCGCGCCGGTGGCGGGCCCCACCGCCGCCGGGGTGCGCACCGCCCTGACCGTCACCGCGGTCATCCTCGGCGTCGCCGCACTGCTGCACGCCGCGCGCTACCTGCTGCTGCTGATCAACCGCACCCGGCTGCTCGACCCGTGGGTCGCCGCGGCGGGCACCTGGTTCCCGGTGGCGGCCAGCGTGCTGGCGATGTTCGCGGTCGTGTCGGCGGCGATCGTGCTGACCAACTGGCTCATCGCCCGCCGCGCCGCGGCCTACGCCCACCACGGCCGGCAGGATCCGCGCTCGCCGCGGGTGCTGCGCGCCGGCTGCCTGATCCCGCTGGTCAACCTGCTGTGGGCGCCGGTGTTCGTCATCGAGCTGGCCCGGCTGGAGGACCGGGTGCTGCGGCTGCGCCGGGCGATCGTGGGCTGGTGGCTGCTGTGGGTGCTCAGCACCGGGGTGGCGGTGTTCGCCGTCGCCACCAGCTTCACCGTCGACCCGCAGGGCATCGCCGACAACACCGTCACCGTCACCTTCGGATACCTGGTGTCGCTGGCCACGGTGCTGGTGCTGGCCGAGGTGTTCAACGGGTTCGAACGCGCCCCGGTGGACCGCCCGGCCCGCCGCTGGGTGGTGGTGCCGGATGCGCCCCGCCCGGAACCGGCCGGGGAGCGGCCCGAAAAACCCGCCGGTGAGCCGACCGAAACCCACGGCCGCGACGCGACGGAGGACACTCCGGTCGGAGTTGATTCGCAGGGGTCCAACCCGGCAGCATGAGCGGTATGCAACTGGGCGGTGGCGCGCTCGGCGGCCACCCCTTCGTGGTTGCCCACCGCGGCGCATCCGCCATCCGGCCCGAGCACACCCTGGGCGCCTACGAACTCGCGCTCGCCGAGGGCGCCGACGGGGTCGAGTGCGATGTGCGGCTCACCCGGGACGGCCATCTCGTCTGCGTGCACGACCGCACGGTGGACCGCACCTCCGACGGCACCGGCCTGGTCAGCGAGATGACGCTGGCCCAGCTGCGGGAGCTGGACTTCGCCTCCTGGCACCCGGGCGGTCAGCGCAACGACACCGGGCTGCTCACCCTGGACACCCTGTTGTCGCTGGTCCTGGACTGGAAGGACCGGCCGGTCAAGATCTTCATCGAGACCAAGCACCCGGTGCGCTACGGGTCGCTGGTGGAGAGCAAGCTGCTGGCGCTGCTGCACCGCTACGGCATGGCCACCCCGCCATCGGCGGACCGGTCCCGGGCCGTGGTGATGTCGTTCTCGGCGGCGGCGGCCTGGCGGATCCGGCGCGCCGCGCCGATGCTGCCCACCGTGCTGCTCGGATCGGTGTCGCGCTACTTCGGCGGCTCGGCCGCCCACACCGTCGGCGCCACCGCGATCGGGCCGTCCATCGGCACCCTGCGGGAACGCCCGCAACTGGTGGACCGCGCCGCCGCGCAGGGCCGCGCCATGTACTGCTGGACGGTCAACCGGTACGAGGACGTCCGGCTGTGCCGGGAGCTGGGCGTGGCCTGGGTGGCCACCGACCACCCCGGCCGCACCAAGACCTGGCTGCAGGAGGGGCAGCCCGAGGGGCAGGCCTGCTAGAGCGCGCCCCCGGCCGCCCGCGGCGCCGCCGGATCGGGGTCCGACGCGCCCATCTCCCGGGCGACGAAGTCCTCGATGTGGAACAGGTTGGTGCCGGCGCGCTCGGCCACCCGCAGCAGCGTGGTCATCCGCGCGACCTCCTCGACCTGCTCCTTGAGGAACCACTGCATGAACTGCTCGCCGATGTAGTCGCCCTCCTCGCGGGCCACGCTGGCCAGCCGGGTGACCTGCTCGGTGACCGTGCGCTCCTGGTCCAGGGCGAGGCTCAGCGCCTCCCGGACATCGGCGAACTGGTTGCGCACCGGGTCGACCCCCGGGATCTCCACCTCGACGTCCCGGTCCAGCAGGTACTGCACGAGCATCATCGCGTGGTTGCGCTCCTCGACCGCCTGGCCGTAGAAGAGCTTGGCCAGCTGGGGCAGGTCCGCACCGTCGAAGTACACCGCGATGGCGATGTACTGCTGCGCGGCACCCAACTCATTTCGGATTTGCTCGCGAAGCAGTGCGTGGAATTTCGTGTCGAGGACGTCGGCGGTGGTCATGCGGAGAAGATATCGCAGGTCAAACGGCATTGTCAGCGAAGGTCAGCCTTATTGAGGTAAGCCGAACCTAAGGGTGTGTGACCTCGGTTACAGGTCGAATTTCGTTTGCTCTGCGCGGTGTTTGCGAATCACGTCGTGCCGGCCCGGCGCACGTCCTCCGGGACCGGGGTGTCGCCGCGCAGCGCGTCGAACAGCCGGGTCGCGGCCGGTTCGTCCCACAGCACCACCGATCCGACCGCGCTGCCGGTGAACGCCCCGATCGGCACCGTCAGCGTGGTCGTCCCGCCGCGCAGCGCCCAGCCCAGCCGGGCCAGGTCCCACAGGTGGTCGTGGTCGTCGACGGTCAGCGAGCGGCCCGCGGCGCGCGCCATCGGGATCCAGCGCAACGGGTTGGCCAGCACGGCGGGCGCGGCCGCCCGGTGCAGCAGCGCGGTGACGAACGCGCGCTGGTTGGTCATCCGGTCGAGGTCGGCCCGCGGGGTGGCGCGGCTGCGCACGTACCCGAGCGCGTTGCGGCCGTCCAGGCGCTGACAGCCGGCGGGCAGGGCGATGCCGGCCAGCGGGTCGTCGACCGGGGCCGGCAGGCACATGTCCACCCCGCCCACCGCGTCGACGAGGTCGGCGAACCCGTCGAACCCGACCTCGGCGTAGTGGTCCACCCGCAACCCGGTGGCCTGCTCGACGGTCTGCACCAGCAGCGGCGCCCCGCCGTACACCGTCGCCGCGTTGATCTTGTCCTCGCCGTGGCCGGGGATGGTGACGTAGGAGTCGCGGGGGATGGAGACCAGGGTCGGCGGTGTCGCCGATCCGAGGGCGGGCAGATGCACCAGCAGGATGGTGTCGGTGCGGCCCGCCCCGAGGTCGCCGCCGGTGGCCAGCCGGGCCTGCTGCTCGGGGGTGAGGTGCGACCGGCTGTCGGAGCCGACCAGCAACCAGGTGGTGCCTTTGCCGGCCGGGGGGCGCCCGGGATAGTCCAGCAGCGCGGTGGTGCGCTGCAGCCCGGTGTCCAGCCACACCACCGCGCCGGTCAGCCCGACGACGCAGACCAGCAGCAGCGCCAGTAGCAGCGCGCCCCAGTGCCGCCTGCGCCGGGGCGGCTTCGGCCGAGCCGCCTGGGGAGGTTTCGGCGGCCGGGCCGCCTGGGGAGTTCTGGGCGGCGGTGGCGGCGTGGGCCGGCGCGGTGGGACCGGTGACCGCGGCGGGACGGGGTTCGGCCGTGGCCGTAGCCCGGGCCCGGGCGGGGGCGGTGGTGGGGTGGGCGGATTCGGCGGCCACACCGGTGGTGGGCGGTGCCCCGGCGGCCGGCGCAGCACCGGCGGCGGCTCGCCGCGCGGTGGCCGGTGCGGCGGGACGGGCCGGCGCCGGGGGTCGGGTGCCCCGGGATGGCGCCGGTCGTCGGTCACGAATCGAATGTAGCCGCGCGGCCCGACGGCTCAGCCGAGCCAGTCGAGGTGTTCGGCGGCCAGCGCGTAGCCGGCGAACGCCACCGCGTCGATCACGGCGTGCCCGACGATCAGCGGCCACAGTCGGCCGGTGCGCCACCACACGTAACCGAACACCAGCCCCATCGCGACGTTGCCGAGCCCGGCCGAGTAGCCCTGGTAGAGGTGGTAGCAGCCGCGCAGCAGCGCGGCGGCCACGATCGCGGCCGCCACCCCGAACCGCAACTGGCGCAGCCGGGTCATCAGGTAGCCGACCACCACGATCTCCTCGGCCCAGGCATTGGCGAACGCCAGCACCAGCAGCACCGGGATCCGCCACCAGGTGTCGTACGGTTCGACCGGTTGCACGGCCGCCGACAGCCCCAGCGCCCGCGCCGCGAGGTACAGGCCGATGCCGGGCAGGCCGATCAACGCGGCCAGGCCCACCCCGCCCAGCCCGTCGGCGCGCCAGGCGAACCGGCCCAGGCCCACGTCGGCGGGACGGATGCCGCTGCGCCACAACAGGTACAACGCCAAGGCGCCCCAGCCGAGCAGCTGTGCCACCCCGGCCAGGTTCAGGCCGAGGTCGATGAGGTCGAACTGGGAGCGGCGGGGATTGAGCGCGACGGTCTGCCCGCCCAGGCCCAGCAGGGTGCCCTCGACCAGGCGCAGCAGCGCGGTGTAGGCCGACAGCCCGAAGGTCACCGCGAGCACGACGGCCAACTCGAGCCGCCAGGTGCGGCGCAGGTCGTCGGGCGCGGGCGCGGTCACCGCAGATACGGTAGCGGCCCGGCGGCCGGCGCGGCTCAGCCGCGCCGGGCCCACAGCCCGTTGCGGAACGGGCAGCCCATCAGGATCCGGATGGCGCGGCTGAGCCCGGGCACGTCGTCGACCGGGCGGGGGAACGGCAGCCGCACGTCGCGGTCGCCGTCGGCGTGCTCGATGCGCAGCTGCACCCCGTAGCGGTCCAGCGCCAGCGGGCGCACCCGGCCCCGGCGCAGCGCCGCCGGCAGCCGCGCGGCCAGGCGGTCCAGCACCTCGGGATGGGCCGCCTCGAGGTGCTGCAGCCAGCACGACTCCATCGCGCAGAACGGGTCCGGGCGGGCGGCCAGCAGGGCCGCCACGGCGACCGATTCCGCGCCGCCGGCATCGGCGGCCACTGCCGACTCCAGCTCCAGCCGCAGCAGTGTCAGGGCCTCGTCGCCGTCCCGGCCGGGTGCCGAATGCACCCGCAGCAGCGCGGGGTCGGGGTGTTCGGCGGCGACCAGGTCGAGCAGCCCGGGCAGCTCGGCCTCCGGCACCCGGTGCAACCGGCCGCGCAGCCACACCAGCGCGCGCACCGGCTCGCGCAGCGGCAGCGGGGCACGGTCGGTGAGCTCCAGCACCGCCGCCAGGCCGGCGGTGCCGGCGGCCGCCGTCACGGCGCAGACCGCGTTCCCGGCCGGCACGGCCAGCGCCACCGAGCCGTCGGCGAGCAGGTGGTGCACGGGGGCGCCGACCGGATCGACGCCGTCGGCGGCCAGGACGGCCGCGCCGGTGCGCGCACAGGCGCTGCGGATCCGTTCCGCCGCCGAGGGTGCCGTGGTGGATGCCGCCGAGGGCGCCGTTCCCGTCATCGTCCCGTCCTTCCCGCCGATGCGCGTCCAAGTGAGGTAAGCCTTACTTAACTCCGATGGCGCGACCTGCGCAAGACCTCCCCGGCACCGGCCGGGCGACCGGCTAGGGTTGTCAGGGTGCCGCGCATCGCCTACCTGGGACCGGAGGGAACCTTCAGCGAGGCGGCGCTGCGCCGGATGATCGCCGAGGACCTGATCCCCGATGCGCACACCGACCGGGTCGGCCTGCTGAGCACCGAGAGCACCCCGGCGGCGCTGGCCGCGGTGCGCGCCCACGACGCCGACTTCGCCTGCGTGCCGATCGAGAACTCGATCGAGGGCTCGGTGCTGCCCACCCTGGACGCGCTGGCCACCGGTACGCCGCTGCAGATCTACGCCGAACTCACCCTGGACGTGGCCTTCACCATCGCGGCCCGGCCCGGCGCCGCGGCCGCCGAGATCCGGACCGTGGCCGCCTTCCCGGTGGCCGCCGCCCAGGTGCGCCGCTGGCTGGCGGCCCACCTGCCGCACGCCGAGCTGGTGCCCGCCACCTCCAACGCCGCCGCCGCCCACGACGTCGCCGCCGGGGCCGCCGACGCCGCGGTCACCACGGCGCTGGCCGCGCAGCGGTGCGGGCTGACCGCCCTGGCCGCCGACGTCGTCGACGAGGCCAACGCCCGCACCCGGTTCGTGCTGGCCGGCCGCCCCGGCACCCCGCCGCCGCGCACCGGCGCCGACCGCACCTCGGTGGTGCTGCGGCTGGCCAACGCCCCCGGTGCCCTGGTCAGCGCGCTGGCCGAGTTCGCGCTGCGCGACATCGACCTCACCCGCATCGAGTCGCGGCCCACTCGCACCGAGCTCGGCAGCTACATGTTCTTCCTGGACTGCGTCGGCCACATCGCCGACGACGCCGTCGCCGAGGCACTCAAGGCGCTGCACCGACGTTGTACCGATGTGCGATATCTCGGTTCCTGGCCCACCGGCGTCCCCGCCGGCACCCCGCCCCCGACCCTCGACGAGCAGAACCGCTGGCTGACCGCGCTGCGGGAGGGCAAGCCGGGGAGCCCGGCGTGAGCGGGCGGCTGGTGCTGGTCCGGCACGGGCAGTCCCACGCCAACGTCGCCCGCCGGCTCGACACCCGCCCGCCCGGCACCGAACTCACCGACCTCGGCCGCGACCAGGCCCGCACCTTCGCCCGGCGGCTGCCGCGGCGGCCCGGGCTGGTTACCCACTCGATCGCGGTGCGCGCGGTGCAGACCGCCGCCGAGGTCACCAGCGTGCAGACCGTCGAGGCGCTCGAGGCCGACGGTATCCACGAGGTGCAGGTCGGCGAGCTGGAGGGCCGCGCTGACGACGACGCGATCGCCGAGTTCGAGTCGATCTACCAGCGCTGGCACCTCGGCGAGCTGCGCATCCCGATGCCCGGCGGCGAGACCGGCGCGGAGGTGCTGGACCGGTACGTCCCGGTGATCACCGACCTGCGGCTGCGGTACCTGGACAACGATGCCTGGCAGGACGACATCGTCGTGGTCAGCCACGGGGCGGCGATCCGCCTGGTGGCCGCCACCCTGGCCGGGGTGGACCCGAGCTTCGCGCTCGACCACCACCTGTCCAACGCCGACGCGGTGGTGCTCGCGCCCAACACCGACGGCCGCTGGTCCTGCCTGCGCTGGGGCCGGCTCACCCCGCCGTTCCATCCGGAACCGGCCGCCGACCCGGTGCGCGACGCACTGCAGTCGGCCGACCCGATGGGCTAGTCAGCCCGCCCGGGCCGGCGCGGCGGGTTCGAGCGCCTCGGCGCACCGGCAACCGATCGCCTCGCAGTCGACGCGCAGCGCGTGCGCGGCCTCCGGGGTGGTGCAGTCCGGCTCGGTGCACTCGTCACGCAGCAGCACGTGACGGATCACCGTGCCGTGGCAGTGCAGCAGATCGGCCTCGCAGTCCCGGCAGTGCGCGCTCATGGGAGCTTCATAGCACGCCGCACCGACACCGACGGTGCGCCGCGCCCGGTGTCCGGCCCCGGAATCGCCGCCGGGCGGTCAGCCCCAGCCCAGCTCGTGCAGCCGCTCGTCGTCGATGCCGAAGTGGTGGGCGATCTCGTGGATCACCGTGAT
>NZ_CALDGS010000031.1 GCF_937941905.1 uncultured Mycolicibacterium sp. | reverse complement strand
CACCCAACCCGAGGTGCACCGAGATGGACGGATCGACCACCCGCCGCGTCCCGGCGAGCGACGGGGTGGAACTCGCGGTCTACGAGGACGGCGACCGCGACCGGCCCACGGTGCTGCTGGTGCACGGTTACCCCGACGACCACACGGTCTGGGAGCCGCTGATCCCGCACCTGGCCGAGCGCTTCCACGTGGTGGCCTACGACGTGCGCGGCACCGGCGCCTCCGGCGAGCCGGCCGGACGCGAGGGCTACCGGCTGGCGCAGTTGTGCGACGACCTCGCCGCGGTCATCGCCGCGACCAGCCCCGACGCACCGGTCCACCTCGTCGCGCACGACTGGGGGTCGGTGCAGAGCTGGGGCGCGGTGACCGACCGTGCCTTCGCAACCAGGCTCGCCTCGTTCACCTCGATCTCCGGCCCGAGCTTCGACATGGCCGGGCTGTGGGTGCGCAACGGGTTTCGCCATCCGGTCGCGACGCTGCGGCAGGTGCTGGCCTCGTGGTACATCTTCGCCTTCCAGCTGCCGCGGCTGCCGGAGTGGCTGGTGCACCGCGGGGTGCTGCAGGCGATGGTCGCCCGCTCGGAGCGCACCGGCGCCCCGCCCGGCCGCCACCGGGTGCGCCGCAGCCGCCGCGACGCGATCAACGGAATCGAGCTGTACCGGGCCAACATCCACCGGCTGTTCGCTCCGCGCCGCCCGGATCCGGCGGTGTGCCCGGTGCTGGTGCTCGCGCCCACCCGCGACCCGCACGTCACCGCCCCGCTGGCGCTGGAGGCACCGGTGCCGTTCGTGCCGGACCTGACCGCCCGCACCGTGCCGGGCAACCACTGGGTGGTGGCGCAGGACCCGGCGCTGATCGCCAGGCTCGTCACCGGGTTCGTCGATCTCCTGCCGGCCGCCCGCTGACGGCTACCGCTGGTTCACCAGCCAGCCGCGGTGGCGCATCGCCGCCTTGCGCGCCGCCCGGGCGATCCCGGCGTCGGGCAGGTGCCGGCCCAGGGTGTCGAGCACCTCGGCGGTCTCGGCCGCCGGGCAGCGCCACATCTGCTCGAGCAGCTCGAGCATGTCCGCGGCGCTGCGGTCGGCGACGAACAACCGGCACAGCTGCGCGGGGTCGTCCAGGGCGGCGCCGAGGATGTCGACGAGCACCCCGATGTGCACGAAACCGCCCACCGTCTCGGTGTCGGCCAGGCCGTGCTGGATCAGCCACAGCGCGGCGTGCCCGCCGGCCGGGCTGTCGAGCAGCTGCCGCACCATCGGGGCGCTGGCCTGCGGGTCGAGGTGTTCCAGCGCGACGAACCCGCCGATCCGGTGCGCGGCGGTCCGGGCCTCGCCGATGGCGGTCACGAGCGCCTCGGTCCGCTCGGCCGGGGTCCGGTCGGGCTGCCAGGCGGCGATGACCTCGGCGTGCCGGTCCTCCGCCACCGACACGAGCGCCTCGATGAGCGCGGCGCCGTCGGCGGCGGCGAGGTCGTCGACGGTGCGCAGCACGTACCCGGCGTCGGGCACGAACTCCGCGACGATCTCGCGGCCCAGGGCGGTGAGCCGCACCTGCCCACCGACCCAGACCGAGCAGCCCCGGTCCTGCAGTTTGACCACCCGGTCGTCCCAGGCGACCACGCCCGTGGTCCGCAGCGTGTCGAAGATCCGGCTCACCCGCTCCTCGACGAGGTCGGCGAGGTCGAACGGCTGCCGGACGTGGCCGAGCTGCCGGTCGCTCGCTGCGAGGGCGATCTCGACGATCCGGTCGTAGTCGGCCTGGGTGTCCTGCGCCAGCAGCGGGGCCAGCCAGTGCACCACGCCCTCGTCGAGCAGCCCGTCGAGTTCGTCGACGAAGGGGTGCTCCGCCCGGCCCCGGCAGCCGAGCACGCCGATGGCGAGCACCGTGTGGGCCAGCCGCCGGGCCCGGCGCGCCGCCGGCTCCCGGTCCCAGGCGTGCACCGGCACCAGCCGCTGCCGCAGCACCCGCACCGCCCCGGCCTCCCGGGCGGTCAGCACGACGAAGCCCAGCCCCTCGAAGAACGCGGTCGAGTGCCGGTCGACCTCGTCGCCGGTGCCGAGCAGCGCCACCAGCGCCCGGCCGTCGGCGAGCCGCAGGTTGCCCTTCTTGGTCAGCGGTTTGCCGTCGGCGCCGAGGTACTCCCGCAGCGCCTCCACCTTGGCCAGCAGCGGTGTGGCCGCGGCGGCCTCGAGCTCGGCCGCGGTCGGCGGCAGGTACAGGAACGGCAGCTCGTGCGGTTCGTCCGGCTCGTCGAAGAACTGGTCGGTGAGCGCCTTGCGCTGTTCGTAGGGCAGCGAGTTGAACTCGGCCATCCGCGCGGCGAGCGCCTCCTCGAGCTCCTCCTCGGTCAGCCCGGCCACGTCGAGCCCGGCTAGCAGCGTCTTGGTCAGCCCGAAGTTGTCGGAATCGGCCATCGCCGTGCGCATCTCGCCGACCAGTTCGCCGCACAGCGTCATCAGCCGGGCGGCCCGGGCCAGGCCGCCGGCCAATCGGCCGGTGTCGGCGAGGAACTCGATGAACACGCTGACCGCCCAGCACAGCCCGTCGACGGCGGCGGCCGGCAGCGACACCTGCTGCGGGCAGTACTCGAGCAGGAACTCGGTGAGGTCGGCGTCCTCGTAGCCGTCGAGCACCCGGTTGGAGTAGTAGAACCGCCAGTCCAGCAGCAGGCCGGCGTCGGCGGCCACCTCGTCGGCCGCCACCGGGTCGTGCCGCTCCCCCAGCCAGCGGGCGAAGTCGTCCAGCAACCGCTCCCGGGTCGCGGTGTACTCGTCCTCGTCGGCCGGTGTCAGCGCCATCCGCCCAGTCTTTCACCGATCGGGCGCCGACGCCGCCGCGTCAGACCGTGAAGCCCAGCGCCCGCAGCTGCTCGCGGCCGTCCTCGGTGATCTTGTCCGGGCCCCACGGCGGGGTCCACACCCAGTTGATCTTCAGCTCGTCGACCAGCCCGGCCCCGACCAGCGCGGTGCGCGACTGCTCCTCGATGACGTCGGTGAGCGGGCAGGCCGGCGAGGTCAGCGTCATGTCGAGGGTGGCGACGGTGCCCTGCTCGCCGCGCTCGACGTTCATGTCGTAGACCAGGCCCAGGTCGACGACGTTGATGCCCAGCTCGGGGTCGACGACGTCGCGCATCGCCTCCTCGATCTCGGCCAGCAGCGCGTCGACCGGCTGCTGCGGTGCGGCCTCGCTCATCGGTTCTCCTCCAGGTTGTGCCCCGCGTTGTGCACGGCCTGTGCCACCGCGTCCTTGAACGCCATCCAGCCCAGCAGCGCGCATTTCACCCGGGCCGGGTACTTGGCCACCCCGGCGAACGCGATGCCGTCGCCGAGGAGCTCCTCGTCGCCCGCCACGGTGCCGCGCGAGGACACCATCTCGGTGAACGCCGCGACGGTCTTGAGCGCGTCCCCGACGGTGCGGCCGATCACCTGGTCGGTGAGCACCGAGGTGGCGGCCTGGCTGATCGAGCAGCCCTGCCCGTCGTAGGACACGTCACGCACGGTCTCGCCGTCCTCCGACAGCGCCACCCGCAGCGTCACCTCGTCGCCGCAGGTCGGGTTGACGTGGTGCACCTCGGCGCCGAAGGGTTCGCGCAGGCCGCGGTGGTGCGGGTGCTTGTAGTGGTCCAGGATCACTTCCTGGTACATCTGCTCCAGGCGCATACCTCTTACCCGAAGAACTCCACGGCCCGGCGCACGCCGGACACCAGCCGGTCCACCTCGTCGAGGGTGTTGTACACCGCGAAGGACGCCCGCGCGGTCGCCGCGACGCCGAACCGCCGGTGCAGCGGCCAGGCGCAGTGGTGGCCGACCCGCACCGCGACCCCCTCGTCGTCGAGCACCTGCCCGACGTCGTGGGCGTGGACGCCGTCGAGCACGAACGACACCGGCGAGCCGCGCAGCTCGGTCGACGCCGGCCCGATGATGCGCACGCCCGGGACCTGCGAGAGCCCCGCGATGGCGGCGGCGACGAGTTCGGCCTCGTGGGCCTCGACCGCCGCCATGCCGATCTCGCGCAGATACCGTGCGGCGGCGGCCAGTCCGACGGCCTGCGAGGTCATCGGGGTGCCGGCCTCGAACCGCTGCGGCGGCGGGGCGTAGGTGGCGCCCGCCATCGTGACGGTCTCGATCATCGACCCGCCGGTGAGGAACGGGGGCATCCGCTCGAGCAACTCGCGCCGGCCGTAGAGCACGCCGATCCCGGTGGGGCCCAGCATCTTGTGCCCGGAGAACGCCGCGTAGTCGACGTCGAGCGCGTGGAAGTCCACCGGCTGGTGCGGCACCGACTGGCAGGCGTCCAGCACGGTCAGCGCACCGACCGCCTTCGCCCGTGCCACCAGTTCCCCGACCGGCGCGATCGCCCCGGTGACGTTCGAATGGTGGGTGAAGGCAACGACTTTCACCCGCTCGTCGAGCTGCAGCGAGTCCAGGTCGATGCGGCCGTCGTCGGTGACGCCGTACCAACGCAGGGTGGCCCCGGTGCGCCGGGCCAGTTCCTGCCACGGGATGAGGTTGGCGTGGTGCTCCAGCTCGGTGGTGACGATGACGTCGCCGGGGCCGACGGCGCGGTCGAACCGGTTGTCCCCCAGCACGTACGCCACCAGGTTCAGCGCCTCGGTGGCGTTCTTGGTGAACACCAGCTCGTCGGCGTCGGCGCCGACGAAGGCGGCGATGTCCTCGCGGGCCTGCTCGTAGGCGTCGGTGGCCTCCTCCATGAGCTGATGGGCCCCGCGGTGCACCGCACCGTTGGAGGTGAGCAGGAACTCCCGTTCGGCGTCGAGCACCGGCAGCGGCCGCTGCGACGTCGCACCCGAATCGAGGTACGCCAGCTGTTTCCCGCCGCGCATCACGCGCTTGAGGATCGGGAAATCGGCGCGGATGGCGTCGATGTCGAGGCGGTTCGCCGCCGTCGTCATGGCAACAGCCCCCTTGTCAGTTCGATGCGCCGGCCGCGGCCTGCACGAAGCGCTCGTAGCCTTGTTCCTCGAGCTCGTCGGCCAGCTCCGGGCCGGCGGACTCGACGATGCGGCCGCCCACGAACACGTGCACGAACTGCGGCTTGATGTAGCGCAGGATGCGGGTGTAGTGGGTGATCAGCAGCACCCCGCCGTTCTCGGCCTGCTGGTAGCGGTTCACCCCCTCGCTGACCACGCGCAGGGCGTCGACGTCCAGGCCGGAGTCGGTCTCGTCGAGAATGGCGATCTTGGGCTTGAGCAGGGCGAGCTGCAGGATCTCGTGGCGCTTCTTCTCACCGCCGGAGAAGCCCTCGTTGACGCTGCGCTCGCCGAACGCCGGGTCGATGCCGAGGGCCTCCATCGCCTCGCGCACCTCCTTGACCCAGTGCCGCAGCTTGGGTGCCTCACCCCGCACCGCGGTGGCGGCGGTGCGCAGGAAGTTCGACATCGACACCCCGGGCACCTCGACCGGGTACTGCATCGCCAGGAACAGCCCGGCCCGGGCCCGCTCGTCGACGCTCATCGTCAGCACGTCCTGACCGTCGAGGGTGATCGAACCGGAGGTCACCACGTACTTGGGGTGCCCGGCGATCGCGTAGGACAGCGTCGACTTGCCGGACCCGTTGGGCCCCATCAGGGCGTGGGTCTCGCCCGAGCGGACGGTGAGGTCGACGCCCTTGAGGATCGGGATCTCCTCCTGCCCCGCGGTCGCCGCGACGCTGACGTGCAGGTCCTTGATTTCCAGAGTGGTCATTTACGAATTCGTTCCTTCGGTCAGGGCAAGCTCGTGTTCGATGGCCTCGGTCAGCCGATCCCGGACGGCCGGCACGGTGATCTGCTGGATGATCTCGCCGAAGAACCCGCGCACGATGAGCTTGCGGGCCTGCTCCTCCGGGATGCCGCGGGCCTGCAGGTAGAAGACCTGCTCGTCGTCGAAACGCCCGGTGGCGCTGGCATGTCCGGCGCCGATGATCTCGCCGGTCTCGATCTCCAGGTTGGGCACCGAGTCGGCCCGGGCGCCGTCGGTGAGCACCAGGTTGCGGTTGCTCTCGTAGGTGTCGGTGCCGCTGGCCTCGGGCCGGATCAGCACGTCGCCCACCCACACGGTGTGCGTCTCGGGCCTGTCGGAGCCCGGATCGCCCTGCAGCGCGCCCTTGTAGTTGACGTGCGACCGGCAGTTGGGCCGGTTGTGGTCGACCAGCAGCCGCGCCTCGAGGTGCTGGCCGTCGTCGGCGAAGTACAGCCCGAGCAGCTCGACGTCGCCGCCCGGGGCGGCGAACCGCACCCGGCCGGTGAGCCGGGTGACCTCGCCGCCGAGCAGCGCGGCGGTGTGCCGCAGCACCGCGTCCTTGCCCAGGGTGGCGTGGTGCATGCTCACGGCGACCGCGTCGTCGGCCCAGTCGGCGAGGACGACCACCCGCAGCCGGGCGCCGTCGCCGACGACGAACTCGACGTTGTCGGCGTAGGTTCCGCTGCCGCGCTGGTCGATCACCACCACCGCGTCGGCGAGTTCGCCGAGCCGGATCTGCAGGTGCCCGTAGGCGACCTGCCCGGCGCCGGGTCCGGTGACGGTGATCCCGATCGGCTCCTCGACCACGGTGTTGCCGGCCACGGTGACGACGGTGGCCGTCTCGAACGCCGAGAACGCTTGGGCGGCAACGCGATCAGCCGGTACCCCGGCGGCGCCGAGGCGCTCGTCGCCGCGGCCGACCCGCTCCACGGTCACCCCGGCGTGCCCGGTCACGTCGATCCGTGCCGGCGCGGTCGCCGCCGCGGACCCGTCGTGCAGGCCGCGCAGCCGGCGCAGCGGCGTGAACCGCCAGATCTCGTCGCGGCCGGCCGGCACCTCGAAGGCGTCGACGTCGAAGGAGGTGAAGATCTCGCCCTTGTTCAGCGCGGAACCGGCGGTGGCACCCGCCACGGCGGTGCTCAGTTCGGAACCCACTCAGCCCACCGCGCCTTCCATCTGCAGCTCGATGAGCCGGTTGAGTTCCAGTGCGTATTCCATCGGCAGTTCCTTGGCGATCGGTTCGACGAACCCGCGCACCACCATGGCCATCGCCTCGTCCTCGGTCAGGCCGCGGCTCATCAGGTAGAACAGCTGATCCTCGCTGACCTTCGACACGGTGGCCTCGTGACCCATGGTCACGTCGTCCTCGCGGATGTCGACATACGGGTAGGTGTCCGAGCGGCTGATCGTGTCCACCAGCAGCGCATCGCATTTCACGCTCGAGCGGCTGCCGTGCGCCCCCTTGTTGACCTGCACCAGGCCGCGGTAGGAGGCGCGCCCGCCGCCGCGGGCCACCGACTTCGACACGATGTTGCTCGAGGTGTTCGGCGCCAGGTGCAGCATCTTGGCGCCGGTGTCCTGGTGCTGGCCCTCGCCGGCGAACGCCACCGAGAGCACCTCGCCCTTGGCGTGCTCACCGGTCATCCACACCGCCGGGTACTTCATGGTGACCTTGGAGCCGATGTTGCCGTCGATCCACTCCA
>NZ_CALDGS010000030.1 GCF_937941905.1 uncultured Mycolicibacterium sp. | reverse complement strand
CCTAGGTGGCCTTGAAGTCGTCGGGCGAGACGCTGTCGAGGAACTCCCGGAACTTCTCGACCTCGTCCTCGCGGACCGCGCCGGCCGGTTCCTCGTCGGTCTCGTCGGGGATGACCAGCCCGGCCTCCTCGAGCACCCCCTCCTCGACGTAGATCGGCACGCCCATGCGCAGCGCGATCGCCACGGAGTCCGACGGGCGCGCCGACACCTTGATGTCCCGGTCGAACACCAGGTCGGCGTAGAAGGTGCCCTCCTGCAGGTCGACGATCCGCACTTCCTTCAACGAATGCCCAAGCGCGGTAATGACATCCTTGATCAGGTCGTGGGTGAGCGGCCGCGCCGGCTCGACCCCCTGCTGCTCGAGCACGATGGCCGCGGCCTCGGACTGCCCGATCCAGATCGGCAGGTACCGGTCGCCGGTCGTCTCGCGCAGCAGCAGCACCGGCTGATTCTGCGGTTGTTCCACGCGAATGCCGACCACACGAACCTCAGCCATCTGTGTCTGCCCTCCGCACCCGCTGTGTTTCAAGCCGTCCGGGACCGAGTCTAGTCCTCAGCGGTCGAGCACGTCGCGTACAGCGGATTTGACCAGCGCGGTGTGCAGTGTGATGGCCAGCGAGGCGACCTCGCGGGCCAGATCGTCGGCGCGGTCGCGCGCCCCGTCCCGGCCGGCCTTGCCCACCGGCCCGGCGATCTGGGCGATCAGGTCGGACTGCCGGTCGGCGGCCGAGCGGAACGCCCGCAGGTGCCGCGGCTCCACCCCGTAGTCGGCCAGCGCCCGGGCGCACTGGGCGATGACCACCGCGTGCTCGTCGAAGAATCCGGCCGGGCCGGGGCGGATCACCCCGGCCTTGACCAGGGCGTTGATCAGGTCCTCGTCCACCCCGGCGCGGGCCAGCAGGTCCTCGCGGGTGAGCCGGGCGGGGGTGGCCGGCACCGCCTGCCTCGGGTCGGCGTCCCGGGTGTCGGCGGTCGCGCCGTCCGGGCCCACCGGGGTGAGCCTGGGCGTGTACGGCGAGGCCGACAACTCCGGCAGCTGCCCGTCCGGCTGCGCGTCGAGCTGGGCCTTGATGACCTTCAGCGGCAGGTAGTGGTCGCGCTGCGCGGTCAGGATGTAGCGCAGCCGCGCGCAGTCGTAGGCGGTGAACCGGCGGTAGCCCGAAGCCGTGCGCATCGGCGTGACCAGCCCCTCCGATTCCAGGAACCGGATCTTGGAGATGGTCACGTCCGGGAAGTCCTCACGCAGCAGTTCCAGGACCGCCCCGATCGACATCCCGGTGAGCGCAGGGGTGTCGGGCTGGGTCATCGCGACCGGCTAACTCCCCGAACCGGAGTCGTCCGACTTGGGCCCGGTCAGGAACACCAGCCGGAACTTCCCGATCTGCACCTCGTCACCGTTGGCCAGCACCGCCGAGTCGACCGGCTCCCGGTTGACGTAGGTGCCGTTGAGGCTGCCGACGTCGACGACGTGGAACTCGCCGCCCTCCTTGCGGAACTCCGCGTGCCGGCGGCTGACCGTGACGTCGTCGAGGAAGATGTCGCTGTCGGGATGCCGGCCGGCGGAGGTCACCGGCTGGTCCAGCAGGAACCGGGAGCCCGCGTTCGGGCCGCGCTTGACGACGAGCAGCGCCGAACCCACGGGCAGCCCCTCGACACCGGTCACCGCACTCTCGGCGCCGGCCGCGGCCGGAGCGTCCAGCTCGCTGAGGAAGTCGGCCCGGAAGACCGACGTGGTCTCCACCGTGACCTCTTCCGGCGTCTGGTCCGGCCCCGAACTACTGTCCTTCTCCGTCACCCGCTGCTCCTCACTGGCTGCTGTGGCGAACCTGGATCGGCCCCCAGCCGCCGTTCGTCTCACGTCGACCGTACCGCGCGGTGGACACGCTTGGGTCCACCAACGCCGGATCCGCCGTTCGTCGGATCCGGGCCCCGGGCCGGTCGAACCGGTCGGGGTCAAACCCTAACAATTCCTCACTCGGAGATGGTCTCGCGGTAGGCATCCGCGTCGAGCAGCTCGTCGAGCGCCTCATCGAGATACCCCGGGTCGGCCTGCAGCTCGATCATCCAGCCCTCGCCGTACGGGTCGGCGTTGACCAGATCCGGGCTGCTCTCCAGATTCTCGTTGACCGCAATCACTTTCGCGGTCACCGGTGCGTACAGGTCGGACACCGACTTGGTGGACTCCACCTCGCCGAACGACTCGCCGGCGGTCACCTCGGCGTCGATCTCGGGCAACTGCACGAACACGACGTCACCGAGCGCGGACTGGGCGTAGTCGGTGATCCCGACGCGCACGGTGTTCTCGCCGGTGCGCTGCACCCACTCGTGCTCGCTGGTGTAGTACAGCTCGGACGGAATCTCGCTCACGTCGCTCCCTCGGGCTCGGCACGCTGATGCTGCTCAGTTGACGGGCTGAGCGTATTGGTGCGGTTTCGGTTGCCGCAAGGCGGTGACGTCGACCCGGTCCGCCTGCTCGATGACCATCGTGCCACCGACCCGCTCGACGGCGTCCATGGCGCCGCCGGGGATCGTCATGGCCGCCGCCAGGGTGGGCGGATCCCCAATGGCCAGAATCGAATACGGCGCCGACAGGGACACCCCGTCGACGATCAGCGCGCCGGGGGCGCCGGCCACCCAGGTGTCCACCCCCACCCGCACCGCCGCGTCGCCGCCGCGGATCTCGACGGCCTCGGCGCCGGCGGCGCGCAGTTCGTTGACGATGTCGAGCACGGTGTCCGGCGACACCCCGCCGGCGGCGTCGGTGACGGTGAGCGTCACCCCGGGGCCGGTGGCGGCCACCGTACCGATCATGATCGCCAGCGCGGCCAGCCGGGCCCGGGCGTTCTCGATGGCGGCCTGGTCGGAGCCGCCGGAGGCCTGCAGGTCGGCGAGTTCCTGCTGCAGCTCGGTCACCTCGGTGTTGAGTTCGGCCTCGCGGCGCTGCAGCGAGTCCAGCAGCACCAGCAGGTCGGCCGGCCGGGCGGTCTCCAACGCGTCGCCGGACTCGTTCTCCCGCACCTGGGTGACGATGGCCACCCCGAGCAGCAGGCACAGCAGCACCCCGAGCGTCCCGAACACCAGCCGGGAACCGCCGAGCGGCCGCCGTCGCGCCGCCGGCAGCTCGTGCCGGCCGTGTTCGTGCCGGTCGGGTTCGGGTGCGCGGTCGGTCATCTCAGGCCCCGAACAGCCGGCGCCGCAGCGCGGCGGCGTTGCCGAAGATGCGGATGCCGAGCACGACGATGATCGCGGTCGACAGCTGGGTGCCCACGCCGAGCTGATCGCCGAGGTAGACGATCAGCGCGGCGACGAGCACGTTGAACACGAACGACACCACGAACACCTTGGCGTCGAAGATCTTCTCCAGGTAGGCGCGCAGCCCGCCGAACACCGCGTCGAGCGCGGCGACCACCGCGATCGGCAGGTAGGGCTGGACCGCCTCCGGCACGTTGGGCTGGAAGATCAGGCCCAGCACGATGCCGACGAAGAGCGCTGCGATACCGATCATGGGTGTCCGACCATCTCCATTCAGGGTCCTGTCTGCTCGGCGAAATTGATCTCGCGGGGGGCGGCGGCCGGCACGGTCACGTCGTCGGCGGTGGCGACCTGCACACCGACGCCGTAGCCGGCCTCCAGCAGTCGCAGCCGCTGCAGGCCGGGGCTGCGTTCGAAGACGTCGGCCATCGCCCGGGGCGGGCCGATCGCCACGATCTCGTAGGGACTGCTGATCGGGCGGTTGTCGACCAGGATGCCGCCGCCGGCCTGGCGCAGCGTGACGTTGGGGCCGATGCGCACCCCGTCGACGGCGATGGCCTCGGCACCGGCCACCCACAGCGAGTTGACCACCAGCTGCAGGTCGCGGTCGAGGATGACCTGACGGCTGCCGGGCAGCCGCTGCTTGGACACGTCGGAAAGGTCCCGGGTGACGCCCGGGTCGGTGACGGTGACGGTCAGGCCTGGCCCGTGCAGCGCGGTGGCGCCGGCGGCCACCCCGGCGGCGTCCAGCTCCGCCAGCAGCTGCCGGCCCCGCACATCGCCCTCCAGCCGCTGGCGCCGCTCGGCGTCGACCTGCCCGGCCAGCTCGTCGCGGTGGGCGGCCGCCGCTTCGGCGTCGGCCGCGGCCGCGCGCACGCCCGCGGCCAGCGCCCGCTGGGTCTCCCGCGCCGCCGGCGCCAGCGACTTGGCCTGCGCGGCGGCGGCGGCGAAGACCACCGCGATGGCCAGCGCGGCCAGCAGCTGCCAGCCAAGCTCGGCGGCGCGGCCGCGGCGGCGCGGTTCGGCCGCGGCGGCCGCGTAGCCGGGGTCGAGATGCTCGTTGAGCAGCGACCGCAGCAGCGACGGCATGGGCAGCTTGGCCGGCCGTTCGGCGGCGTGGGTGTTCAGCCCGGCGTCGGGCTCGTAGCCGATGCGCAGCCGCGTCGGCTCGCGCCGGCCGCCGGGCCCGGTTGCGGTCATCGGGCGCCCACTCGGGGCATCCGGCGGACCACCAGGCCGACCTGGATCAGGTACAGCACCCCCGACCACAGGTACAGCGCCAACCCCCAGATCAGAAAGCCCCAGCCGCAGGCCAGCACCACCCGGCTCCACAACGCGTCGAACTGGCCGAGCAGCACCAGCGGGAACGCCGACATCAGCGCGAACGTGGCGGCCTTGCCCAGGTAGGTGACCGGCAGCGCGGGCAGCCCGCGGGAGCGCAGCACCGGCAGGGTGGCGGCCAGCACGGCGTCCCGGCCGACCAGCGTGGCCACCACCCACCACGGCACGATCCCGGCCAGCCCGAACGCGATCGGCACGGTGACCATGTAGACCCGGTCGACCAGGGGGTCCAGCAGTTCACCGAGCCGGGAGGACTGGTTGGCCATCAGCCGGGCGATCTTGCCGTCGGCCCAGTCCGAGACCCCACCGGCCATCAGCACCGCCACCGCCCAGCCGTAGGCGTGGGCGCCCAGCAACAGGTACAGGAACACCCCGACGAGCAGCAGGCGCAGCACCGACAGCACGTTGGGCACCGTGAACACGCGGTCGGCCACGACGCCCCTGGTGCTGGTCATGGCGTAAACCTAGCGGAACACCCCGGGCAGGTTCAGCGCCGACAGGGTGTCGTCCTGCAGCGGGTTGTCGTGGACCATGTAGGTCCAGGTCGAGGTGGGGCGGGCCAGCTTGGACAGGTCCACCCCGGGCTCGTCCTCGATGTTCTCGGCCGTCTCGAAGGTCTGCTGGGCGGCCTCGATGGCGTCGGCGGCCAGCGAGGTGAACGCATCGACGGCCATCCGGTGGAACTCGTCGAGCGGGTTCTGCCGGCCCAGCGCGCGCAGGTGGATGCTCTCCCGGATGTCGGCCAGGAAGGCCAGGTGGTCGGCCCAGCCGCGGTCGAGGTGGTAGAGCATGATCAGCCGGCAGATCCTGGACAGTTTCTCCTCGCCGAGCCGCTCGAGGAGTTCCTCGTAGCGCTTCGGCGCCAGCCTGGCCAGTTCCTCGCGGGCGGCGTCGGTGCGCAGCAGGGTGTCGCGGCGGTCGACGATGATGGCGCGCTGCTGGGCGATGAGCTGGTTGTAACGCCAGGTGTTGGCGTGCACGTCGAGCATCCGCCCCTCGGCCACCCGCTGGGCGTGGTCGAGCAGGCTCTTGGCCTTGGGGCTGAGGATGCGGCCGTTCTCGTCGGTCTCCATGGGCAGCTTGGCCGGGTCCAGGTGGGCCCGCACCACGTCGTCCTCCCAGGAGGCGAAGAACACCGACGAGCCCGGGTCACCCTGCCGGCCGGCGCGGCCGCGCAGCTGGTTGTCCAGCCGCTCGGTGTTGTGCCGGCCGGTGCCCACCACGTGCAGGCCGCCGAGCTCGGCGACCCGGTCGTGGTCGGCCTCGTCGGAGCCGCCGAGCCGGATGTCGGTGCCGCGGCCGGCCATCTGCGTGGACACCGTCACCGCGCCGTGCTTGCCGGCCTCGGCGATGACGGCGGCCTCCTCGGCGTCGTTCTTGGCGTTGAGCACCACCGCCGGGATGCCGCGCCGGACCAGCCGCTCGTGCAGCTCCTCGGACTCGGCGACGTCGTGGGTGCCGACCAGCACCGGCTGGCCGGTGGCGTGCACCTCGGCGATGTGCTCGACGATCGCGTCGTACTTGGCCGAGGCGGAGATGTAGACCCGGTCGTCCTCGTCGACCCGGATGTTGGGCTTGTTCGGCGGGATCGGCGACACCCCGAGCTTGTAGAACTGCCGCAGCTGCTCACCGGCGGCCAGCGCGGTGCCGGTCATACCGCACACCGTCGGGTAGCGGTTGATCAGCGCCTGCACGGTGATGGTGTCGAGCAC
This sequence comes from uncultured Mycolicibacterium sp., assembly GCF_937941905.1. GTDB lineage: Bacteria > Actinomycetota > Actinomycetes > Mycobacteriales > Mycobacteriaceae > Mycobacterium. Next base: position 25,601 of record NZ_CALDGS010000030.1, on the reverse strand, counting down.
CTCGCCGGTCTCGGTGGTCTCGATGCCCTCCTTGGCCTCCACCGCGGCCTGCAGCCCGTCCGGCCAGCGCTGCAGCTGCGCGATGCGGCCGCGGGAGGAGTTGATCAGGTGCACCTTGCCGTCGCGCACGATGTAGTGCACGTCGCGCTGCAGCAGCACGTGCGCGTGCAGGGCGACGTTGATCTCGGTCAGCGTGGTGCCGACGTGCTCCTCGGAGTACAGGTCGATGCCGCCGAGTGCGGCCTCGAGCTTGCGCGCCCCGGCCTCGGTGAGGTGGACGTTGCGGCCCTCCTCGTCGGTGGCGTAGTCGACGTCGGGTTCGAGGTCGCCGACCAGCCGCACGATCTCGGGCCGGATCTGCTCGCGGTGGGTGGTGCCGGCCAGCACCAGCGGTACCAGCGCCTCGTCGACGAGCACCGAGTCGGCCTCGTCGATCAGGGCGACGTCGGGGTCCGGCGAGACCAGGTCGGCCACGTCGGTGACGAGCTGGTCGCGCAGCACGTCGAAGCCGATCTCGTTGACCGAGGCGTAGCAGACGTCGCAGCGGTAGGCGGCCCGGCGCTCGTCGGGGGTGGAGTCGGCGGTGATCCAGCCGACGGTCAGGCCCATCGCCTCCAGCAGCGGGCCCATCCACTCGGCGTCGCGGCGGGCCAGGTAGTCGTTGATGGTGATGACGTGCACGTGCCGGCCGGCCAGCGCGTAGCCGGCCGCGGCGATCGCCCCGGACAGCGTCTTGCCCTCGCCGGTGGCCATCTCGACCACGTCGCCGGCCAGCATCCGCAGCGCGGCCAGCAGCTGCACGTCGAACGGGCGCAGCTTGGTGGTGCGCTCGGCGGCCTCGCGGGCGATCGCGAGGAACTGCGGGATGTCCGCCGACTCGGCCAGGTCGCGCAGGTCCAGCAGCTTGGCGGCCTTGCGCAGCTGTTCGTCGTCGAGCCCGGCGGCCTTGTCGTCGAACTCCGCCGACGCGCGGACCTGAGCCATGGACCGGTTCTGGTTCTTCTCGGTGGTGGCGCCGAGCAGCTTCCAGAACGCACTGAACCGACCTGGGGTACGGGTCTTGGACTTCGCCACACAAACACCGTACGCAAGGCCGCGGCACCGCCGCCGCCTACCGTGGTGGTCTACCGCGTGTCGGCGTCCTGCCCGGGGTGGGCTGCTGCGGTAGCTTGCGCTACGGCGGCGCCGCCGTGCCGAGGACCCGCCCGGAGAGTTCAGGAGTTTCGAGCCGTGGAGACGTTCACCCCGTCGATCGACTGGGGCAACGAGCTGGTGCCCTCACTGCTGTGGATCGGCAAGGCGTGGCTCATCAGCATGGTGTGCGTGGTGGTGATCTGCGTCCTGCTCGGCCGGTTCACCACCTGGGGCCGGCAGTTCTGGCGGATCACCGGCGACTACTTCAAGGGCCGCGCAAGCCTGCCGGTGTGGGGGCTGTTCGGGGCGCTGATGCTGTCGGTGGTGGCGTCGGTGCGGCTGGACGTGCTGCTGTCCTACTACGGCAACGACCTGTACTCCGCGCTGCAGGTGGCCTTCCAGGGCGCCGGCGCCGGCGACACCGCGGTGCGCGACTCGGGTGTGCACGGGTTCTGGTTCGCGATCCTGGTGTTCGCGGTGCTGGCCACCGTGCACGTGGTGCGCACCATGCTCGACATCTACCTGATGCAGCGGTTCATCATCCGCTGGCGGGTGTGGCTGACCGACCGGCTGACCGCCGACTGGCTGGACAAGAGCGCCTACTACCGGGCCCGGTTCGTCGACCGCCGGATCGACAACCCGGACCAGCGCATCCAGATGGACATCGACATCTTCACCACCGGCTACGGCAGCACCCCGAACCAGCCGTCCTACGGCACCTCGACGGTGCTGCTGTTCGGCGCGGTGTCGTCGGTGGCGTCGGTGCTGTCGTTCGCCGCGATCCTGTGGAACCTGTCCGGCGAACTGACCGTGCTGGGCATCACCATCCCCAAGGCGCTGTTCTTCATCGCGATCGCCTACGTGCTGATCGCCACCGTGATCGCGTTCTGGATCGGCCGGCCGCTGATCCGCTACAGCTTCCGCAACGAGGCCTACAACGCGGCGTTCCGCTACGCGCTGGTGCGGCTGCGCGACGCCGCCGAGGCGGTGGGCTTCTACCGCGGCGAGCGGGCCGAGCGGCTGGAGCTGTCCCGGCGGTTCGCCGAGGTGATCGCCAACTACCGCCGGTACGTGCGCCGCACCATCGGCTTCACCGGCTGGAACCTGACCGCCAGCCAGGCCATCAACCCGCTGCCGATCGTGGTGCAGGCGCCGCGGCTGTTCAGCGGCGAGATCGCGCTGGGCGCGGTGATGCAGTCCTCGACCGCGTTCGGTGCGATCCACGACGGGCTGTCGTTCTTCCGCAACGCCTACGACCAGTTCGCCGGCTACCGCGCGGCGATCATCCGTCTGCACGGGCTGGTGGAGGCCAACGAGACGGCCCGCCGGATGTCGACCATCGAGACCGAGCCGTGCCCGGAGGGCACCATCGAACTGCGCGGTGTGGAGGTGCGCACCCCGGACGGCGACCAGCTCATCGATCCCTTGGACCTGAAGCTGGAGCCGGGCGACACGCTGGTGATCACCGGCCGGTCGGGCGCCGGCAAGACCACGCTGCTGCGCAGCCTGGCGCAGCTGTGGCCGTACTGTTCGGGCACGCTGCGCCGGCCCGACGCGGCCAACGAGACGATGTTCCTGTCCCAGCTGCCGTACGTGCCGCTGGGCGATCTGCGGGCGGTGGTGTCCTACCCGGCCGCGCCCGGCGACATCCCGGACGAGGCGCTGCAGCAGGCGCTGCGCGACGTGGCGCTCGGGCACCTGACGCACCGGCTCGACGAGGTGGCCGACTGGGCCAAGGTGCTCTCCCCCGGCGAGCAGCAGCGGGTGGCGTTCGCGCGGATCCTGCTGACCCGGCCCAAGGCGGTCTTCCTCGACGAGTCGACCTCCGCGCTGGACGAGGGCCTGGAGTACCAGATGTACACGCTGGTACGGACCCGGCTGCCGCAGACCATCCTGGTCAGCGTCAGCCACCGGCCGACCGTCGAGCAACACCACGACCGGCAGCTGCACCTGCTCGGCGACGGGCGCTGGGAGCTCGGCCCGGTGCGCGACGAGCCCGCCCGGGTGTAGCCCCCGCTCCCCGCTCCGGCGAGTGTGCGGTTTCGTACGCGACACGCCGCGCGGGGCGTACCGGGTCGCACACTCGCGGCGGTCAAGGGCTGCCCGCTCCGGCCCCGCGCTACCTCCGCTGCGCCGCGTGCCGGCCGGCCCGGCGACCGAAGAACGAGCCCTCGCCCAGCTGGGTGCCGCTGGAGTAGCCCTTGCCGTCCTGGGCGATGTTGGACGCGCACGCCCCGGCGGCGTAGAGGCCCTCCACCACGCTGCCGTCCTCGCGCAGCACCTCCCCGTCGACGTTGGTGGCCAGCCCGCCCAGGGTGAACCCGGCATACATCGCCTTGCCCAGCGACAGGTCGAACGCCCCCCACGGGCCCTGGTCCTGCGGGGCCAGGAACTCCGGCGACTTGTGGAAGTCGGGGTCCTCGCCCTTGGCGGCGTACTCGTTGTACCGGTTGAGGGTGGCCACCAGGTTGCCCTCCGGGATGCCCAGCGCGGCCTCCATCTCCTCGACGGTCTCCCAGCCGTCGATGAGCGGCACCAGCGGCACCTGCGGCCGTTCCAGGTGGGCCTCGTCGACGATCAGGTAGGCCACGCAGTCGGGCTGTTCCATCACGAAGCCCGAGGTGCGGGAGTGGTAGGAGTCCTCGGCGACGAACCGCTGCCCGAGCTTGTTGACGATGATGCCGGTGAGCAGGATCGACGGCGGATAGGCCGGGGCGGTCAGGAACGCCTGGTCCATGTGCTTGGTGGCGCCGCCGGCCGACACACCGAGCCGGATGCCCAGCCCGTCGTCGTAGGTGTTGCCCAGCACGAACGGCTTCTCGGCGAGCTTCGGGGTGTAGCGGGCCACCATGTCGGGGTTCATCACGAACCCGCCGGCGGCGATCACCACGGCCTTGGCCCGGATGAAGCCGGTCTCGTCGAACCGCTTCCAGGCCACCCCGACCACCCGGTCGCCGTCGACCACGAGCTGGGTGGCGCCGGTCTCGTAGCGGATCTGCACGCCGAGCTTCTCGGCCCGCTTGACCAGCAGGTCGACCACCATCGCCGCGCCCTCGGTGTCACCGGGCACCGGCACCTTGTGGCCGCGCGGCGCGGGCTTGGCGAGGTTCTTGTACGGCCAGACCTTCTCGTTGCCGGTGTACATCAGCCCCTCGGTGTTGGGCTGGATGACGGCCTTCTCCGGGTAGTAGCTGCGTTCGAACTGGAAGCCGAGGCCCTCGAGCCAGTGGAAGTGCTCGACGCTGCCCTCGCAGTAGGCGCGGATCTTGTCGTGCTCGGGCTCCCGCGACACCGCGACGAGGTACTTGTACATCTCCTCGGGGGTGTCGTGGTGGCCGGTGGCCTCCTGCACCGGGGTGCCGCCGCCGAGGTAGAAGTGCCCACCGGCCATCGCGGTGGTGCCGCCGGCCGCTGCGGCGCGCTCCAGCACCAGCACGTCGGCGCCGTGCTCGGCGGCGCTGACGGCCGCGCAGCCGCCGGCGATGCCGAAGCCGATCACCACCACGTCGACCTCGTCCGACCAGGCGGTGACGTCGGCGGCGTTGACGGTGTCGGGGATGTCGGTGGTCACTGCTGCTCCTGTTTGATCTGGTCGAACAAGGCCCGCACGGCGGGCGGGACGACGGCGTATTCCAGGTAGGGCACCCCGGCCTCGGGGTTGGCGACGTAGGCGAAGCGCATCCCGCCGGGCATCAGCCCCTCGGTGACGATCTCCGCCCCGTGCCGCACCGCGTCGGCCAGTGCGGCGTCGAGCGCCGCGGCGTCGGGCAGCTCGCGGCAGATGTGGTGCAGGCCCGGGCCGTTGGCGGCGAGGAACTCGGCGTAGATGCTGTCCCCGCGGACCGGGGCGATGAGCTCGAGCTGGGTGTCGCCGGCGTAGCTGAGCGCGATGTCGGCGACGAAGTCGGCGGGCCGGCCCCGGTGGGTGCAGGTGTCCGGGGCGAAGTGCACGCCCGGCAGCCGCATCCACTTCCGGGCGCCGAGCAGCCCGGACAGCACCTGCTCGGTGGCGTCCAGGTCGGCGGTCACCCAGGCGATCTGGACAGGTGTCTGGTGCGGCATCGCCATGAGGATAGCCCCGGCGGTGCCGGAAATCTAGAACAGGTTCTAGTTGGCGGGTGCGACAGGATCGACCGTCGCGGCGGTGGCGCGCACCACCTCGGCGTTGATCTGCTCGTTGGTGGCGTGCCAGCTCACCGCGGCCGGGAACTGGCCCCAGGTGGAGTTGAACATCCCGACGATCACCGCGCGGCCGTCCTCGGTGAGGGTGTAGACCGGACCGCCCGAGTCGCCCTTCTGGCTCACCACACCGTTGGCCATGGTGAACCAGCCGTTGTTGACCGACTGGATGGTGCCGCAGCTCTCCCCGGTGACCACCCCGAAGTGGCACACCGGCATCCCGACGGCCGGGGCGACACCGGCGTCCTCGACGAGCTCGCGACCGGTGGGCAGTGCCGGGGCGATCACCACGTGCGGGGCCAGCTCGATCGTCTCCCAGTCGGAGATGACGTGGTCGGTGGTGACGGTGGAGCCGTCGGGGGTGTTGTCCTGGAACATCAGCTGGGTGCCGATGAAGTTGCCGGACCGGTCGGTGACCGGCCCGGTGCCGCGGCAGTGCCCGGCGGTGTAGGCCACCCGCCGGACCGGATCGATGTAGCCGAGCGTGCAGGAAACGGTGTTCTGGTGGATCTCCATGCCGGGGTACACCGGCACGGCCGGCTGGGCATGGGCCGGTTCCGTCGCGAACAGCAGTGCCGCCAGCGGCGCCGCCGCCGTCACGAGGACACGAATCCAACGGGAACGCACGCGGGCCTCCGATCCGTGACGAGGTGAAAGGGTCGTTGCGCCCGGTACTTCGGCGCCGGAGACCGTTTCGTTACACCCCCGTGCGTGCCCCGTGACGGGCCCGCGGGTCCCGGATCAGGAGTCGAAGCCCAGCCCCAGCGCGTCGAGCGTGCGCAGCAGCAGGTTGCGCCGCCCGCGATTGTGGTCGGCCCGGTCCAGCGACCACCGGGTGGCCTGAATGCCGATGCTGGCCAACGGTTCCGGCGGAAACGGCACCGGCCGCCGGCGCACCATCTCCAGCCGGGTGCGCTCGGTGTCGGCGCCGTCGAGCAGGTCCAGGCACACGTCCGCGGCGAACCGCGCCGCCCCCACCCCCAGCCCGGTGAACCCGTTGACGTAGGCCACCCGGTTGTCCCGGGCCAGCCCCCAGTGCGCGCAGAACCGGGTGTTGGTGTCGATCGCCCCGGCCCAGCGGTGGGTGAACCGGACGTCGTCGAGCTGCGGGAAGGTGATGAAGAAATGCCGCGCCAGCCGTTCGAAGGAGGCCCGCCGGTCCTCGTAGCGCTCGTCGACACGGCGGCCGAAGTGGTAGATCGCGTCGTAGCCGCCCCACACGATCCGGTTGTCGGCGGTCAGCCGGTAGTAGTGGAACTGGTTGCCGCAGTCCGAAATGCCCTGCCGGCCGCGCCAGCCGATGCGGTCGAGCTGCGCCTCGGTCAGCGGCTCGGTGGCCAGCACGTAGTCGTAGACCGGCACGGTGTGCCAGCGGTTGCGGCGCAGCAGGCTGGGGAACACGTTGGTGGCCAGCACCGCCTGGTGGGCGGTGACGACGCCGTCGCCGGCCGGGACGCGCAGCGCCGCCCCGCCGGACTCCACCCGCCGGGCCGGGCTGTGCTCGTAGATCCGCACCCCGGCCGCGGTGCAGGCGCGGGCCAGTTCGACGGCGAGCTTGGCCGGGTGCACGATCGCACAGGACTCCCGCGCGAACAGCCCGGCCAGGTAGGTCGGCGAGTGCACCTCGTCGCGGATCTCGGTGAGCCCGAGGAACTCCCCCTCCCCGTCCGCGGCGGCCTCGCGCAGCCACGCCACCTGGTGCGGTTCGGTGGCCACCGACAGGGTGCCGGTGCGCTCCCAGTCGACGTCCAGGCCGAGCCGGGTGATGTCGGCCTGCATGCCGTCGAGGTTGGCCTGGCCGAGCTCGGCGAGCCGGTCGTACTCGTCGGGCCAGCGGGCCTTGCCGTTGGCCGCGCCGTGGGTCAGGCTCGCCTCCACGAACCCGCCGTTACGGCCGGAGGCGGCCCAGCCCACCCGGTGGCTGTCGATGAGCACGATGCGGCGGCCCGGGTCGCGCTCGGCGGCGTGCAGGGCCGTCCACAGCCCGGTGTAGCCGGCGCCGACGACGAGCAGGTCGGCGCTGACCGGGCCGGTCAGCCGCGGGTAGTCGGGCCGGGCGATGTCGTCCAGCCACATCGAGCCGAGCTTGGTTGTCGCCAGGGACCGGTCGACCAGGTCGCGGTCGACCGGCGCGTCGAACACCGTCTGCACACCGGGAGGGTACGTGCTCGGCGGCCGGTCTGCCCAGGCGGTTTTCTCAGGACACCGACTCGGCGCGGGCCGGCCGCCAGCCGGGCGGGCCGAAAATGTAGCCGAGCCGTTCCTTCCAGCCGCGTGCGGCGCGCACGTCGCGGTAGATCGAGACGTACTCGTGGGTCTCGAGCTTCCACGGGTTGTAGGTGTCGACGGGTTTGGTCAGCCCGTAGTGCGGCCGGTACAGCTCCGGCTGGAAGGTGCCGAACAGCCGGTCCCAGACGATCAGGATGCCGCCGTAGTTCTTGTCCAGGTACTCCGGGTCGCGGCCGTGGTGCACCCGGTGGTGCGACGGGGTGTTGAAGACGAACTCGATGGGCCGCGGCAGCTTGTCGATCCGCTCGGTGTGGATCCAGAACTGGTAGATCAGGCTGATCGAGAAGCTGAAGAACACCAGCCACGGCGGCACCCCGAGCAGCGGCAGCGGCAGCCACACCAGCAGCTCCCCGCTGTTGTTCCACTTCTGCCGCAGCGCGGTGGCGAAGTTGAAGTACTCGCTGGAGTGGTGTGCCTGGTGGGTGGCCCACACCACCCGGACCCGGTGCGCCATCCGGTGGTAGAGGTAGTAGCCCAGATCCACCCCGACCAGCGCGATCACCCAGGTGTACCAGCGGTCGGCGGGCAGGTGCCAGGGCGCGACGTAGGCGTAGACCGCCGCGTAGAGCAGCAGCCCGAGCAGCTTCCAGGTCGCCAGCGTGAAGATGGACACGACACCCATCGACAGGCTCGCCCAGGCGTCGCGGGTGCGGTACGCGCCCGCCGGCGGGCGGCCGTTTTCGTCGAGGTCGGCGAGCCGGCGCGCCGCGGCCCATTCGATGGCCAGCAGCAGCAGGAAGAACGGGATCGCATACAGCACGGGTTCGCGCATCGCGGAGGGCAGCACGTCGTGCATTGTGCACCCCGCCGGTGAACGCGTTCCAGCAGCCCGCCGGCTACCGGAAACTGAGCACGTCGTCGCCCCAGACCGGGCGGATGTGGGCATCGACGTCGTCGACGACGCGGTCCTCGGCGCCGATGAGCAGGCAGGGCCGCGCGTCGGTGTCGTAGGGCGGCCAGGACGGCGTGCCGGCCGGGCCGGCCGGTTCGCCGCGCACCGCGAAGTTGATCCAGCGGGTGCGCATCCGGCGGGACACCTCGCGGCCGGTCCGCAGCCCGCCGAGCTTGAAGGTGGGGTCCCTCGGCCCCATGACGAGGTTGCCCCACACGTACGGCAGTTCGGTGGCGTGCGCGGCGCCGAGCCCGAGCAGCCGCAGCAGCGGGGTGAACCAGTCGAACCGGTACAGGTACACCGGCGCGACCCGCAGGTGCCCCTCGGCGAACCACACCGACGGCATCCGGAACCCGATGTCGCGGGCCACCCCGAGGCCGTGGATGCGGCGCCGGCGCCGGTAGGCGGCCTCGATCTCGGCCTCGCTGGGCAGCGGCAGGTCGGGCCGCTCGGCCGCGATGTTGGCGAACATGGTGCGCACCGCCTCCGGGGTGACCGGCATCAGCGGCGAACGCATGAACCGGAACAGCGAGGCCTCGTGCTTGTTGGTGCCGATGATCAGCGGCACCGGGTGGGTGCGGCCCTCCCGGGCCAGTTTCACCGGGTAGTCCGGGACGATGTCGCCGTCGACGATGGGCGCGAACGCCAGCGTGCCCGGCGTGCGCTTGGGGACGTCGTCGAAGACGTGCTTGCTGGCGGCGACGATGGCCGACACCGGCAGCTCGGGCAACCGGTCGACGTCGTCGCGGCCGAGGCCGAGGTGGCCGAGGAACTGTTCGGCCACCCGCACCGCCCGCTCGGTGGAGTACACGGAGGTGGCCGGCGAGCTCTGCGCGATGGCGCGCTGGAACAGGCCCTCGGCGGCGGGGCTGGCCAGCAGCGTGGTGACGATCCCGCCGCCGGCGGACTCGCCGAACAGGGTGACCCGGTCCGGGTCGCCGCCGAACTCGGCGATGTTGTCGCGGACCCACTGCAGCGCGAAGATCACGTCGCGCAGCCCGACGTTGGTGTCGAACGGGCGCCGGCCGCTGCTGAGCGCGGTCAGCTCGAGGAACCCGAAGGCGCCGAGCCGGTAGTTGAGGGTGACCACCACGACCTCGCCGCTGCGGGCCAGTTCGCGGCCGCGGTAGAGCGACTGGCTGGCCGCGCCGATGACGTAGGCGCCGCCGTGCACCCAGACCAGCACCGGCTTGCCGGCACCGGGGCGGGTGTCCGACGAGGCCCACACGTTCAGCCGCAGGCAGTCGTCGCCCTGCGGCGCGCCGAGGTCGATGGGCAGCCGCGGGTCCACCGGCTGCGGGCAGGCCGGCCCCACCCGGGTGGCGTCGGCGGGCTCCCGCCACGGCTGCGGCGGTCGCGGGGCGCGCCAGCGCAGCTCGCCCACCGGCGGCGCGGCGTAGCGGATCCCCCGCCAGACCTTCACGGTGCCGTCGTCGGTGCCGCGGACCGGTCCGTAGGTGGTGCGTGCCTCGACGATCATGTCCCCACGCTACTGCGGGCGGCGGCCGGCCCGCCCGGCCCTGCGACACAGGTCACCGCCGGTTACGTTGATGCGGTGCGCAAGTGGGTGCTGCTCGCCGCGGCGATCACCACCGAGGTGAGCGGGACGCTGGCGCTGCGCGCCTCCCACGACCACCGGGCCTGGCTGCTGCTGACGGTGGCCGGGTACGTGGCGTCGATGCTGCTGCTGACCGCGGTGCTGCGGATCGGCGTGCCGGTCGGGGTGGCCTACGGCATCTGGGGCGCGTGCGGCACGGCGGCCACCGCGGTGCTGGCGGCGGTGCTGTTCGGCGACCCGTTCACCTGGCCGGTCGTGGCGGGCATCGGGCTGATCGTCGCCGGGGTGCTGCTGGTGGAGTTCGGCTCGCACCCGGCCGGCGGGGCGGTGCCCGGAAAGGTGCCGCGGTGATGTGGCTGGCGCTGGCCGGGGCGATCCTGGTCGAGGTGGCGGCGACGCTGGCGCTGCGCGCCTCGGAGGGGTTGCGGCGCCGGGCCTGGATCGTGCCGGTGGTGGCCGGCTACGCGGTGTCGTTCTGGCTGCTGTGGCTGACGCTGCGGTTGGGCATGCCGGTGGGCATCGCCTACGGGGTGTGGACGGCCTGCGGGGTGGCGCTGGTGGCGGTGGTGGCCCGGGTGCTGTTCGCCGATCCGCTGACGCCGCGGATGGTGGCGGGGATCGCGCTGATCGCCGCCGGGGTGCTGATGATCGAGGTGCTCGGCCTGCCGCACTGAGCCGGCCGCACCGAGCCGGTCGGGGGTGCGCGGGCCGGGTCCGGCCGGGATGATGGCGGGATGACCGAACCGGCCGCATCGCTGGTCGAGCTGGCCCACCGGTACGGGGTGGCCACCGAGTACGAGGACTGGCGGCACCGCCGGGTGCCGGTGCCGGCGGCGACGCTGGTGGCGGTGCTGGCGGCGCTGGGGGTGGCGGCCGGCACCGAGGAGCAGCGCGCCGCCGCGCTGGCCGAGCACGAGCGCGCCCACTGGCGCCGCCCGCTGCCGCCGACCGTGGTGGCCCGGGCCGGCGCCCCGACCCCGGTGTGGGTGCACGTCACCCACGGCGACCCGGTGCGGGTGTGGGTGGAACTGGAGGACGGCGGGGTGCGCGACGGGCTGCGCCAGCTGGAGCACCTCACCCCGCCGTTCGCGCTGGGCGACCGGCTGGTCGGCGAGGCCGCCTTCGAACTGCCCGCGGACCTGCCGGCCGGCTACCACCGGCTGCACATGCGCTCCCCGGACACCGCCGCGGCGGCGACGCTGATCGTCACCCCGTCCCGGCTGCCGGTGCCGGCGCGGCTGGACGGCCGGCGGGCCTGGGGCCCGGCCGTGCAGCTCTACAGCGTGCGTTCGGAACGCTCGTGGGGGCTCGGCGATCTGACCGACCTGGCCGATCTGGCGGTCTGGTCGGCCGGCTACGGCGCGGACTACCTGCTGGTCAACCCGCTGCACGCGGCCGCCCCGGTGTGCCCGATGGAGCCGTCGCCGTACCTGCCCACCTCGCGGCGCTACGTCAACCCGCTGTACCTGCGCCCCGAGGCGGTGCCCGAGTTCGCCGACATCGCCGGCCGCAAGCGGATCCGGGCCGCGCGGCGGGCGGTGCAGGCCGCCGCCGCGCGCTCCGGGGTGATCGACCGGGACGGCGCGTGGCGGGCCAAGCGGGCCGCGCTGCGGGCGCTGCACCGGCTGCCCCGCTCGGCGGGCCGGGAGCTGGCCTACGCCGCCTACCGCGACCGGGAGGGGGCGGCACTGGACGATTTCGCCACCTGGTGTGCGCTGGCCGAGCGGTTCGGCCCGGACTGGCGGCGCTGGCCGGCCGAGCTGCGGCACCCGCGCAGCCCGGCGGTGGCGGCGTTCGCGGCCCGCCATCCGCGCCGGGTGGACTTCCACCGCTGGTGTCAGTGGCAGCTCGACGAGCAGCTGGCCGCCGCGCAGTCGGCCGCGCTGCGGGCCGGGATGGCGCTGGGGGTCATGGCCGACCTGGCGGTCGGGGTGGATCCGGGCGGGGCCGACGCGTGGGCGCTGCAGGAGGTGCTGGCCCGGGGGGTGACCGCCGGCGCCCCGCCGGACGAGTTCAACCAGCTCGGCCAGGACTGGTCGCAGCCGCCGTGGCGGCCGGACCGGCTGGTCGAGTGCGGCTACGCCCCGTTCCGGGCGCTGGTGCGGGCGGTGCTGCGGCACGCCGGCGGGGTGCGCATCGACCACATCATCGGGCTGTTCCGGCTGTGGTGGATCCCCGCCGGGTGCTCCCCCGCCGACGGCACCTACGTCCGCTACGACCACGAGGCGCTGGTGGGCATCGTGGTGCTGGAGGCCGCCCGCGCGGGTGCGCTCGTGGTCGGCGAGGACCTGGGCACCGTCGAGCCGTGGGTGCGCGACTGGCTGGCCGACCGGGGGGTGATCGGCACCTCGATCCTGTGGTTCGAGGCCGACGGCGACGGCAACCCGCTGCCGGCCGAGTGCTGGCGGACGGCCTGCCTGTCGGCGGTGACCACCCACGACCTGCCGCCCACCCGGGGCTACCTGGCCGGCGAGCACGTGCGGCTGCGGGAGCGGCTGGGGCTGCTGGCCCGGCCGACGGCCGAGGAACTGGCCGACGACCGGGCCTGGCAGGACGCCTGGCTGGCCGAGCTGCGCCGGGTGGGGCTGCTCGGCGACGAGCCGGACCCGGATCCCGACGCGGTGGTGACCGCGCTGCACCGCTATCTGGGCCGCACCCCGTCGCGGCTGCTGGGCGTGTCGCTGGCCGACGCGGTCGGCGAGGTGCGCACCCAGAACCAGCCCGGCACCACCGACGAGTACCCGAACTGGCGGGTGCCGCTGGCCGGGCCGGACGGCCGGCCGCTGCTGCTCGAGCAGGTGTTCACCGATCCGCGGGCCACCGCGCTGGCGGAGGTGATGGCCGCCGCGGTGCGCGCCCCCGGCGACGGGTCCGGGGTGTAACGAATCCGGGCGCCGCTGCGGTTTCCCCCTCGACGAGGCTGCGATATGTTCGCAGCGCCCGCCGTTGACAGGAGAGGTCGCGTGAAGAAGCTGGTGGTGTTCGGAGTGGGGGCGCTGGCCGCCGGGTCGGCCGCGCTGATGGGCGCCGGTGTGGCCACCTCGCAGCCCGCCGATCTGAGCTCGCTCAACGTGATCGGCGAGCCGTACAACCGGGCGCTGATGATCCTCAAGAGCCAGGGCGTCAAGGCGGTGTTCGGCGGCTCGTTCGGCAACGCGGTGCCGCAGGCGCAGTGCCTGGTGGACAAGCAGAAGATCAACTCCAGCGGCAAGATGGTGCTGATGCTGGACTGCACCAAGGAGGCGCAGGAGCAGCTCGTCGACGACGGCGGCCCGACCGTCGGCGCCAACGGCATCACCACGGTCACCCCGACGCCGGTGGTGCCGATCCAGGGCGCTCCGGGCGCGGGTACCCCGCCGCCGGCCTAGTCCGCCGGCGCCCACCTACACTGCGAGGCACACCCTGCGGAGTGGGAGGGTCGCCGTGACACGTCCTCGCCTGCCGGGCGCGTTCGATCCGGGCCCGGTGCAGATCCAGGCGCGCAAGGTCCGCTTCGACGTGACCGGGGTTCCGCTGCACTGGATTCCGGGGCACCCGGTGGCGTCGAACATGGTCAGCCTGCTGCACGTGGTGCTGCCGGCGGCCGAGCGCTGGTTCGTCGCCACCTTCAACGAGGCACTGCCGCTGGTGCGGGATCCGAAGCTGGCCGACGACATGCGCGGGTTCATCGGCCAGGAGGCCACCCACGCCGACGTGCACGACCGGATGCTGCACGAGTTCCTGCGCACCCGCGGCATCGACCCGCAGCCGATCCTGGACCAGATCGAGTACGTCTTCGGCCACGTGCTCGCGCCCAGCAGCCACCCGGACCCGCGGCGGCGCCACCACCAGTTGTGCGAGCGGCTCTGGCTGATCGCGGCGATCGAGCACTACACCGCCGTGCTCGGCGACTTCTCGCTGAACTGCGCCTGGGACGAGCACGGCGCCGACCCGACGCTGGCCGACCTGTTCCGCTGGCACGGCAGCGAGGAGGTGGAGCACCGGCACGTCGCCCACGACGTGGCGGTGTACTTCCACGACAGCTACCTGGCCCGGATCCGGGCGATGGCGGTGGCGGCGAGCCTGATGTACGCGTTCTTCCAGCGCGGGCTGCGCTACCTGATGGCCAAGGACCCGTCGGTGCGGATGGGCTGGCGGCAGGTGCAGCTCGAGCGCTGGCGGGACTCCCGGCTGGGACTGCTGCCGAAGTACCGCGAGCTGTTCGTCACGAACACGCTGCGCTACTTCCGCCCGGGCTTCTCCCCCGACGAGATGGGCTGCACGGCGCAGGCGGTGGCCTACCTGGCCGCCTCGCCGGCGGCGCGGGCCGCCCGGTGGTGAGGCTGCTGCGCCGGGTGCCGACGAGCACCTCCGGGGCGTTGCCGCACGATCCGCTGGTCGGGCTGGCCGAGCTGGTGATCAGCGGGATGTGGGCGGTGACCGGTCGGCTGCGCCGGCCGGGGCCGCCGCGCGGCGGCGGGTCGCTGCGGCTGACCGTGCTGGACCGGCGGCCGGTGGCCCGCGACGGGAGTGTGGTGGCGGTGACGTTCGCGGCCGCCGACGGGTCGGCGCTGCCGCGCTGGCATCCGGGCGCGCATCTCGATCTCACGCTGCCCAGCGGGCGGGTGCGGCAGTACTCGCTGTGCGGGGACCCGGCCGACACCGGCCGCTACCGCATCGCGGTACGGCGCGTCCCGCACGGCGGCGGCGGGTCGGTGGAGGTGCACGACGCGCTGCCGGTCGGGGCGACGGTCGGCACGCACGGCCCGCGCAACGCGTTCCCGCTGGCGCTGCCCGGGCACGGCTCCCCGGCCCGGCGGCTGCGGTTCATCGCCGGGGGCATCGGGATCACCCCGATCCTGCCCATGCTGGCGGTGGCGGACCGGGCCGCCGTGGACTGGTCGCTGACCTACTGCGGCCGCTCCCGTGCCGCGCTGCCGTTCCTCGACGAGCTGGGCGGCTACGGCCCGCGGGTGCGGGTGCGCACCGACGACGCCGCCGGGGTGCCCACCGCGACGGAGCTGCTGGCCGACTGCCCGCCGGGCACCGCGGTGTACGCCTGCGGCCCGGCGCCGATGCTGGCGGCGATCCGGGCCGAGCTGGCCGGCCGGCGGGACGTGGAGCTGCATTTCGAGCGGTTCGCCGCGCCGCCGGTGCTGGGCGGTCGGCCGATGACGGTGCGCGTCGCCTCCACCGGGGCGACGGTGCCGGTGGCCGCCGACGAGCCGGTGCTGGCCGCGCTGCAGCGGGCCGGGGTCGAGGTGCCGTACTCGTGCCGGCAGGGGTTCTGCGGCACCTGCCGCACCCGGGTGCGCGGCGGGCGGGTGGAGCACCGCGACACCCTGCTCACCGGGCCGGAACGGGCCGCGGGCTGGATGCTGGTCTGCGTCTCGCGCGGGGAGGACCTCACTCTGGAGCTGTGACCGGCGCGCCCTCGCCGCAGCCGGCGGTGGCCGGGAGGGCCATCAGCAGGTCCAGCAGCGGGCGCTGGCCCTTGAGCAGCTTGGTGCGGGCCACCGCGACCGGGAACCAGCCCACCCGGTCGAGCTCGGGGAACTCCCGGATCCGCCCGGAGCCGCGCGGCCACTCCAGCTCGAAGGTGTTGCTGCGGGCGCCGGTGAGGTCGAGGTCGGCGTGCACCGCGAACGCGGTGACCACCTTGCCGCCCGGCTGGCGGACCGGGGGCAGTTCGGTGCGCGGCCCGTCCGGGGCGGCTTTGCCGATCTCCTCGCGGAACTCCCGCAGCGCGGCCCGCCAGGGATCCTCGTCCTCGCCGTACTCGCCCTTCGGGATGGACCAGGCGCCGTCGTCGCGGCCCGCCCAGAACGGGCCGCCGGGGTGCCCGAGCAGCACCTCGACGACGCCGTCGTCGGTGATCCGGTACAGCAGCAGCCCGGCGGATCGTCGCGGCATGACACCATCCCACCACAGCGCCCGGGCCGGCCCCGCGAACGGCGCCACACCCGTTTTGCCGGCGTGGCGAACACCACCGCGGGGGCTGCCCGCGGGGGAAAGATCCTGCCATTCGGCAACCATTTTCTGCCATCGGAATTAAACCTCTGACCTGCGTGTTTAACGGATCGGAAACAACGCAACGGCAGAGCGCAAGAGGACGAAGGAAGGCATTCCGATGAAGAAGATTGGGTTTGCTGCAGCGGCCGCGAGCGGGATCGGCGCCGCGCTGATCGGTCTGACCGGGCCCGCCCTGGCCGCGCCCACCGGCACCGGCGACGCGCTGGACACGATCGCCAGGCTGCAGCGTGAGGGCTACACGGTGGTGGTCAACCGGATCGGCAACGCGCCGCTGCAGAACGCGAGCGTGGTGGCGATCCGCGACGGGCAGACGTTCCTGCGCACCGACAACGGGGTCGCGGGGGCCAACCACCCCACCACCCAGGTGCTGAACAAGACGGTCTACGTCGACGTGAAGTGACCGACCGGCCGATACGAGCAGGACGGGGCCATCCGGGAAACCGGGTGGCCCCGCGCTCGTTTCGGGGATCGCGCGGCGGGCCGCCCCCGGCCGGGCCGGTTAGCATCGTGGCCCGTGACGCGGTTTACCCGATACGTCGCGATCGGCGACAGCCAGACCGAGGGCCTGTGGGACGGCGACGACGCGACCGGGCTGACCGGGTTCGCCGACCGGCTGGCCGCCACGCTGGACCGGCTGTATCCCGGGCTGCTCTACGCCAACCTGGCGGTGCGCGGCCGGCGGGTGCGCGACGCGCTCGACGACCAGCTGCCCGCCGCGCTGGCCATGGACCCGGACCTGGTCACGGTCTGCGTCGGGATGAACGATGTCACCCGGCCGGGCCGGCACTTCCCGCGGGCGCTGGCCGACCTGGACCTGGTCTACGACAAGCTGGCCGCCTCCGGCGCCACCGTGGTGACCACGACGTTCCCCGACATCAAGCGGCTGCTCCCGGTGGGGCGATTGCTGGCCGAGCGGGTGGAGCGGATCAACGCGGTGATCCGGGCGGCCGCCGACCGGCACGGGTTCGGGCTGGTCGACCTCTACCACGCCCCGTCGATGCTGGAGCCGGACACCTGGAGCCCGGACCGGGTGCACGGCTCGACCAAGGGGCACATCCTGTTCGCCGAGGCCGCCGCCGAGGCGCTGGGACTGCCGGGCAGCAACCACAACTGGGCGCTGGCGGCCGGCAACGTCGGGCCGGCGTCCCGGCTCG
Organism: uncultured Mycolicibacterium sp.; assembly: GCF_937941905.1. Taxonomy (GTDB): domain Bacteria; phylum Actinomycetota; class Actinomycetes; order Mycobacteriales; family Mycobacteriaceae; genus Mycobacterium. Next base: position 8,383 of record NZ_CALDGS010000030.1, on the reverse strand, counting down.
ACCGGGTGGCCGCCCAGCTGTCCTGGACCCGGCACATGCTGCTGCCGTGGGCCTGGCGGCATCTGCAGGGCCGCTCCACCGGTGACGGTCGGCTACCGAAACGCCCGGTGCTGCAACCGGTCTCGCCGTCCTGAGGTCAGCCGTCCCAGGCCTCGCCGATCATTCGGGCCACGTCGATGATCTGCGCCTCCTTGGCGGCCGGGGCGTCGATCTCGCCGGCGACGTGGGCGGCGATGAAACGCTTGATCTCGCCGTCGATGCCGCCGATGATCCGCACCACCTCGGCCCGGATGTTCTGCGAGGTGACGTTGATCGCGATGTCGGACGGCCGGGGTTTGGCGACGTCGAGGATGAGCAGCAGCGGGGCGGCCGCCCGCGCCTCGGCGCGCAGCGCGATCTCGCCCTGCACCATGAACTTCGGTTTGTCCAGCAGCAGATCGACGACCATGTCGATCTCCAGCGGGATGCGGATGGCGAAGGTGATGCGTTCGCCAAGGCTGCGGGCGACCAGCGGTTGCTGGATGCGCACCTTGGCGGTGACCTTGGCGAACTTGCCGGGGCCCTGGGCGATCGGTCCCAGTTCGAACGCGTCCCCGGCGATGTCGGCGATGGCCGCGGCGACGCGCTGCTCGGTGACGGCGGTCTCGAAGAACCGGCGTCCGAACTCCTCGTAGGTCAGGTAGTCGTGGGCGTCCATCGCCGTATACGCTCTCACGTCCGCCGCCGCCGGCGTGCGACAGCCGCCCGGATCGGCCGCGATCGGCGCATACTGGGCGCAACGCCTGCCGAGGAGGTGGCCATGGCCGGTACCGGTCCGTTCGGGTTCGATCCCGACGAGTTCGACCGCATCGTCCGGGAGGCCGGCGAGGGGCTGCGCGAGGCGCTCGACGGGCTGGGCCGGGTGTTCGGCCCGGGTGCCGGCCGGACCGGCTGGGCCGGCCTGTTCGACGAGTTCAGCCGCGCCCCGCGGCAGCGGGCCGAGCCGCGCACCACCGGGGACGCCGGGGACGGCGTGTGGGTGATCTACACCGTCGACGCCGCCGGCGCGGCGCGCGTCGAACAGGTCTTCCCCGGCGAACTGGAGGCGCTGCGGGCCAACCGGGACAACACCGATCCGGCCCGCCGGGTGCGGTTCCTGCCGTACGGGATGCCGGTGAGCGTGCTGGACTCCCCCGACGCCGACACCGACCGGCCCGAACCGTCCTGACCGGGTTCGCCCACCGGATAGGCTGTTGCCGCACACTGGCCGAAACGAGGTTGCGCCGAGACGAGGGTGGGCGATGATGCGAGACGTGGTGACGGCCGCGGCGGCCGGCCTGGCGGCGGTCGGGTTCGCGCTGCTGTCGGCGCCGGCGGCGGGTGCGGATGATTCGAACCTGTACTTCGACACCCCGGGCCGCTACCCCAGCGACGTGCCGGGGATGAACTACGAGGCGAAGCTCGCCGCCCCCTGCTACCGCTGGGACCGGTTCGTGTTCGGCCGCGGCCCCGGTGGCGAGGTGCTGCAGTGCAAGTGGATCCCCAACCAGTGGCCGCCGGTGTACACCGGCTTCTGGCAGACCTCCTACCCGCTGCACGGGGTGCAGGAGATCGGGGCGCCGTGCCCGCACCCGCAGGCCGCGGCCCAGTCCCCCGACGGCCGGCCGATGCTGTGCCTCGGGGAGCGGGGCTGGCAGCCGGGCGTGCTGACCGGGGACGGCTTCTTCCCCGTCTGATCGACCCACCGGTCCGGCCAACACCGGCCATACAGGTGTCGGTCCGTTGTATGGTCTGTGACGTAACCGGGATCACAGTCCAGGAGCGAGATGACCGACACCACCGTGCAGTTCGACCTGTCCACCGTGTTCCGCACCGTGGCGCGGGCGGTGCCCGAGCAACCCTTCCTGGTCTGGCGTGACCTGCGCCTGACCTACGCGCAGGCCGACGCCCGGATGGACGGCTTCGCGCGCTACCTCGTCACCGCCGGGCTGGGCTGCCACACCGAGCGGGAGCGGCTGGCCAACCACGAGTCGGGCCAGGACCACCTGGGCATCTACCTGCGCAACGGCAACCAGTGGCTGGAGGCGATGGTCGGCAGCTACCGCGCGCGGGTGGCGCCGTTCAACGTCAACTACCGCTACGTCGACGAGGAGCTCGTCTACCTGCTGCGCGACGCCCGGGCCCGGGCCCTGGTCTACGGCGCGGAGTTCGCCCCGCAGGTCGCCGCGATCCGCGACCGGCTGCCGGACCTGCAGCTGCTCATCCAGGTCGCCGACGACTCCGGCAACGACCTGCTGCCCGGCGCGGTGGACTACGAGTCGATCCTGGCCACCCCGGAGCCGGCCGGCGGGATGCCCACCCCGAGCGGCGACGACCTGTACATCCTCTACACCGGCGGCACCACCGGCATGCCCAAGGGCGTGCTGTGGCGCCAGCACGACATCTTCATGTCGTCGATGGGCGGCCGCCCGTTCGGCAGCGACACCTTCCTGTCGTCCTACGACGAACTCGCCGAGAAGGCCCGGTCGTCGGGCGGTGCGATGGGCATCCTGATGATCCCGCCGTTCATGCACGGCGCGGCGCAGTGGGCGGCGTTCAACTCGATCACCATGGGCGGCAAGGTGGTGCTGCCCGACCGGGTGGACCGGCTCGACCCGCACGACGCGCTGACGGTGGCCGCACGCGAGCGGGTGCTGAGCATCCCGGTGGTGGGCGACGCGGTGGCCCGCCCGCTGCTCGAGCGCATCGAGACCGGCGAGTACGACCTGTCCGGGCTGGTGACGATCACCAACGGCGGCGCCCCGCTGTCGCCGACCGTGCGCGAGCGGCTGCTCAAGGCGCTGCCGCACATCATGGTGATGGACGCGGTGGGTGCCTCCGAGTCGGGCGCACAGATGTCGAGCTACGCCGCCTCCGGCGCGGAGGTGTCGACGGCGACGTTCACCCCGCAGCCGGACACCGGCGTGGTGGCCGCCGATCTGTCCCGCGCGCTGCGGCCCGGCGAGGGCGAGGGCTGGCTGGCCCGGCGCGACCTCATCCCGCTGGGCTACCTCGGGGACGCGGACAAGACCGCCCGCACCTTCCCGGTCATCGACGGGGTGCGCTGGTCGGTGCCCGGCGACCGGGCCCGCTACCTCGCCGACGGCCGCATCGAGCTGCTCGGCCGGGACTCGGTGACGATCAACTCCGGCGGCGAGAAGATCTTCGTCGAGGAGGTCGAGCGCGCGGTGGCCGCGCACCCGGCGGTCTACGACGTCGTGGTGACCGGGCGGCCGTCGGAGCGCTGGGGCAGCGAGGTGGTCGCCATCGTGCAGCTCGCCGAGGGCCGCGACGTCACCGACGAGGAGCTGGCCGCGACCTGCCGGCGCCACATCGCCGACTACAAGGTGCCCAAGGCGTTCCTGCGGGTCGGCCGGATCGTGCGCTCGCCGGCCGGCAAGGCCGACTACCGGTGGGCCAAGCAGGTCGCCGCCGAGAGCCTGGTCGCCCGGTAGGGTCTGGGGTCATGGAGCTGCGCGGCGTCGGTGTCTGGAGTTCGCAACTGCGCTACGGCGATCCGGCCGAGGCGGCCGAGGCCGCGGCCGAACTCGACGAGCTCGGCTACCCGGCGCTGTGGATCCCCGATGTGGGCGGGCCGGTGCTGGACTCGGTGGCAAACCTGCTCGGCGCGACGCGGAACACGGTGATCGCCACCGGGATCCTGAACCTGTGGATGCACGAGCCGGCCGAGGTGGCCGCCCGGTACGCCGCACTGACCGCCGAGCACGGCGAGCGGTTCCTGCTCGGCATCGGCTGCAGCCACGCCCCGCTCATCGACGCCCGGGAGCCGGGCCGCTACCGCCGTCCGCTGGCCGCCACCCGGGCGTTCCTGGACGGCCTGGACGCGGCCGAACAGCCGGTGCCGCGGGCGAACCGGGTACTGGCCGCGCTGGGGCCGAAGATGCTCACGCTGGCCGCCGAACGCAGCCGTGGCGCCCATCCCTACCTGGTGACCCCGGCACACACCGCCGAGGCGCGGGCGGTGCTCGGCGCCGGCCCGCTGCTGCTGCCCGAGCAGACGGTCATCCTGACCACCGACCGCGACGCCGCCCGTGCCATCGGAACCGATTGGCTGCGTTCGTATCTGGCGTTGCCGAACTACGCCAACAACCTGCGCCGGCTGGGCTTCTCCGACGACGACATCGCCACGGTGAGCGATCGGCTGTTCGACGCGATCATCGCCTGGGGCGACGAGGGCGCCGTGGCGGCCCGGGTGCGCGAGCATCTGCAGGCCGGCGCCGACCACGTGTGCGTGCAGGTGCTGCTGGCCGATCCGCGGGCGTTCCCGCGCGAGCAGTGGCGCCGGCTGGCCCCGGCGCTGCGCGCGCTGGGTTGAGCCGGCTCAGCCGAACACGATGCGCAGCCGCTGCCAGCCGCGCACGGTGGAGGTGGGCGCGAGTTCGGCCGTGTCGTAGTCGATGTCCCACTCCGGCCAGCGGTTGAGCAGCTCGTCGAGGGCGACCCGGCCCTCCATCCGGGCCAGGTTCGCGCCCAGGCAGTAGTGCAGGCCCTTGCCGAAGGTGACGTGCGCGCCGTCGGCGCGGTGGATGTCGAACACGTCGGGGTTGGTGTAGCGGCGCGGGTCGCGGTTGGCCGCGCCGAACAGCAGCAGCACCGCGCTGCCGGCCGGCACGGTGGTGCCGTAGGCGTGGAAATCCTTTGCCAGCCAACGCGCCACGTGCGGCCCGGTGGGTTCGAAGCGCAGCGTCTCGTCGACCACCCGACCGAGCAGGCTGCGGTCGGCCACCACGTCGCGACGCTGGTCGGGGTGCTCGGCGAGCACCTTGGCCAGCCAGCCGATGAGCCGGCCGGTGGTCTCGTTGCCGGCCCCGGCGACCACCTGGGTGTAGTGCAGCACCTCGTCGCGGGTGAGCTTGCGCCGCACGCCGTGTTCGTCGGTGAACTCGACGTTGAGCAGCGCGGTCATCAGGTCGTCGGAGGGGTTCTTCGCACGCCAGTCGATGTAGTCGGCGTAGAGGCTGCCGTCGGCGATGCGGCTCGGGTCGGCCACCTTCATCGGTGCGCCGGGTCGGGTGCGCAGGTTGGCGTCGTTGGCGTCGCGCACCGCCGGCTGGTCGGATTCCGGGATGCCCAGCAGCATGCCGATCACCCGCATCGGCATCTCGGCGGCGAGTTCGGCGATGATGTCGAAGCCGTCGGAGCCGACCAGCGGGTCCAGGCAGCGCACGCAGTAGCGGCGGATCCGGTCCTCGAGCTCGGCGACCCGGCGCGGGGTGAACACCCGCGACATCAGCCCGCGCAGCATGGTGTGCATCGGCGGGTCGGCGAACATCATCACCCCGGGCGGCATGTCGTAGCCGGACTGGACGAGTTCGAGGATGTCACCGCGGCGGCTGGAGAACGTCTCCCAGTCCAGCAGCGCCCGTTCGACGTCGGCGTAGCGGGAGACTGCCCAGAAGTCGTAGCGCTCGTTGTAGTAGAGCGGGGCCTCCTCGCGCAGCCGCGCGTACACCGGGTACGGGTTGGCGACGATGTCGACGTCGTAGGGGTCGTAGTAGACGGGCTGGTGCGCAACGTCGGTGACGGTCATGCCGGGTCCACTCCTTGTTGGGCGATCGCCCAATATTTAGGCTGTGGCCATGTCTAGCAGTTCGCCGCGCGGGCGGTCAAGGGTCGGGCGGGATTCGGCGACGCGGCGGCAACTCATCAAGGCGACCGCCGAACTCATGCTCGAGGAGGGCTACGCGGCGGCGACGTCGCGCCGGGTGGCCGCCCGGGCCGGGGTGAAACCGGCGCTGGTGCACTACTACTTCCCCAGCATGGACGACCTGTTCGTCGCGGTGTTCCGGGCCGGCGCGGAGGCCACCCTGGCCCGCCAGCGCGAGGCCATGCAGAACACCGGCCCGCTGCACGCGCTGTGGCAGCTCAACAGCACCGAGGGCGCCCAGCTGATGATGGAGTTCATGGCGCTGGCCAACCACCGCAAGGCCATCCGCAGCGAGATCATCGCCTACTCCGAGCAGTACGGCGCGCTGGAGGAGGCGGCGGTGGCCACCGCGTTGCGCGCCTCCGGGGTCGACCTCGACCAGTTCCCGCCGGTGGTGATGTCGCTGATCCTGACCAGCCTTGCCCGCATGCTGCTCATCGAGCGCAACCTGGGCATCGAGCGCGGCCACGCCGCGGTGCAGCGATTCGTCGACCGCTACCTCGACCGCTACGACGCCCCACCCGGATCGCATGTCGGTGATCACTGACCTCGTCGACGCCGCCGCGGCGCGGCTGCCGGACCGCCCCGCGGTTATCGAATCCGGCGGTGCCACCGTGTCTTTCGCCGAACTGCGGCACCGGATCGAGGCGGTGGCGACCTGGGTGGCCGAGCGCAGCCGGCCCGGCGCGGCGGTGGCCGTGGTAGCCGACAACAGCGCCGACTACGCGGTGGCCTACTACGCGGTGCCGCGGGCCGGGCGGGTGCTGGCGCTGATCAACCAGCGGCTCGGCCCGGCCGAGCGCGCCGCCCAGCTGCGCGGGCTCGCCCCCGCGCTGGTCCTCGGGGACCCCGGCTACCTCGCCGGGGTTCCCGACGCGGTCGCGTTCGACTCGCCCGCGTGGGCGGCGGCCCTGACGGGGCCGCCCGCCCCGCCGCCGGCCCCCGCCCCCGACGACCCGGCCTGGCTGCTGTTCACCAGCGGCTCGACCGGTCGGCCGAAGCCGGTGCGGCACACCCACCGGTCGATCCTCGCCGCGGTGCGGGGCGCGGTGGCGGGCCGCGCGGTGGCTTCCGATGCGGTGTATCTGCTGCCGTTCCCGATGTGCCACATCGCCGGCTACAACATGCTGGTCCACCACGCGGTGGCGGCCACGGTGGTGCTGACCGCGCACTTCCGGCCGGCCGAGTTCGTCGAGCTAGTGCGCCGTCACGGGGTGACCTCGTGCTCGCTGGCGCCGACCATGCTGCAGGCCCTGCTGGACCACCTCGACACCACCGGCACCCGGCTGCCGACGCTGCGCGCGATCGCCTACGGGTCGGCGGCGATGCCGGCCGGGCTGATCCGGCGCGCCATCGAGCTGCTCGACGTGGACTTCCACCAGGGCTACGGGATGACCGAGACGGCCGGCAACGTCACCTTCCTCGGCCCGGACGACCACCGCAGCGGCGACCCCCGGCTGCTGGCCAGTGCGGGCTACCCGCACCACGACGTGCGGTTGCGCATCGTCGGCGCCGACGGCGCCCCGCTGCCGCCGGGCGGGGTCGGCGAGATCGAGGTGAGCGGGCCACAGGTGTGCGCGCCCGGCTGGTTGCGCACCGGCGACGTGGGCCGACTCGACCCCGACGGCCGGCTGTACGTGCTGGACCGGGTCAAGGACGTCATCATCACCGGCGGGGAGAACGTGGCCTCGCGCGAGGTCGAGGACGTGCTCTCGGCGCACCCGGCGGTGGCCGAGGTCGCGGTGGTCGGGGTGCCCGACCCGTACTGGGGCGAGGCGGTGTGCGCGGTGGTGGTGCCGACCCCCGGGGTGCCGCGGCCGGAGGCCGACGAGCTCGCCGGGTTCGTGCGGGCCCGGATCGCGGCGTTCAAGCGGCCCCGGCACGTGCTGTTCGTCGACGCGCTGCCGCGCACCACCAACGGCAAGGTCGCCAAGGACGAGCTGCGCAGCCGGGCCCGCGCGGAGCTGGGACTCGACGGGATCGGGTGAGCCGGACCGGGCGCGCACGGGCCGCGCCGTTATAGCACAGTTACCCCCATCGCGGAATGGCACCGATTCCGCGTGTCCGGCACACCCGTTCGGTGAGACCGATGCGGAATCGACTGCTGGACAACGTTTTTCACGCAGATCATGACGGACGTCACAGTTGTCGCCGAAACATGATGCTGCCAACAGGTTTTGGCCGACCACCGGGTTGGTTGTTAGCGTCCGGCCACATGTCAGTTCTCGTTTCGCTGATGGCGCTGGTGCATCAGGTGTCGGGCACCCCGTACGTGCTCGGCGGCGATTCGCCGGCCGGTACCGACTGCTCGGGCCTGGTGTCGTGGGTGGCCAACGTGGCCACCGGCCGGCCCGCCTTCGGCGACCGCTTCCACACCGGCAACCAGGAACAGGCCCTGCTGGCCCGCGGCTTCCGCTACGGCACCGCGCCGAACGCCCTGGTGATCGGCTGGAACTCGCACCACACCGCGGCCACCCTGCCCGACGGCACCCCGGTGTCCAGCGGCGAGGGCGGCGGCGTCAAGATCGGTGGCGGCGGCGCCTACCAACCGCAGTTCACCAAGCACATGTATCTGCCGATCGAGGAGATCGCCACCCCGCCGGGCGAGTGGATCCCCTCCCCGCCGGGCGAGGTCACCGCCGCCCCGCCGGTCAACCTCCCGGCCCCCGCCGCCGAGGCCCCCGTTGTCGAGGCGGC
>NZ_CALDGS010000029.1 GCF_937941905.1 uncultured Mycolicibacterium sp. | reverse complement strand
GTCGGCCTCGGCGACGAAGCAGTCGCCGCTGCCGTGGTGGGCGTTGGTGCCGGCCCCCCCCAGCTCGCCGCCGACGGCGAAGCTCGGGTCGAACCCGCTCTGCTGCAGGCCCACGATGAGCATCGAGGTGGTGGTGGTCTTGCCGTGCGTGCCGGTGACCATCAGCGTGCGGTAGCCGCTCATCAGCCGCGCCAGCACCACCGGCCGCAGCAGCACCGGGATGCCCGCGCGGCGGGCCGCCACCAGCTCCGGGTTGGTCTTGGGGATGGCGGCGTGGGTGGTGACCACCGCGGTCGGGCCGCCGGGCAGCAGTTCGAGGGCGGACTCGTCGTGACCGATGCGGATCACCGCGCCGCGGGCCCGCAGCGCCCGCACCGCGCGCGACTCCTTGGCGTCCGAGCCGGACACCGCCGCGCCGCGGTCGAGCAGGATGCGCGCCACCCCGGACATGCCGGCGCCGCCGATGCCGACCATGTGCACCCGCTGCAGTTCCGGCGGCAGCGCCGCCCGGCCCGCCGGGCTCACCGCCGGGCCTCCCGGTGCGCCCGGGCCAGGTCGAGGGCGACGGCGGCGACCTTGTCGGCGGCGTCGCGGTGGCCGGCCAGCGCGGCCGCGGCGGTCATCGCCGCCAGCCGGTCCGGGTCGGTCAACAGGCCGATCACGGTGTCGGCGACGGTCCGCGGGTTCAGGTCGGCGTCGTCGACGAGCAGTCCCCCGCCGGCGGCGACCACCGGCAGCGCGTTGAGCCGCTGCTCGCCGTTGCCGATCGGCAGCGGCACGTAGACGGCCGGCAGCCCGACGGCGGTGACCTCGGCGACCGTCATCGCCCCGGACCGGCAGACGGCCAGGTCGGCGGCGGCGTAGGCGAGGTCCATCCGGTCCAGGTACGGCACCGCGACATAGGGCGGGTCGCCGGGCGCCGGGTCGGGCAGGTCCAGGGTGTTCTTCGGGCCGTGCGCGTGCAGCACCGCGATCCCGGCGGCGGCGAGCTGCCGCGCCGCGCCGGCAACGGCCTGGTTGATCGAGCGCGCGCCCTGGGAGCCGCCGAACACCAGCAGCACCCGGACGTCGTCGGCGAAGCCGAAGTGGGCGCGGGCGGCCGCGCGCAGCGCCGCCCGGTCCAGGGCGGTGATGGCCGGCCGCAGCGGCACCCCGACCACCTCCACCGGCCCCAGGCCGGGGTCGGGCACCGCGGACAGCACCCGGTCGGCGAGCCGGGCGCCGAGCCGGTTGGCCCAGCCGGCGCTGGCGTTGGCCTCGTGCACCACCACCGGCACCCGTCGACCCGGGCGGCCGCCGCGGGCGGCCAGGTAGGCCGGGGCGGCGACGTAGCCGCCGAAGCCGACCACCACGTCGGCGTCGACGGCGTCGAGCACCGCCCGGGCCTGGCGCACCGCGCGACGCACCCGCAGCGGCAGTTTGAGCAGATCGGCGCTGGGCCTGCGCGGCACCGGCACCGGTGTGATCAGCCGCAGGTCGTAGCCGCGCCGCGGCACCAGCCTGGTCTCCAGGCCGCGCTCGGTGCCCAGCGCGGTGATGCGGACCGCCGGGTCGGCCGCCCGCAGCGCGTCGGCGACGGCCATCGCGGGCTCGATGTGTCCCGCGGTGCCGCCGCCGGCCAGGACGACCGACGGCGCGCGGTCACGTCCTCCCGACTCCATCACCCGTAACGTTGACCTTCCAGTGTGCGGGGCCCGTCCGGTGTGCGGGCCCGCCGGACCGGTTCGCGCCGGCCGGAGCCGGCGCGGGTGCGCCGGCCGTCTCCATGATGCCCTGCCCGCCGGGCCCGCCCGGCCGCCGGTTCCCGGGCCGGGCGGCGCGGCCGCCGGGGTGCGGCGGGCCGTTCCGGCCGGGACCGCAGCCGGTCGCGCACCGCCTCGAGCCGGGTGGGCTGGTAGGGCTGCGGCGGGGGCAGCCGCAGCCAGCGGTCGACCCGGTCGTCGCGGCCGGCGCGCAGCGCGGCCACCGCCTCGGGTTCGTGCCGGGCGGCGTTGGCGATCACGCCGAACATGAACAGCGTGGTGGCCGTCGACGTGCCGCCGGCGGAGATGAGCGGCAGCTGCAGGCCGGTGACCGGCAGCAGGCCCACCACGTAGCCGACGTTGATGAAGACCTGCCCCATGATCCACAGCGTGGTGGTGGCGGTGAGCAGGCGCAGGAACGGGTCGACCGAGCGGCGGGCGATGCGCATGCCGGTGTAGGCGAACAGCCCGAACAGCCCGAGCAGGCCGGCCGCGCCGACGAAGCCGAGCTCCTCGCCGACGATGGCGAAGATGAAGTCGTTGTGGGCGTTGGGCAGGTAGTTCCACTTGGCCGCGCCCTGGCCCAGCCCGTCGCCGAACATGCCGCCGTTGGCCAGCGCGAAGCGGGCCTGGCGGGCCTGGTAGCCCGCGCCCTGGGCGTCGGCGTCGGGGTCCAGCCAGGACTGCACCCGGGCCGACCGGTAGCCCTCGGCCAGCGCCAGCACCACGGCCGAGGCGAAGATGGCGACCAGCGAGGACAGAAACACCCGCAGCGGCAGGCCGGCGTACCAGAGCAGGCCGAGCAGGATGATGCCCATCGAGACGGTCTGCCCCAGGTCGGGCTGGGCGACGATGAGCGCCAGCGCCACCACGCAGGCCGGCACCAGCGGCACCAGCATCTCGCGCAGGGTGGCGCGCTCCATGCGGCGGGCGGCCAGCAGGTGCGCGCCCCAGATGGCGAAGGCGATCTTGGCCAGCTCCGAGGGCTGCATGGACAGCCCGCCGATGACGAACCAGCCGCGCGAGCCGTTGGCCACCTTGCCGATGCCGGGGATGAGCACCAGCACGAGCAGCACGATGGTCAGCGCGTAGCCGGGGAAGGCCAGCCGGCGCATCAGGCTGACCGGGGTGCGCAGCGCGATGTAGAAGCCGACCAGGCCGACCATGGTCCACATCACCTGGCGGCCGAACACCACCCAGGGCGAGCCCTCCAGGTTCGACGAGTACACCCCGGACGCCGACAGCACCATGATCAACCCGAGCGTGGTGAGCAGTGCGGTGACGGCGATGATCAGGTGGAACGAGGTCAGCGGCCGGCCCAGCCAGGTGGCGAACCTGGTGTCGCGCAGCCGGGCGGCCACCGCGGTGCGCGGGGCCGCACCGCCGGCGGGGATCGGTTCGGTGGGCGGGTCGGCCGGGTCGGCGGCGGCACCGTCGGCCGCCGCGGGGGCGGACGCGTCGGCACGCCGGCGGCGCAGCCGGGCCAGGATGGCGCTCATCGCGACCGTTATCCGAGGGCGGCGCGCACCGCGGCCGCGAACGCCTCGCCACGGGCCGCGTAACCGGCGAACTGGTCGAAGGACGCCCCCGCGGGAGCCAGCAGCACGGTGTCACCCGGGCGTGCCAGCTCGCGCGCGGCGGCCACCGCGGCCGCCATCACGTCCCCCCGCCCGTCGATCACACGAGTCACAGATGTCACATCTGACTCATTTGTCGCTCGCACCCCAGCATCGTCCCCCGCCGTCACCTCGACGACGGGAACTTCCGGGGCGTGTCGTGATAACGCCTTGGCAATGATTCGGCGATCCCGGCCGATGAGCACCACCCCGCCCAGCCGGTCGGCCACAGCGCGCACCAGCTCGTCGACCGAGGCACCCTTGAGCAGGCCGCCGGCGATCCAGATCACCCGGTCGTGGCCGGCGATGGAGGCGGCCGCGGCGTGCGGGTTGGTGGCCTTGGAGTCGTCGACGTAGGTGACACCGTCGGCGACGGCGACCCGCTCGGCGCGGTGCCGGCCCACCCGGAACCGGGCCAGCGCGGTGGTGATCGCATCGGCGGACACCCCCACCGAGCGGGCCAGCGCGGCGGCGGCCAGCGCGTCGAGCACCCCGACCGGCCCGGCCACCCCGATGACCGCGGTCGGCGCCAGCGCCAGCCCGTCGGCGAACGCGCGGTCGGTGAGCATGCCGTCGTGCACGCCGAGCTCGCCGGGGCCCGGCTCGCCGAGCCGGAACCCGACCCGCACCCCGGCGGCGGCACCGGCCAGCAGCGAGGCCGCGATCGGGTCGTCCAGCCCGGCGACGGCGACCTCGCCGTCGAGCACCCGGGCCTTGTCGGCGGCGTAGGCCTGCAGCGAGCCGTGCCAGTCCAGGTGGTCCTCGGCGACGTTGAGCACCGCCCCGCCGTGCGGGCGCAGCGACGGCGCCCAGTGCAGCTGGAAGCTCGACAGCTCCACGGCGAAGTAGTCGGCCGGCTCGGCCAGCACCTCCAGCACCGGGTTGCCGATGTTGCCGCACAGCACGCTGCGCAGCCCGGCCGCGGTGAGCATGGCGTGCAGCATCGAGGTGGTGGTGGTCTTGCCGTTGGTGCCGGTCACCGCCAGCCAGCGCCGCGGCGGGCCGAACCGGCCCGCGGCGTCCAGCCGCCAGGCCAGCTCCACATCGCCCCACACCGGCACGCCGGCCGCGGCGGCGGCCCGCGGCACCGGCGCCGCGGGCGCCAGGCCCGGGCTGGTCACCACCAGGTCGAAGGCGCGGATCCGGTCGGCGGCGTCGGTCATCGTGGTGGTCGCGATCCCGTCGTCGGCGAACGGCACCAGCGCGGCCGGGTTGTCGTCGGCGACGGTGACCCGCGCGTCCAGGCCGGCCAGCGTGGCCACGGCGGCCCGGCCGGTGACTCCGGCCCCGGCCACCAGCACCGCCGCGCCGGTCAGCCCGGTGACGTCATCCACCAACGCTGGCCAGCCACTCGCCGTAGAACAGCGCCACCCCGAGCCCGCAGGCGATCGCGGTGAGCAGCCAGAACCGGATGATCACGGTCGTCTCGGCCCAGCCCACCAGCTCGAAGTGGTGGTGGAACGGGGCCATCCGGAACACCCGCCGGCCGGTGCTGCGGAACGCGATGATCTGGATCACCACCGAGGTGACCTCCGCGACGAACAGCGCGCCGAGCACCACCGCGAGGATCTCGGTGCGGCTGGTCACCGACAGGCCGGCGATCACCCCGCCGAGCGCCAGCGAGCCGGTGTCACCCATGAAGATCTTGGCCGGGGCGGCGTTCCACCACAGGAAGCCGATGCAGGCCCCGGCGGTGGCCGCGGCGACGATCGCGAGGTCCAGCGGGTCGCGCACGTTGTAGCAGCCGACGTCGGGGCTGACCGCGCACTGGTTGCGGAACTGCCAGAAGGTGATCAGCACGTAGGCCGCGCACACCATCGCCATCGCGCCGGCGGCCAGCCCGTCGAGGCCGTCGGTGAAGTTCACCGCGTTGGACCAGGCGCTGATCAGCACGATGCAGAACAGCACGAACAGCACCGGCGGCAGGGTGAGCGTGGCGATCTCGCGCACGTAACTCAGTTCCCGGGCGGCCGGGGTGACCCCGTCGCTGTTGGGGAACTGCAGCACCAGCACCCCGAACAGCACCGCGGCGACCAGGATGCCGATGGTCTTGGCGGTCTTGTTCAGCCCGAGGTTGCGGGACCGCCGGATCTTGATCAGGTCGTCGGTGAAGCCGACCACGCCCAGGGTGGTGGCCAGCATCAGCACCAGCAGCCCGGAGGCCGACGGCCCCTTGCCGTCGATGACCACCCCGACCAGGTGGGTGCCCAGGTAGCTGGCCCAGATCCCGGCCAGGATGGCCACCCCGCCCATCGACGGGGTGCCGCGCTTCTTGGCGTGCGTGGGCGGGCCGTCCTCGCGGATCTCGTGGCCGAAGCCCTGCCGGGTGAACAGCCGGATCAGCACCGGGGTGAGCAGGATCGAGACCGCCAGCGCGATGCCGACGGCGATGAGGATCTGTCTCATCCGCGCGGATCCCCGGGCTCGGCGAGCAGCGCCTCGGCCAGGGTGCCCAGGCCCGCCGCGTTCGATGCCTTCACCAACACCACGTCCCCGGGCGCCAGCTCGGCGCGCAGCAGGGCCAGGGCGGCCTCGGGGTCGGGCACCATGGTGGACTCAGAGCCCCATGATCCCTCCATGACGGCGCCGTGGTGCATGGCGCTCATAGTCCTCCCGGTTCCGACGACGACGAGTCGAGACACATCTAAGCGCACCGCGAGCCGGCCGATGCGGTCATGTTCGGCAATTGCCTCGTCGCCGAGTTCGGCCATCTCCCCCAGCACCGCCCAGCTGCGCCGCCGCTGCCCGGCCGAACGGGCCATCCAGGCCAGCGCCTTGAGCCCGGCGGCCATCGAGTCCGGGTTGGCGTTGTAGGCGTCGTTGATGACGGTCACCCCGTCGGCGCGGGTGACGACCTGCATGCGGCGCGGCGAGACCGGCCCGGCGGCGGCCAGCGCGGCGGCGATCTGCGGCAGGCTCGCCCCGCACTCGCGGGCCACCGCCGCCGCGCACAGCGCGTTGGACACCTGGTGCTCGCCGTGCACCGCCAGCGCCACCTCGACCTGCTCGTGGCCGGCGTGCAGGGTGAACCGGGCCCGGGCCAGCTCGTCGAGGGTGACCTCGCCGGCCCACAGGTCCGCCCCGGGCGATCGGGACACCCGCACCACCCGGGCGGCGGTGCGCTGCGCCATCGGCGCCACCGCGGTGTCGTCGACGTTGAGCACCGCCACCCCGTCGGCCGGGATCGCCGCGGCCAGTTCGGCCTTGGTGTCGGCGATGGCCTCGCGCGAGCCGAACTCGCCGAGGTGGGCGGTGCCGACGTTGAGCACCACCCCGATGCGCGGGCGGGCGATCTCGGCCAGCGCGGCGATGTTGCCCGGGTGGCGGGCCGACATCTCCAGCACCAGGAAGTCGGTGTCGCGGTCGGCGCGCAGCACGGTCCAGGGCAGGCCGAGCTCGTTGTTGAACGAACCGGGCGGGGCGACGACGGTACCCAGCGGGGCCAGCACCGCCGCCAGCAGGTCCTTGGTGGAGGTCTTGCCCGACGAGCCGGTCACGCCGATGACGCGCAGCCCCCCGGCGGTCAGTTCGGCGGCCACCGCGCGGGCCAGCCGGGCCAGCCCGGCCAGCACCGCCGCGCCGGAGCCGTCGGTGTCGTGCTCGAGCACGCCGGCGCGGGCGTCGCCGGCGGCCGGCGGCACCACGACGGCGGGCACCCCGACCGGCCGCGCGGCCAGCACCGCCACCGCCCCGGCGGCGACGGCGTCGGCGGCGTGGTCGTGCCCGTCGGTGCGGGCGCCGGGCAGCGCGACGAACAGGCCGCCGGGTGTCACCCGGCGCGAGTCGAATTCGACCGTGCCGGTGACCCGGGTGGCCGCCGCCTGCTCCGGGCTGACGTCGGCGAGTTCACCGCCGACGATCTCGGCGATCTCGGTGAGGGACAGTTCGATCAACGGCGGGCCTCCAGTGCCGCGGCGAGTTCGTCGCGGTCGTCGAACGGGCGGGTCTGTCCGGCGATGGTCTGGCCGGTCTCGTGGCCTTTGCCGGCGACGAGCACGATGTCGCCGGGGCGGGCCCAGGCGACCGCGTGGGCGATGGCGGCGCGCCGGTCGCCGATCTCGACGATCCGCGCGGCGGTGCCGGCCGCGGCGGCCCCGGCCACGATCGCGGCCCGGATGGCCGCGGGATCCTCGCTGCGCGGGTTGTCGTCGGTGACCACGACCAGGTCGGCCAGTTCGGCGGCGACGCGGCCCATCGGGGCGCGCTTGCCGGTGTCGCGGTCGCCACCGGCGCCGAACACCACGGCCAGCCGGCCGGATCCGGCGAGCTGTTCGCGCAGCGCCTCCAGCACCGCGCGCAGCGCGCCGGGTTTGTGGGCGTAGTCGACCACGGCGAGGAAGTCCTGGCCGCGGTCGATGCGCTGCAGCCGGCCCGGCACGCCGGCGCTGCGCAGCCCGGCGGCGGCCTGCTGCGGGGTGACGCCGACGGCGTCGAGCAGCGCGACCGCCAGCAGCGCGTTGGCCACGTTGAACCGGCCGGGCAGCGCGATCCGGATGCGGTGCCGGCCGCCGGCCGGGTCGACCGCGGTGAAGGTCTGCCCCGCCCCGGTGGTGTCGATCGCCTCCGCGCGCCAGTCCGCGTCCTGCCCGAATGCGCTGACGGTGACCAGGGTTTCGGCCGCCGCACGGTGGCGCATCCGCCGGCCGGCCGCGTCGTCGACACAGATCACCGCGCGTTCGGCGTGCGTCGGCGACGCCGGGTCGAACAGCCGGGCCTTGGCCTCGAAGTAGTCCTCCATGGTGGGGTGGAAGTCGAGGTGGTCGCGGGACAGGTTGGTGAATCCGCCCACGGCGAACCGCATTCCGTCGACGCGGCCCAGGCTCAGCGCGTGGCTGGACACCTCCATCACCGCGGTGTCCACGCCCTGTTCGAGCATGGCGGCCAGCAGCGCCTGCAGGTCCGGGGCCTCCGGAGTGGTCAGCGCGCTGGGCAGGTCGCGGCCGGCGACGCGCACCCCGACGGTGCCGATCAGCCCGGCGGTCCGGCCGGCCGCACGCAGCCCGGCCTCCACCAGGTAGGCGGTGGTGGTCTTGCCGGAGGTTCCGGTCACCCCGATCACCCGCAGCCGCTGCGCGGGATGGCCGTAGACCGTCGCGGCGAGCTCGCCGAGCACCGCGCGCGGCTCCGGGTGCACCAGCACCGGCAGCCCGGCGCCGGCGGCCTCGGCCCGCCCGGCGGGGTCGGTGAGCACCGCGACCGCGCCCCGCGCGGCGGCGTCGGCGGTGTAGCGGGCGCCGTGGGCACGGGCGCCGGGCAGCGCGGCGAACAGGTCCCCGGGCCGGGCGTCCTGGCCGCGCAGCGTCACACCGGTGACCTGCACCGCCGGGATCTCCCCCGGGACCGCGGGCACCGCCCGGACCTGCTCGGCAAGCGACCGCAGGGCTCGGCCGGCGGGGTGGCTGGGACGCAATGTCATGGCCATGACACAGTACCGGCCGACGGCTGGCCGCCCGGTCAGTCGGCCTGCAGCACCAGCCGCTCCGCCGGGGGCGACAGCGGCACGTTCTCGCGCTGCAGCAGCCAGGCCATGATGTTGTGGAACAGCGGCGCGGCCGAGGTGCCGGGCGAGCCGTCGGCGGCGCGCTTGGGCGCGTCCATCATGATGGCCACCACGTAGCGCGGGTCGTCGACCGGGGCCATGCCGGCGAAGGTGATCCAGTAGACGTCGCTGTAGTAGCAGCCGCAGGCCGGGTTGATCTGCTGGGCGGTGCCGGTCTTGCCGGCGATCTGGTAGCCCTCGACGGCGGCCTGCGGGCCGGTGCCCTGCTGCACCCCGGTGGGGTCGCGCTGCACCACCGCCCGGAACATGTCGCGCACCACCCGGGCGGTCTGCGGGCTGATCACCCGGATGCCCTCCGGGCGGGGTTCCTCGGTGCGGGTGCCGTCCGGGGCGATGGTGGCCTTGATGATGCGCGGCGGGATGCGCAGCCCGTCGTTGGCGATGGTCTGGTACATCGCCGCCATCTGCAGCAGGGTCATCGAAAGGCCCTGGCCGATGGGCAGGTTCGAGAAGGTGCTGCCGGACCACTGGTCGATGGGCGGCAGCAGGCCCGCGCTCTCGCCGGGCAGTCCGACGCCGGTGCGCTGCCCCAGGCCGAACTTGCGCAGCATCTCGTAGAACCGCTCCGGCCCGACCCGCTGCGCCAGCATCAGGGTGCCGACGTTGGAGGACTTCCCGAACACCCCGGTGGTGGTGTAGGGCACCACGCCGTGGCTCCAGGCGTCGCCGACGGTCACCCCGCCCATGTGGATGGAGCCGGGCACCTGCAGCACCTCGTCGGGGGTGGACAGGCCGAATTCGATGACGCTGGCCGCGGTGACGATCTTGTTCACCGACCCGGGCTCGAACGGCGAGGTGACCGGCAGGTTGCCGAGCTGGCGGTCCTCCTGGCGGGACAGGTCCTGGGACGGGTCGAAGGTGTTGTCGTTGGCCATCGCCAGCACCTCGGCGGTCTTGGCGTCGAGCACCACCGCCGAGACGTTCTTGGCGCCGGAGGCGTCCTTGGCCAGCTGGACCTGCTGCTGGACGTGGAACTGGATGTCGTCGTCGATGGTCAGCTGCACGTCCGAGCCGTTGACCGCCTCGTGCCGGTTGCGGTAGCTGCCGGGAATGACCACGCCGTCGGAGCCGCGGTCGTAGGTGATGGAGCCGTCGGTGCCGGCCAGCACCGCGTCCATGGCGTCCTCCAGGCCCATCAGGCCGTGGCCGTCCCAGTCGATGGCGCCGACGACGTTGGCCGCCAGCGACCCGCCCGGGTACTGCCGCAGGTCCTGCCGCTCGGCACCGACCTCGGGGTACTCCTCGGTGATGGCGCGGGCCACCGCCGGGTCGACCGCGCGGGCCAGGTAGACGAACGTCTCGTTGCTCATCAGCTTCTTGAGCACGGTCTGCCGGTCGGGCTTGCCGCCGAGCTTCTCGGAAACCCCGGCGGCGATCTCGGCGAGCCGGTCGGCGGGCTCCGGCGCGTCGGGGTCCTTCTCCTTGGCCTCGGCGAGCTGCTGGCGGATGCGCTGCGGCTGGAAGGTCAGCGCCCGGGCCTCGATGGTGAACGCCAGCTTGTCGAAGTTGCGGTCGACGATGCTGCCGCGCAACGCCTTCTGCACGTCGGTGACCTTGAGCTGGCTGGCCGCCTCGGCCCGCAGCGTGGCCGCCCGCGGCCCCTGCAGGTTGAACAGCTGCGCGGCCACCACGGCGAGCACCAGAAAGATCGCCGCGTTGCCGACCCGGTGCCGGAACACGAACGACGAGCTGGTGATCCCGGTGTCGGTGGCGGCCTTGCGGATACGCCGGCTGCGCGCCGACCGGCCCTGTCCCGCCGGGTCCCGGCGCGGGACGGGCGGCGCGGCGCCGCGCTTGCCCCGGTGCGGTCTCATCGGCCTGCGACGGGTTCGGGACCGGGTGCGGTGCCGGGTTCGGCCGGTCCGGGCGGGGACGGCAGGCCCGGGTCGGCCGCGTGCGGGGCGGGTTCGGCGAGCGCCTCGAGCAGCGCCGGGTCGACCGGCAGTAGCTGCTCGGCCGGCGGCTGCACCGGGGTCAGCACCGGGGCCGGGCCGGGCATCGTCACCGGGCCGGACACCCCGTGCGGCACTTCGAGGTTCGCCGCCGGTGGAGTCGCCCCCGGCAGGTCCGGGACGGTCCGGGTCTGGGCGGTGCCGGGCCGCTGCGGGGTGACCCGCACCGGAACCTCCAGCGGCGCGGCGCCGGGTGCGGCCGGCGGCACCCCGGCCGCCCCGGGCGCCGGCGGGACCGGCGGTGGCGGCGCGGGCGTGGTCTCCGGGATCGGGGTGTTCAACGGCGGCGGCGGCGCTCCCTCGGCGGGTTTGGGGGTGCCGACCACCACCCAGTTGCCGGCCGGATCCTGCACCAGGTGCGCGGTGTCGCGGGACGGGATCATGCCGAGCTCACGCGCCGCCTCGGCCAGGGCCGGCGCGGCCTGCGCCTCGAGCACCTCGCGCTCGAGCGCCTCCTTCTGCTGCGCCAGTTCGATGTTGGTGCGGCGGGCGGCCTCCAGCCGGTAGGACCGGTCGGCGGCGTCGGTGGACAGCCACAGCGTCACCCCCAGGCCCATGGCGAGCGCGCCGATGACCAGCACCACGAACGGCACCCGGGCCACCAGCCGGCGCGGGTTGAGGTCGACGGTGGCCAGCCGGGCCGCCAGCCGTTCCCGCAGCGGCGGTCGGACAACCTTGGGCGCCTTGGCCTTCCGCGCCTTGGCCCGGGCCTTGGCGGCACTGGCCGACTTGGGCCGGCCGCGGCCGTCGGCGGGTGCGGCGACGGGTGGCCGTGGGAAGGCACCGGTCTCCGGCGCGGGCCGCTGCCGGGCCTGCTCGCGGGGGCTGCCCGGCCGGCGAGCCGGCCGGTGGTCGGCACCGCGGCGGGCCGCGCGATCGACCCCGCGGCGGGCCGCGCGATCGACCCCGCGGCGGGCCGCGCGATCATTCCCGCGGGCACGTTCGTCCGGGTGCGGCGCGCGGCGGCGGGGATCGTCGGTCTCGCGCAGCGCGCCGGTTCGGTTGGCCCTCATGCGTGTTCCCTCCTGCCGACCTTCTCGAGGGCGCGCAGCCGCACCGGGGCGCTACGCGGGTTGCGTTGCACCTCCACCTCGGAGGCGCGTTCGGCGCCGCGGGTGAGCGCGACGAATTCCGGTTCGTGACCGGGCAGTTCGACGGGCAGTCCGGGCGGCGTGCGGGACGCGGTCGCCTCGGCGAACACCCGTTTGACGATGCGGTCCTCGAGCGACTGGTAGGCCATCACCACGATGCGGCCGCCCGGGGCGAGCGCGTCGAGCGCGGCCGGCAGCGCCGCCCGCAGCGCGTCGAGCTCGGCGTTGACCTCGATGCGCAGCGCCTGGAAGGTGCGCTTGGCCGGGTGCCCGCCGGTGCGCCGGGCCGGTGCCGGGATCGTCTCGTAGAGCAGTTCGACGAGCTCGCCGGTGGTGCGCAACGGCCGGCGGGCGCGGCGGCGCACGATCTGCGCGGCGATCCGGGCGGCGAACCGCTCCTCGCCGTAGTCGCGCAGCACCCGGGCCAGCGCCCGCTCGTCGTAGGTGTTGACGACGTCGGCGGCGGTCAGCGGGGCGTCCGGGTCCATCCGCATGTCCAGCGGGGCGTCGGCGGCGTAGGAGAAGCCGCGCTCGACGCGGTCGAGCTGCATCGACGACACCCCGAGGTCGAACAGCACCCCGGCCAACGAGCCCGGCGCGCAACCGGTTCGGGCCAGCGCGTCGGCGATGCCGTCGTAGCGGGTGCGCACCGTGGTGACGCGGTCGCCGAACCGGGCCAGCCGGGCGGTGGCGATGCGCAGCGCCTCCGGGTCGCGGTCCAGCCCGATCAGCCGCAGCCCGGGCAGCTCGGTCAGGAACCGTTCGGCGTGACCGCCGGCACCCAGGGTGGCGTCGAGCAGCACGGCGTCGTCGCGGGCCAGGGCCGGGCGCAGCAGTTCCACACAGCGCTCCAGCAGCACGGGGACGTGCCCGTACTCGTCGGCCATGACCGTTCCTCTCCGCTGCGGTACCGGGTGACGACCCGATGCCCCTGCATCGAGGTCCCTGTCCGACACGGACCTGGCGTTGGGGAAGGACGCCAGGGCCGGTTCGGGCAGAGACCACGACGCACGGGCCCCGATGACCGGGTCAGATGATGTCGCGCAAGGTCTCATCGGTGGCCGCGGAGAAGTTCTCTTCGTGTGCCTGCTGGTACTCCTGCCACGCCTGTGCGTCCCAGATCTCGAGGTAGTCGACCGCGCCGATGACCACACAGTCCTTGGTGAGGTTGGCGTACCGGCGGTGGTCGGCCGACAGCGTGATCCGCCCCTGGGCGTCGGGACGCTGCTCGTCGGTCGCGGCGGCGAGGTTGCGCAGGTAGGCCCGGGCCTGCGGGTTGCTGCGGGACGCCTGCGCGACCCGCCGCGCGAGCTTTTCGAATTCCTCCCGCGGGTACACGGCGAGGCTGTGGTCTTGGCTCTTGGTGACCATCAACCCTCCTGCCAGTGCGTCGCGGAACTTGGCCGGCAGTGTGAGCCGCCCCTTGTCGTCGAGCTTGGGCGTGTAGGTGCCGAGAAACATCCGGGCCACCTCCGACCAAGCTCAGGAGCTCCCTCCCACTCCGTTGTCCGCCACTTTACCCCACAATCCCCCACTTCGCTCCATTCCGGCACACCGAGTGTGGCGGATCTCCCCACCATCCACCACTTCACCGGGCCGGCGCCCCACCACCGGGCACATGGCACCGCCCGACGACCAGGAAAAACCGCACGTCGGCGGCGGTGGGGCGAAGTGGGGAACGATTGGGGCGCAACCGCCGCGATCGACCGGCGCCGGTGGGGCGCGCACCCTCCCTGGAGGGACACGCCGGGCCCGGAAGACCAAGGGCGGGGGACGACAAAAAGCCGGGGCGGCCCCGATGGGCCGCCCCGGCTTGCGTCTGTCGCCGCAGCGCTGCTGCGGTCAGTCCTCGAACCGCCGGCGGAACCGCTCCTCCATCCGACTGGTGAACGAGCCGCCGGCACCCTTCTGGCGCTTCGGCCGCTCCGGCTCGGCGAAGCCGTCGAACCCGCCGACCCGCGGGCCGGTGATCGCGAACACCACGCCACCGAACATCAGCACGAAGCCGACCACCGACAGGATGGGGAAGCCACCGATCATCGTCGCCTTGATGGCCACCCCGGCGACCAGGAGCGCCAGCCCGACCACGAACAACCCCGCGCCCTGCAGGCGGCGCCGGGCCGACGGAGCCCGGAACGTGCCGCCGCGAACGGTCGACGCGAACTTGGGGTCCTCGGCATAGAGCGCGCTCTCGATCTGATCGAGCATGCGCTGCTCATGATCGGAGAGTGGCATGTGTCCCTCCCTTTGACCGCCGCGGCCGGTTTGTCCACCACGTGTCCCGCTCGTGTTTGCGGGTCTTCACCTGTCATGATACGAGGTCGCACAGACCGGTACCACCAAGTTGTCCGGCCGATTCTATGACGCCGACCGCACTTCGAAGCCCCGCCGTACCGGCCGGATAATGGCGGTGTCCCGACGGGTCCCGACCGGGTCCCGACCACACGGAGCGCGGGAAGGAACACGGTGACGTGGCGGCACATCTGATCGATCTGTCGCCCGGTGACATGCAGCGCCGACTGCACGAGGCGCTCACCGTCTACGTCGACGCGATGCGGTATCCGCGCGGCACCGAGAACCAGCGCGCGTCGATGTGGCTGGAGCACACCCGCCGGCGCGGGTGGAAGGCCGTCGCCGCGGTGGAGGTGCCCGACGACCGGACCGACCTGTCCCCCGCCGCGCTGGCCGACGCCCCGATCATCGGCATCGGCTACGGCTACTGCGGTGCGCCCGACCAGTGGTGGCAGCAGCAGGTGCTGGCCGGCCTGCGCCGCACCGGGGCCGACCGGGCCCGCATCGACGAGCTGCTGTCGAGCTACTTCGAACTCACCGAGCTGCACATCCACCCCCGCGCCCAGGGCCGCGGCCTGGGCGAGGCGCTGCTGCGCCGGCTGCTGGCCGGCCGGCCGGAGCACTACGTGCTGCTGAGCACCCCGGAGATCAACGGCGAGGCCAACCGGGCCTGGCGGCTCTACCGGCGGCTGGGGTTCACCGACATCATCCGCGACTACCACTTCGCCGGGGATCCGCGGGCGTTCGCGGTGCTGGGCCGGCAGCTGCCCCTCTGACCCCCGCACCCGCTGTGGCATCTGGCACGATGACGGTCGTGCGAGCGCAGTCCCGCCCCACCCGCCTGCTGGCCCTGTTGCTGGCGCTGCTGCTGATCCCGGTGGTCAGCGGGTGTGTGCGCGTGCGCGCCTCGCTGACCGTCTCCCCCGACGACCGGGTGAGCGGCCAGGTCGTCGTGGCCGCCAAGGCCAAGGGGCCCGACGACAAGGGCCCGCAGCTGGTCAACAACCTGCCGTTCGCCAGCAAGGTCGCCGTCACCGACTACGAGCGCGACGGGTTCGTCGGCTCGCAGGCGGTGTTCTCCGACCTGACTTTCGCCGAGGTGCCGCAGCTGGCCAACCTGAACCGGGAGGCCGCGGCCACCGACATCACCCTGCGCCGGGCCGGCGACCTGGTCATCCTGGAGGGCCGGGTGGACCTCACCCTGCTCGACGATCCGGACGCCGAGGTGTCGCTGACGGTGTCCTTCCCCGGCGAGGTGACCTCCACCAACGGCGACCGGATCGCCGCCGGCATCGTGGAGTGGACGCTCAAGCCGGGCGTGGTGACCACGATGAACGCCCAGGCCCGCTACACCGACCCGAGCGCCCGCTCGTTCACCGTCGCGGCGATCTGGCTGGCCGTGGCCTCGCTGCTGGTGTCCGGGGTGATCGGCGTGCTGGCCTGGGTGAGCCGGGACCGTTCGCCGAAACCCGGCGACCCCGAGGTCGTCGAGTCGTGACCCGGCGCGATCGAGTTCGTGCGATCCGGCCGCAGGTTCTACGCTGGACACCCGGATCCGGCACAGAAAGGGGCGCCCGCTGAGCGTGCATGCTGCGGCACCGTCGACCGCGGAATTGGTTCGCGCCGTCACCGAGCAGTTACGGCGGTATCTCGGCGAGCGCCGCGAGGCGTGTGCCTACATCGGCCCGGAGTACGGCGCACTGACCGCCGCCGTCGAGGAGTTCGTGCTCCGCGGCGGCAAACGGGTGCGCCCGCTGTTCGCCTACTGGGGCTGGCGCGCGGTGGTCCCGGAGGACCCCGGTGACGTCATCGACCCGGCGGTGATGCGGCTGTTCTCCGCACTGGAGCTGCTGCACGCCTGCGCCCTGGTGCACGACGACGTCATCGACGACTCGGCCACCCGCCGCGGGCTGCCCACCGTGCACCGGCACTTCGCCGAGACCCACCGCAGCCGGCAGTGGCTGGGCTCGCCCGAGCAGTTCGGCCTGTCCGCGGCCATCCTGGCCGGCGACCTGGCCCTGGTGTGGGCCGACGACATCGTCGCCACCGCCGAGCTGCCGGCCGACGCGCACCGGCGGGTGCAGCGGGTGTGGTCCGACATCCGCACCGAGGTGCTCGGCGGGCAGTTCCTCGACATCGTGCACGAGTCCTCCGGTGCCGACACCGTCGCCGCGGCGATGACGGTCAACACCTACAAGACCGCCTCCTACACGATCACCCGACCGCTGCAGCTGGGCGCGGCCGCCGCCGCGGACCGGCCCGACGTGCTGGAGATCTTCCACCGGGTCGGCAACGACCTGGGGGTGGCGTTCCAGCTGCGCGACGACGTGCTCGGCGTGTTCGGCGACCCGGCGGTGACCGGCAAGCCCTCCGGCGACGACCTGCGCTCCGGCAAGCGCACCGTGCTGCTGGCCGAGGCCGTCGAACTGGCCGAGCGGACCGACCCGGTCGCGGCCAAGCTGCTGCGCACCTCGATCGGCACCGACCTGACCGACGCGCAGGTGCGCGAGCTGTGCGAGGTGATCGAGTCGGTGGGCGCGCTGGCCGCGGTCGAGCAGCGCATCGAGTCGCTGCTGCAGGGCGCGCTCGACGAGCTCGCCGCCGCGCCCATCAACGACGCCGCCAGGATCGGCCTCACCGAGTTGGCGCGGGCGGCCGCCAACCGGACGGCCTGAGGGGCATGACCGCCGCGACTCCCATGCACTCCCCGAGAACCGAGCTGGCGCAGCAGTATTCGCGACTCTCCCGGTTCGCCGCGTCGCCGGCCGCCAAACCGGCGCTGCTGGGGTGTCTGGGGGCGGCGCTGATCACCGCCGGCGGGGTGGGCGCGGGCAGCACCCGGGTGCACGACCCGCTGCTGGAGTCGGCACACCTGTCCTGGCTGCGCTACGGCCACGGCCTGGTGGTGTCCTCGCTGCTGCTGTGGACCGGCGTCGGGCTGATGCTCATCGCCTGGCTGTGGCTGGGCCGGCGGGTGATCGAGCGCGCCGTCAGCGAGTACACGATGATCGCCACCACCGGGTTCTGGCTGGCTCCGCTGCTGCTGAGCGTGCCGGTGTTCAGCCGCGACACCTACTCCTACCTGGCGCAGGGCGCGCTGCTGCGGGACGGCTTCGACCCGTACGAGGTCGGCCCGGTGGAGAACCCGAATCCGTTGCTCGACGACGTCAGTCCGATCTGGACCACCACCACCGCGCCGTACGGGCCGGTGTTCATCCTGGTGGCCAAGTTCGTCACGATGGTGGTCGGCGAGAACGTGGTGGCCGGCACCATGCTGCTGCGGCTGTGCATGCTGCCCGGGCTGCTGCTGCTCATCTGGGCGACCGTGCGCATCGCGCGGCACCTGGGCAGCGACGGGGCGGCGGCGCTGTGGATCTGCGTGCTCAACCCGCTGGTGATCATTCATCTGATGGGCGGGGTGCACAACGAGATGCTGATGGTCGGCCTGATGGCCGCCGCGATCGCGCTCGGCTTCGCCGGCCGGGACGCCTGGGCGGTGGTGGTGGCGGCCGTCGCGGTGGCGGTGAAGGCCACCGCAGGCATCGCGCTGCCGTTCCTGGTCTGGGTGTGGATGCGGCATCTGCAGCAGCGCCGGAACCTGCCCGCGCCCAAGGCCTTCGCGCTGGCCACGGTGGCCTCGATCGGGTTGTTCGCGGCGGTGTTCGCGATCGCCACCTGGGTGGCCGGGGTCGGGCTGGGCTGGCTGACCGCGCTGGCCGGCTCGGTGAAGATCATCAACTGGCTGACCGTCCCGACCGCGGTGTCCAACCTGATCAACTCGGTCGGCGGCATCTTCTTCCCGGTGAACTTCTACGCGGTGCTGGAGGTGGCCCGGATCATCGGCATCGCGATCATCGCGGTGTCGCTGCCGGTGGTGTGGTGGCGCTGCCGCCGCACCGACCGCGACGCGCTGGCCGGGATCGCGGTGGCGATGGTGATCGTGGTGCTGTTCGTGCCCGCCGCGCTGCCCTGGTACTACACCTGGCCGCTGGCCGCCGCGGCGGCGGTGTTCCAGAGCCGGGCGGCCATCGCGGTCATCGCCGCGGTGTCGACCTGGGTGATGGTGATCTTCAAACCCGATGGCGCCCACGGCATGTACTCGTTGACCCACGTGCTGCTGGCCACCGCGTGCGCGGCGGTGGCGTGGTGGTCGCTGGCGCGGGCACCGGAGCCGGCGCGGGGCGAGTAGGCCCCGTCAGTAGGCCATCGCCTGGGCGCGGCGCACCACCTCGCGGGCCTGGTGCGAGTGCAGCGCGTCGACCGGCCGCACGTTGGACCGCCGCTCTCGGCTGCCGTCGCGGGTGATGGTCAGCGACTCGTCCGGGGTGAACAGCCAGCGCAGGATCTCGGTCTCGCGGTAGCCGCCGTCGCGCAGCAGCGTCAGCAGCCCGGGCAGGCTCTTGACCACGTTGCCGTCGGCGTCGAAGAAGATCTGCGGCACCACCGGAATCCCGTTGCGGCGCACCGCGATGAGCTGGCCGTCGCGCAGCTGCTGGTGCACCTTGGTGATCGGGATGCCGAGCAGCTCGGCGACCGTCGGCAGATCGTAGACCGCCTCGTCGGGACCGAGGACGTCTTCGGCGGCGGGAATGGTGCTCACGCGTCGAGTCTAGGGCCACCGACGCCTCCGTAACATGTTCCGGGTGCACGCCTACCCGCCCCCCGATCCGCTCGTCGGCCGGGTGCTCGACGGCCGCTACCGGATCGACACGCTGATCGCGACCGGCGGGATGTCGGCCGTCTACCGCGGCCTCGATCTGCGCCTGGACCGGCCGGTGGCGTGCAAGGTGATGGATTCCCGCTACGCGCACGACCGGCAGTTCCTCACCCGGTTCCAGCGCGAGGCCCGCGCGGTGGCCCGGCTCAAGAATCCCGGCCTGGTCGCCGTCTACGACCAGGGCATCGACGGCCGGCACCCGTTCCTGGTGATGGAGCTCGTCGAGGGCGGCACGCTGCGCGAGCTGCTGCGCGAACGCGGCCCGATGCCGCCGCACGCCGCCGCGGCGGTGCTCGCCCCGGTGCTGGGCGGGCTGGCCGCCGCGCACGCCGAGGGCCTGGTGCACCGCGACATCAAACCGGAGAACGTGCTGATCTCCGACGAGGGCGAGGTCAAGATCGCCGACTTCGGGTTGGTGCGGGCGGTGGCCGAGGCCAAGATCACCTCCACCAGCGTGATCCTGGGCACCGCCGCCTACCTGTCCCCGGAGCAGGTCGCCACCGGCGACGCCACCCCGCGCAGCGACGTGTACTCGGTCGGGGTGCTGACCTTCGAACTGCTCACCGGCACCACACCGTTCACCGGCGACAACGCGCTGGCGGTGGCCTACCGGCGGCTCGACCAGGACGTGCCCCCGCCGAGCACCGTGATCGACGGGGTGCCGGCGCAGTTCGACGAGCTGGTGGCACACGCCACCGCGCGCGACCCGCGGGACCGCTACGCCGACGCCGCCGAGATGGCCGCACACCTCGACGAGATCGTCGACGAGCTCGGGCTGCCGCCGTTCCGGGTCCCTGCGCCGCGCAACTCCGCCGCCCACCAGGCCGCCGAGCGGCACCGGACCACCGCACCGGTCGACGGGCCGACCTCGGTCATCGCCGCCCCGCCCGTCGACGGGCACACCCGCGCGCTGGTGCGCCCCGACTGGGCCGAGCCCGGGGACGGGTTGCCGCCCGAGGAGGACCTGCACGACGAGCCGGTGGTGCGGCAGTTCGCCGGCATCGGCCTCGACGAGTTCGTCTGGGCCCGGCAGCGGGCCCGGCGCACCTTCTGGTTCTGGCTGCTGACGGTGCTCACGCTCACCGCCGCGGTGGCCGCCGGCGCGTGGTGGCTGGGCACCAACCTCTACCACCTGCTGCCGGCGCTGCAGCACTGACCGCGGAGCA
>NZ_CALDGS010000028.1 GCF_937941905.1 uncultured Mycolicibacterium sp. | reverse complement strand
CCCTACATCGGCGCCAAGGGCGGCAACCTGCCCGGCGACCTGACCTTCAGCTGGTACGCCGAGGACCGCACCGGGGTGCCCTACGTGGTGAGTTTCCAGCTGACCTGGCCGCAGTACCGCAGCCGGACCGCGGCCACCTGGCTGCTGGCGATCGCCCAGCAGGCCTTCGGACTGATCCAGCGGGACCAACCGGCGGGCCGGTAGCACCGGCGTCGCGCACTCCCCCGGGACGCACCCCGCCGGTGGGCTAGGCTGACCTCGCTGCGGTGAACGGGAACCCGGTGCGAATCCGGGACGGCCCTCGCCACTGTGAATGGGGAGCCGGCGTCCAGATCGGCCACTGTCCGCGCCCGGCGCGGATGGGAAGGCGGACGACGGCGTTCCGGCCACTGCCTGTGGTCCGGTGCACCCATGAGCCAGGAGACCGGCCGCAGCCGCTGTATCGACGCCCTCGAGGTGTGGGGCAGAAAGGCACAACGGATCGATGCACATCGCAGAGGGATTTCTCCCACCCGTACACGCTGTGGCCTGGACCGTCGCCGCGGCGCCGTTCGTGATCCACGGCGCCCGCCAGGTGGCCCGGACCGTGCGCAGTCAGCCCTCGGCCGGCCCGCTGCTGGCCGCCGTCGGCGCGTTCTCCTTCGTCATGTCGGCGATCAAGCTGCCGTCGGTGACCGGGTCGAGCTCGCATCCCACCGGCACCGGGCTGGGCACGGCGATCTTCCGGCCGCCGGTGATGGCCTTCCTGGGCACCATCGTGCTGCTGTTCCAGGCGCTGCTGCTGGCCCACGGCGGCATCACCACGCTGGGCGCCAACGTGTTCTCCATGGCGATCGCCGGCCCGTGGGCGGGCTTCGCGGTGTACACGGTGCTGCGCCGGTCCGGGCTCGGCGTGCTGCCGGCGGTGTTCGCGCTGGCCTTCGTCGCCGACCTGGTCACCTACCTGGTGACCAGCGTTCAGCTCGCGCTGGCCTTCCCGTCCGCCGAGGGCGGGTTCGCCGAGAGCCTCGCCGAGTTCATGGGCGTCTTCGCGGTCACCCAGGTGCCGCTGGCGATCGTCGAGGGGCTCGTCGCCGTCGTCATCGTGCGGGTGCTCATGCAGGTGGCGGCGTCCGAGCTGGTCAGCCTCGGCTTCCTGCGCCGCGGCGAGGTGCCCGCCGGCGCCGACGACGAACTGGCCGACACCGAGCGGACGGGGGTCTAGGAGATGACGTCGCAGATCAACTCCCCCGGTTCGGGCCTGCGCCCGGTCGTCGTGACCGCGATCGTGCTGCTCGCGCTCGCGGGCGTGATCGCCGTCGGCTCGCTGCTGTACGGCTCCGCCGCCAACTCCGAGGCGGCGTTCGGCGGCGCCGACGGCCAGGCCGAGGAGGTGATCGCCGAGATCCACGCGGACTACGAGCCGTGGTTCTCCCCCCTCGTCGGCGAGCTGCCCGGTGAGGTCGAGTCCGGCCTGTTCGCGCTGCAGGCGGGCCTCGGCGGCATCGTCCTCGGCGCCGCCGTCGGCTGGTACGCCGGCCGCAGGCGCGGGCGGGCCGAGGCGCTGACCGGCCGGGGGACGCACGGCAGCGACTGATCCCCCGCCCGACCCGTGAACCCACTCGACCGCAGCGCGGCCGGCAACCGGTGGTCGGCGCACCCGGCCGCCGAGAAGGTCTGGCTGTTCGGTGGGCTGCTACTGTGCGCGATGGTGCTGCCGCCGCGCACCGGGGCGCCGCTGGTGCTGGCCGCGGTGCTGGTCGCCACGCTGGTGCTCGCCCGGGTGCCGGCACGGCTGTTCCTGCTCACCCTGGCCGGCCCGGCGGCGTTCATCCTGCTCGGGTCGCTGCCCATCGCCGTCGGGCTGCGCGGCGGACTCCATCTGGAGCCCGACGGGCTCGACCTGGCCGTCGACACCGCGCTGCGGGCGATCGCGGCGTCGGCGGCGACGGTCGGGCTGGCGCTCACCACGCTGATGGCGGACCTGCTGGCGTTGGCCCGGCGAGCCGGGGTGCCGGCCCCGCTGTGCCACGTCGCGGATCTGACCTACCGTCTTGTCGGTATCCTCATCCGCTCCGCGCGCACCTCCCGGGAGGCGATCGGTCTCCGGCTGGGCCTGCGCACCCCGAAGGAGGCGATCACCACGATCGGGGCACAGACCGCGCTGGTCTTCGTCCGGGCGACCGACCGGGCGCGGGCGATGTCGGAGGCGATGTCGCTGCGCGCCGCGCCCGGCATGACCGCGGTGCTCACCGGCGACCGACCGGTGCGGCCGCGACGGCTCGTGGTGACCACCGTGGTGCTCGGTGCGATCGCCGCGGCCGCCCTGCTGTCCCGGAGGGCCGGCATCGGTGGATGAGCCCGAACTGCTCGGCCTGGCGGACGTCGGGTTCGCCTACCCGCGCGGGCCGCTGGTGCTCCGCGACGTGAACCTGTCGCTGCGGCCGGGCGAACGGATCGCGCTGCTGGGCGCCAACGGCTCCGGCAAGACCACGCTGCTGCGCCTCCTGGTCGGCCTGGCACGCCCGACGCGGGGTACAGTGCGGCTGGAGGGCAGGCCGCTGACCGGCTCGCGGGCCGACCGCACCCGGCTGCGCGCCCGGGTGCAGATGGTGCTGCAGGAGCCCGACGACCAGATCGTCGGCGCGACCGTGCGCGCGGACGTCTCGTTCGGGCCGGCGAACCTGGGCCTGGACCGCACCGAGGTGGCCGCGCGGGTGGATGCGGCCATGGCCGCCCTGGGGGTGGCCGAGCTCGCCGACCGGCCGCCCAACCACCTGTCCTTCGGCCAGCGCAAACGGGTGGCGCTGGCCGGTGCGCTGGCCATGCGCCCGCGGGTGCTGCTGCTCGACGAGGCCACCGCCGGGCTCGATCCCCGGACGGTCGAGGACCTGCTGGCCGTGCTGTCCGAGCTGGCCGCGGCCGGCACCGCGGTGGTGCTGGCGACCCACGACGTCGATGTGGCCTGGTCGTGGTCGCAGGACACCCTGGTGCTCGCCGACGGGACGGTCCGGCGCGGCCGCACCCACGACCTGCTGTGCGACGACGAACTGCTCGCGGGTGCGCGGCTGTCCGTCCCGTGGGGCGCCGCGGTGTCGCGGCGGCTCGGCCGCACGGTGCTGCGGCCCGGAGACGTCTGACCGGGTGATCGCCGGCGGCTTTCTGCGCCCGGGACACCGAACGGGCGGCCACCCACCGGGGTGACCGCCCGTTCGCGGTAGTCGTCGACTTCCGGTCGTCTACTCCGGGGAGCCGGCCGCCGGGGCGACCAGGTCCGGTTCGGCCGACGCGGCGCGCTTCGGCCCACCGGTGAAGGTGAACCGGGCGTCCTCGCCGGGACCCTCGCCGTCCCAGCCCTCGACGTCGACCGTGACGAGCTGGCCGGGCCGGATCTCCTCGAACAGGATCTTCTCCGACAGCTGGTCCTCGATCTCGCGCTGGATGGTCCGGCGCAGCGGCCGCGCCCCGAGCACCGGGTCGAAGCCCCGCTTGGCCAGCAGCTTCTTGGCCTTGTCGGTCAGCTCGATGTCCATGTCCTTGGCCTTGAGCTGGGTGGCCACCCGGCCGATCATCAGGTCGACCATCCGGATGATCTCGTCCTCGGTCAACTGGTGGAAGACGATGATGTCGTCGATGCGGTTGAGGAACTCGGGGCGGAAGTGCTTCTTGAGTTCGTCGTGAACCTTCTGCTTCATCCGCTCGTAGTTGTTCTCCCCGCCGCCCTGGCTGAAGCCGAGGCCGACCGCCTTGGAGATGTCGGAGGTGCCCAGGTTCGAGGTGAAGATCAGCACGGTGTTCTTGAAGTCGACCGTGCGGCCCTGGCCGTCGGTGAGGCGGCCATCCTCGAGCACCTGCAGCAGGCTGTTGTAGATCTCCGGGTGGGCCTTCTCGATCTCGTCGAACAGCACGACGCTGAACGGCTTGCGGCGCACCTTCTCGGTGAGCTGGCCGCCCTCCTCGTAGCCGACGTAGCCCGGAGGGGCACCGAACAGCCGCGAGGCGGTGAACCGGTCGTGGAACTCACCCATGTCGATCTGGATGAGCGCGTCGTCGTCGCCGAACAGGAACTCCGCGAGCGCCTTGGACAGCTCGGTCTTCCCGACGCCGGACGGGCCGGCGAAGATGAACGAGCCGGACGGGCGCTTCGGGTCCTTCAGGCCGGCACGGGTGCGGCGGATCGCCTTGGCGACGGCCTTGACGGCGTCCTCCTGGCCGATGATCCGCTTGTGCAGCTCCTCCTCCATGCGCAGCAGCCGAGTCGTCTCCTCCTCGGTCAGCTTGAACACGGGGATGCCGGTCCAGTTCGCCAGCACCTCGGCGATCTGTTCGTCGTCGACCTCGGCCACCACATCCAGGTCACCGGACCGCCACTGCTTCTCCCGCTCGGCGCGCTGGGCGACCAGCTGCTTCTCCTTGTCGCGCAGCGCAGCGGCCTTCTCGAAGTCCTGCGCGTCGATCGCCGACTCCTTCTCCCGGCGGGTCTCGGCGATCTTCTCGTCGAACTCGCGCAGGTCCGGCGGCGCGGTCATGCGGCGGATGCGCAT
>NZ_CALDGS010000027.1 GCF_937941905.1 uncultured Mycolicibacterium sp. | reverse complement strand
ATCTAGGCGTCTGACCCGCCCAGCCTGGCCAGCAGCAGCGCCTCGGCGACGGCGGCGCGCTCCAGCACGCCCAGGTGCAGGCTCTCGTTGACGCTGTGGGCCTGGGTGCCCGGGTCCTCCACACCGGTGACCAGGATGGTGGCCGCCGGGAACGCCTCGGCGAACTCGGCGATGAACGGGATCGACCCGCCCATTCCCATCTCGACCGGGTCGTGGCCCCAGGCCTGCCGGAAGGCCTCCCGGGCCGCGTCGTAGACCGGCCCGGTGGCGTCGATGCGGTACGGGGCGCCGAGGTCGCCGGGGGTGACGGTGACGTGCGCGCCCCAGGGCGCGTGTTCCCGCAGGTGCCGGGTGAGCGCCTCGAGATGGGCCTGCGGATCCCCGCCCGGGGCCACCCGCATGCTGATCTTGGCCCGGGCCCGCGGGATGAGCGTGTTGGACGCCTTGGCGATCGGGGTGGTGTCGATGCCGATGACGGTGATCGCCGGTTTGGCCCACAGCCGCTGCACCACCGACCCGGTGCCGATCTGACGCACCCCGTCGAGCAACCCGGCCTCGGCGCGCACCCAGTCCGGGCCGCGGTCGACGTCGGCGGCGGTGTCCTCGTGCAGGCCGGCCACCGCCACGTTGCCGTCGTCGTCGTGCAGGCCGGCCAGCAGCCGGACCAGCACGCTCAGCGCGTCCGGTACCACCCCGCCCCAGATGCCCGAGTGCAGGCCGCGCTCGAGGGTGGCGACCTCCACCACGCAGTCGACCAGCCCGCGCAGCGACACCGTCAGCGCCGGCACCTCGGTACTCCAGTTGTCCGAGTCGGCGATGACGATGACGTCGGCGGCCAGCTTGTCGCGGTGCGCGGCCAGCAGCCGGCCCAGCGACGGCGAGCCCGACTCCTCCTCGCCCTCGACGAAGACCGTCACCCCCACCGGCAGGTCCGGGCCGAACGCCCGGATCGCCGCGAGATGCGTTGCGATACCGGCCTTGTCGTCGGCGGCACCGCGACCGTAGAGCCGGCCGTCCCGCTCGGTGGGCTCGAACGGCGGCGAATCCCACTGCGCCGGATCGCCTTCGGGCTGCACATCGTGGTGGGCGTAGAGCAGCACGGTCGGCGCGCCGGCCGGCGCGGGACGGCGCGCGATCACCGCCGGGGCCCCGCCCTCGGCGACGATGTCGACGTCGTCGAAACCGGCCTGCCGCAACAGATCCGCCACCATCGCCGCACTGCGGTGCACCTCGTCGCGGCGGTCCGGGTCGGCCCACACCGACGGGATGCGCACCAGCTCCTCGAGGTCGCGGCGCACCGAGGGCAGCACCGCGCGGACACGGTCGGCGATGTCGGTCATGCCCCGAGCGTAGCGAGCGACCGTGTCTGCACGCCGACACACCGGCGCGAGCGGCCGTGTCTGCACACCTCGGCGTGCAGACACGGCCGCTCGCGCGGGAAAGAGACCCCGAGGGTGTCAGGCCTCCAGCACGGCGACCGCCGCGGCGGTGTCGCCCTCGTGGGTCAGCGACAGGTGGATGGTCACCCCGGCCAGGTGCTCGGCGATCGCACCGGACAGCCGCACCCGCGGCCGGCCCCAGTTGTCGGTGATCACCTCGATGTCGCGGTGGATGCCCTCCGGCAGTACCGGCCGCTGGGCGAACCGCGACCCCGACCAGGCCTTGATCACCGCCTCCTTGGCCGCCCAGCGGGCCGCCAGGTGCCGGGGCGCCGACGAACTCCGGTCCGCGGCGTCCCGGCGCTCCCCCGGCGTGAACATCTCGGCGAAGGCCGTGCCCGGCCGCTCCAACTGCTCGGCGAAGTCCGGGATCGACACCAGGTCGATCCCCACGCCGACTACCGCCACCGCCGACCTCCGGTGCTCACCAGGTGTAGACGTCGCCGTCGCCCAGTCGGGCGTTCGGGTTGAGCAGCATCTCGGCTTCCTGGGCCTTCTCCGACGCGCCCTCGTCGAAGCGCCGGTCGGCGGGCCGCTCGAACAGCGGGGCCCCACCGGCGATCGCCGAGGCCAGCCGGCGCCGGCCGGCGAGCAGGCGCTGCTCGGCCCGGCGCTGGTAGTCCTCGCGCTGCTCCGGCGTGAGCGTGGCCAGGAAGGCCTGCGGGTGCACCAGCGCCACCAGACCCGACACGTGGCCGAAGCCCAGGCTGGTGACCAGACCGGCCTTGAGCGGGAACTTCTCGCCCAGCCGCAGCGTCTCACGCACCCACACGAAGTGCTTCGAGTGCGCCATCTCGTCGTCGACGCAGTCCAGGCTGCGGTTCGGCGGCACGACCCCGTCGCGCAGCATCTGGCACAGGCCCATGATCTGGAACACCGCCGCGCCGCCCTTGGCGTGGCCGGTGAGGCTCTTCTGGCTCACCACGAACATCGGCGCGCCCTCCGACCGGCCCATCGCGGCGGCCAGCCGCTCGTGCAGCTCGGTCTCGTTCGGGTCGTTGGCCAGCGTCGAGGTGTCGTGCTTGCTCACCACGGCGATGTCGTCGGGGCCGACGCCGAGCCGGGCCAGCGAGCGGGCCAGCTGCGACTCGCGCCCACCGCGGCCGGCACCCAGCGCACCCAGGCCCGGGGCCGGGATCGAGGTGTGCACGCCGTCGGCGAAGCTCTGCGCGTAGGCCACCACGGCCAGCACCGGCAGGCCCATCCGCAGCGCCAGGTCGCCACGGGCCAGCAGGATGGTGCCGCCGCCCTGCGACTCGACGAACCCGCCCCGGCGCCGGTCGTTGGCGCGGGAGAACTTGCCGTCGCTGATGCCCTTGGCCCGCATCATCTCGGTGTCGGCGGTGGCCGCCATGTCACCGAAGCCGATGATGGCCTCCAGGGTCAGGTCGTCGAAGCCGCCGGCGACCACCAGATCGGCCTTGCCGAGCCGGATCTTGTCGACGCCCTCCTCGACCGACACCGCCGCGGTGGCGCAGGCGCCCACCGGGTGGATCATCGCGCCGTAGCCGCCCACGTAGGACTGCATGACGTGCGCGGCCACCACGTTCGGCAGCACCTCCTGCAGGATGTCGTTCGGCTTGGCCCGCCCCAGCAGGTTGCCGTGGTACATGGTCTGCATCGAGGTCATGCCGCCCATGCCGGTGCCCTGCGTGGAGGCCACCTGGCTCGGGTGCACCCACCGCATCAGCTCGGTCGGGGTGAAACCGCTGGACAGGAACGCGTCGACGGTCGCGACGATGTTCCACAGCGCCACCCGGTCGATCGAGTTGGCCATGTCCGGGCTGATGCCGTACACGGTCGGGTCGAACCCGGTCGGGATCTGGGCGCCGACCGTGCGCGAGAGCTTGGTCTTGCGCGGCACCCGGATCTCGGTGCCCGCCTTGCGGGTCACCTCCCAGTCACCGGTGCCCGGGATGGGCCGGGCGACGGTGTGCTCCGGGTCGAACTGCACGAACGCCCGCGCGTCGGCCTCGCTGGACACCACGAACGTGAAGTCCTTGTCCAGGAACACGCTGACCAGCAGCGGCGAGGCGTGGTCCGGGTCGATCGCGCCGTCGTCGACGAACTCGCGGATGCCGCAGCGCTCGACCACCGCGTCGTGGTAGCGCTCGACGATCTCCTCCTCCGGCACTAGCTCACCGGTGGCGGTGTCGTACCAGCCCGGCTTGGGCTCGTTCTCCCACTTGACCATGCCGGTGGTCCAGGCCAGCTCGAGCACGCCGGCTGCCGACAGCTCGTTCTCGACCTCCATCTCGTAGCGGGTGCGCGACGAGCCGTACGGCCCGAGCTCGGCACCGCCGACGATCACGACCAGGTCGGCCGGGTCGACGTCGAGCGGCACCCACTCCGGCGCCGGGGCCGGCTGCGGCAGCCGCGGCGGGCTGGGCAGCGCGGCGATGGTGCCGGTCTGCGCCTCCTGCTCGTCGGCCGGCTTGGTGAGCTTCTCGCGGGCCTCGGCGGCCAGCGCGGCCATGTCCAGCTCGACATCGGCCAGCCCACCGGTGAGGTCGGCCTCGATCGGCTCGCGGGCGGCGGCGACCTTGGCGTCGACGTCGCACAGCTCCAGCAGCATCTCGGCCATCTCGTCGGTGGTGAAGGTCTTCACCCCGGCGGCCTCGACCGCGTCGACGATGACGTCGTTGTGCCCCATCAGGCCGGTGCCCTTGGTCCAGCCGATCAGCGCGTGCGCCAGGCTGACCCGCTGCGACCAGGTCGACTCCGCGTGCCAGCGCTTGACCACCGCGTCCAGCGCGGACTTGGCCTCGCCGTAGGCGCCGTCACCGCCGAACATGCCGCGGTTGGGCGAGCCGGGCAGCACCACGTGCAGCCGCGAGGCGATGTCGCGCTCGGCGCCGATCCGGGACAGGCCCGCGATGAGCCGCTCCACGGCCCACAGCAGCACCTTCATCTCCATCTCTGCGCGGGAGCCGGCCTCCGACAGGTCGCCGGCCACCTTCGGCGCGGCGAACGGGAACAGCAGCGTCGGGGTCTGGGCGTCCTTGACCTTGATCGACTTCGGGCCGAGGTTCTCGGACTGCTCGTTGCCGATCCACTCGACCAGCGCGTCGATGTCGGCGTAGGACGCCATGTTGGCCGGCACCACCCACAGCGCCGCGCCGAAGCGGGCGTGGTCGCGGTAGAGCCGCTTGTAGAACTCCAGCCGGTTGTCGTCCAGCCGCGAGGTGGTCGCGATGACGGTAGCGCCGCCGTCGAGCAGCTTGGCCACCACCGAGGCGGCGATCGAGCCCTTGGAGGCGCCGGTCACCACCGCGACCTCGTCGCTGTAGCGGCCCTTGCCCGGGTTCTCCGCGCCGGCGGCGATCCGCGCGTACAGCGACGCGTGGACGTTGCGGCCCGCGGCCAGGGCCTTGCCCTGCCACCAGGTGGCCTGGGTGGCCACCACGTGCCCGGCGCCCTCGAACCGCTCGGCCAGCCGCGGCCAGTCGGCGTCGATCTCGTCCTCGTCGGCCAGCCACAGCCTGACCAGGTCCTCGCGGGCGCTGGCCCAGCGGTCGTCGAGCAGCACCGCCTTGCGGCCGTCGAACACCGGCGCCACCAGGCGCGGCCAGTCCGAACCCAGTTCGGCGGTGACCAGCTCGATGAGCTCGGCGTCGCCGGCCTCCGGCGGGGTGGTCCCGAGATCGAGGTGGCCGAGCTCCCTGAGCACCAACCGGGCCGCGTTGGCCAGCACACCGTCCGGGCCGGTCACCTGCTCGGCGAACTCGCCGAGCGCGGCCGAGTCGACCAGGCCGCCGCCGGCCGCCCCGGAGGACGGCATCGACACCGCGACACCCTTGCGCGCGCCGACCGCCGCCACCGCCGCGTCGATGGCCTTGTCCACCGCGGCGGCGTCGGACAGCGGGCCGTCGACCAAGCCGCCCAGCGCGCCGCCGCGCACGCTGCTGCCCTCGCGGGTGCCCAGCGCGACCTCGGCGGTGACGTGGCTGGCCCAGCCGTCACCGAGCTCCCAGACCTTCTTGACCCGCTCGGCGATGTAGCCGGGGCGCTTGCCGGACGGCCCGAGCACCGTGCGCAGCTGGTCGTTGATCGCGTCGGTGAGCACCGGACCGAACGGCTTGTAGGTCCGGGCCAGCTTGGTGACCTGCGACTTCAGCGAGTTCAGGTCGGCCTCGGCGGCACCGTCGATGGCCCCGAGGTTCAGCTCGGAACCCAGGTCCACCAGCAGCTGGTTGCGCCGCGACGACGCACCGTCGGTGATCGACTCGATGGAGTCGAGCGGCTCGATCTGGTCGACCCGCATCTTCGCGCTCAGCGCGATCAGCGCCAGCGTGGCGTCCGCGGCGTCGAAC
Source organism: uncultured Mycolicibacterium sp. (assembly GCF_937941905.1). Classification (GTDB taxonomy): domain Bacteria; phylum Actinomycetota; class Actinomycetes; order Mycobacteriales; family Mycobacteriaceae; genus Mycobacterium. Next base: position 13,524 of record NZ_CALDGS010000027.1, on the reverse strand, counting down.
GGGATGTCGTCCGGACGCGGGGCCCCCGGGGCGGCGGCCGGCGCGGCCGGGGCCGCCGGAGCGGCGGCCGCCTCCGGCGCGGGCGCCGCGGCCGCCTCCGCGGCCGGCGCCTCGTCGACCTCGGGCTCCGGCTCGGGATCGGTGTCGGTGGCGAACAGCACCGCCGCGTCCCGCTCGGCGTTGAGCACCTCGACCTTGGAGTGCGAGTACTCCGGCAGCTTGAGGGTGTTGGCCGCCAGGCCCGCCACCGTCGGCGCGTTCTTCACACCGACCTCGACGAACCGCTCGACCCCGAGACCGCCGGCCTCCTCCTCGGTGAACAGCAGATCCTGCGTCTCGATCCAGCGCACCGGGCTGGCGAACTGCCAGGCCAGCAGCTCGATGACGATCTTGCGGCACAGCTCGCGCGGCCGCTCGTTGCGCCAGGTGTCGTAGTCGGCGAGCACCTCGTCCAGCGAGGTGGCCGGAACCAGGTCGCGGATCTCCTGGATGAAGTCGCGGTCCAGGCTGAACGGCCGCGGCACCAGGTTCGGGATGTAGCGGCCGACGATCAGCTCCGGATCCTTGTCGCGCGGCATGACGCGCTCCAGGCTGCGGCGGAAGTCGTCCACACCGGCCCGCAGCACCGACGAGTGGAACGGCACGTCGATGCCGGGCACCAGGATGAACGACCGCTTGCCGCCGGTGATGGCGCGGCGCCGTTCGATCTCCTCCTCGAGGGCCTCCAGGCCGCGCACCGTGCCGGCCACTGCGTACTGCGAGCCGCGCAGGTTGTAGTTGACGATCTGCAGGAACTCGCCGGTCTGCTCGGCGATCCCGGCGACGAAGTCCTTGACCTCGGCGTCGTCCAGGCCGATCTGGCTGGGCCGGATCGCGGCCAGCCGGTAGTTGGACCGGCCCTGCTCGTCGCGCGGCACGATGTCGTGCATCTTGCTGCCGCGGTGGAACACCACCTCCAGCAGCGCCTCGAGCTCGTAGACGCCGGAGACGCAGGCCAGCGCGGTGTACTCGCCGACCGAGTGGCCGCAGGCGATGGCGTCCTCGACGAAGGCGCCCTTCTCCTTCATCTCGGCGACCTGGGCGGCGGCCACCGTGGCCATCGCGACCTGGGTGAACTGGGTCAGGTACAGCACGCCGTCCGGGTGGTGGTAGTGCACGCCGTTGGCGACCAGGCTGGTCGGGTTGTCGCGCACCACGTGCAGCACCGAGAAGCCCAGCGTCTCGCGGGTGAACTTGTCGGCGGAGTCCCACACCTCGCGGGCGGCCTTGGACCGGGCCCGGACCTCCATGCCCATGCCCTTGTGCTGGATGCCCTGACCGGGGAAGGCGTAGACGGTCTTGGGCGGGGCCAGCCGGGCCGTCGCAGACATCACCAGCTCACCGCCGACGCGCGCGGCGACCTCGACCACCTCGGCGCCGTGGTCGATGCCGACCCGGTCGACGCGGAAGTCGATCTCGTCGCCGGGCAGCACCATGCCCAGGAACCGGGCGGTCCAGCCGACCAGGCGGGCCGGCGGCACGGCACGGCCGTCGGTGGCGGTGACCACGTGCTGGGCCGCGGCCGACAGCCACATCCCGTGCACGATGTTGGACTCCAGCCCGGCCAGCAGCGCGGCGGCCCGGTCGGTGTGGATCGGGTTGTGGTCGCCGGAGACCACGGCGAACGGCCGCATGTCGATCGGTGCGTTGACCTTGACGTCGCGGCGGCGCCGGCGCGGGGTGTCCTGGGCGTCGGCGCTCACCGCGCCGCCGGCGCGCAGCGGATCGGTCAGCTCGGCCGAGCCGGTGCGACCACGGATGGCGAACCGCTCCTCGAGCGTGGCGTAGACCTTGTCGGCGTCGGCGCCGGTGCCGCGCACGGTCACCGACACCGGCACCACGCGGCCCACCTCGGTGTCGACCGCCTCGCCGGCCGTCGCGGTGACCGACAGCTCGGCGGCCTCCCGCGGCAGCGGGGCGCGCAGGTGCACGGCGTGGTCGAGGTGCACCAGGTTCAGCAGGCCCTCGACGACCGGGAACCCGGTGTCGGTGACGGCCGACCCGATCGCGGCGAACACGGCCGGCCAGCAGCGGCCGACCAGCGCGTCGGGCACCGTGGCGGTGGTCGGCGCCAGCGGGGCGCCGAAGGTGGCGGTGACGCCGGTGTGGTCGGCGACCAGCTCGGGCTGCCAGCCCACGGTGACGGTCACGCTGCCGTCGACGACCTCCGGCAGGGCCTCCGGCCCGTCCACGCCGGCGGCGATGGCCAGCACCGCGCGCATGGCGGCGGCGGCGTCCTCGGTGGTGACCACCGGGGCGCCACCGGTGCGCACCGCGTCGGTCAGGGTGAACCGGATCGCGATCCAGGTGCCCGAGATCGGGACGTTGAGCACCACGTGCCCGGCGTCGGCGACCTCCAGCCGGGCGCCGGTGGAGGCGTGGGTGGCGGTGGTTTCCTCGTGCACCTGCCACTCGCCCGGGGCGGCGATGCGGTGCACCGGGTTCACCGTGGTGCGGCCGGCCCACAGCACGTCGGGCGCGTCGAGCAGCACGCCGAGCGGGCCGCCCACGTCGCCGCGCACCCGGCGGCGCGCGGCCACCTCACGCGGCTCGCGGCCGGCGGCCACCACCTCGTCGACGGCGGCCTGCTCGAAGCGGTCCAGTAGCTCACCGACCGGCTCGTCGACCCGGGTGATGCCGGCGACGGCCGCGATGCCCGGGATGATGCAGACCTGGTCGGCGTCGTAGCGGGCGTCGTGGGCCTGCCACAGCGAGTCGCTGCGCCACCAGCGCCGGACGTCCTTGTCGATCACCGGCACGAAGTTGACCGGCTTGCCCGGGGTCTTGCACAGCTCGATGAACCACGGCACGTCGGCCGGGTGCAGCTGCACGGTCTCGGCGTCCGGGTAGCGGTCCAGCAGCGCCGCGATCGCGGCGTCCGGATCCTCCAGCAGCGCCGCGTCGTCGAACAGGGTCTCGATGCGACCGGAGTCCTTCGGGTGCAGCCGGGCCTCGGCGCGCTTGAGCATCCGCTCGAAGCGGTCGCGCCAGGTGATGTCCAGCCACGGCGAGTCCGGACGCTTGGTGTCGGCGGTGCTGTTGCCGTCGCCGATGGCCAGTTCCACGTAGCGGCGCAGCCACTGCAGGTAGGTCATCTCGCCGACGTCGCCGAAGTACGGCTTGGCGGTCTTGGCCATCGCGGCGATGATCTCGTCGCGACGGGCCCGCACCGCCTCCTCGTCGCCGGCGACCTCGTCGAGCAGCCGGCCGCAGCGGGAGGCGGAGTTGTCGATCTCGTGGATGTCGGCGCCGAGCTGGCTGCGGCCGGAGGCCATCCCGTTGACGGCCTTGCCCGCACCCACCCACTGGTCGGTGCCGGTGGTCTCCACCAGCAGCTTCTTGACCTGCGGGCTGGTGGTGGCCTCCTTGGTGGCCATCGCGGCGGTGCCGACCAGCACGCCGTCGACCGGCATCAGCGGGAAGCCGTGCCGCTCGGCCCAGCGGCCGGCCAGGTACTCGGCGGCCCGCTCCGGGGTGCCGATGCCGCCGCCGACGCAGATCACCAGGTTGGACTGCGAGCGCAGTTCGGAGTAGGTGGTCAGCAGCAGGTCGTCGAGGTCCTCCCAGCTGTGGTGGCCACCGGCGCGGCCGCCCTCGATGTGGGCGATGATCGGCACGGTCGGGACCTCGGCGGCGATCCGGATCACCGCGCGGATCTGCTCGACGGTGCCGGGCTTGAACGCCACGTGGGCGATGCCGACGTCGTTGAGCTCCTTGATGAGCTCGACGGCCTCCTCCAGCTCCGGCACGCCGGCGGTGACGACCACGCCGTCGATCGGGGCGCCGGCCTGACGGGCGCGCTGCACCAGACGCTTGCCGCCCAGCTGCAGCTTCCACAGGTAGGGGTCCAGGAACAGCGAGTTGAACTGGATCGCCCGGCCCGGCTCGAGCAGCGTCTTGAGCTCCTCGATGCGCCGGTTGAAGATCTCCTCGGTGACCTGCCCGCCGCCGGCCAGCTCGGCCCAGTGGCCGGCGTTGGCGGCCGCGGCGACGATCTTGGCGTCCACGGTGGTCGGGGTCATGCCCGCCAGCAGGATGGGCGACCGGCCGGTGAGCCGGGTGAACTTGGTCTCCAGCTTGACCGAACCGTCGGGCAGCTTGATGACGTCGGGGGCGTAGCTCGACCACGGCGGCGCGACCTCGGGGGCGGCGCCGACGGTGAACAGGTTGCGCTGGCCGCCGCGGGTCGCCGCGGGCACGATGCCCACGCCCATGCCGCGGATCACCGGCGCGGTGAGCCGGGTGAGTATGTCCTGCGGGCCCAGGTCGAGGATCCACTTGGCGCCGGCCTCGGTCAGCTCGGTGACCTGCTCGACCCAGTCCACCTGGCGCACCAGGATGGCCTCGGTCATCTCCCGGGCCAGCTCGACGTCGAGGCCGACGGCCTCGGCCCACCGGGCGACGATGTCGATGCCCTCCGAGAGCCGCGGGGTGTGGAAGCCGACCTCGACCTGCACCGGGTCGAAGACCGGGGCGAACACCGCGCCGCCGCGCAGCTTGTTCTTGCGCTCCTCCTCTTCCTTCTCCGAGATCTGCTTGCAGTACAGCTCGAAGCGGCCGAGCTGCTCGGGGGTGCCGGTGATGACGACCGAGCGGCGGCCGTTGCGGATGGACAGCACCGGGGGCAGCACGGTGCGCACGTCCTTGGAGAACTCCTCGAGCAGGTCGTAGATGCGCTCGGGGTCGACGTTGCTGACCGACACCATCGGCGGCCGGTCGCCGGAGACGGTGATGCCGCGGCGGCGGGCCACCAGGGTGCCGGCCGCGCCGATCAGCTGTGCCAGGGCGAGCAGCTGCACGTCCTTGGCGCCGCGGGCGGCCAGCGCCTCGACGGCGAGCACGCCCTGGGAGTGCCCGGCCACCGCCACCGGCGGGTGGGCCACCAGGTCCATGCCCTGCCGGGCCAGGGCCCGCATGGCGGCGATCTGGGTCAGCAGCACGCCGGGCACGCTGACGGCGGCGGAGATGAGCTGCTTGGTGCTCGGCACCTGCTCCTCGGCGGCCAGGGCCCGGGCCCAGCGCAGCGGCTCGAAGCCGATCGGCCGGGCCACGACGAGCTCGCGGGCCACCGGCTCGAGCAGCATCTCGGCCTCACCGATCAGGGTGGCCAGTTCGGGCTCGATCCCGGCCGAGGAGACCAGTTCCTCGAGCGTCTCCAGCCAGACGCTGCCCTGCCCACCGAAAGCGACGGCATACGGCTCGCCGGCGGTCAGGCGATCGACCAGGGCCTGAGCGGAGTCGGCGGGTCCGTTTCCCTCATCCCAGGTCGAAACCCGGTCGTGCTCGAAGATCGTCACTTCTTGCTTTCTCCTCAGGTGCTGCTCTCGGCTCTATCGCGTCGCTCGTCGGCGGCTGATGCCAACCGCGTCCGCGTGCTGTCCTCAGCCGGTGTCGATTCGTCGTCGAATCCTTGTGGGCCGCGTGGTGACGGCGCCCCGGCCGGACCGGCCTCGTCCTCGGCCGGTCGGCGGCCCCGCCGGGCCACGTCGGCCCTACTAAGAGTCTCATAAGAAACGAGCCGTTTCTTAGGCGGAAATGGTTACTGGCGGGTTCTACGAATGGGTAACCCCACGGCTGGATCACACCGCCGGCAGGAGCGCCCCGTGGGCAGCAGGACAAACGTCCTGTTGGCGGGTGGTTACGGTCGAGTAGGGGAAATTGCGCAGATCACAGCATGATTGTTATCAAATCGTTACCTGAGAATTCCGTGGCAAACCCGGCCCGACGGCGGCGGCGCGGCCCGCTCGGGCAGCCGCCCAACGCGACGCAAGCCGCCGGCCGCGGCCGCAATTCGCACCACAAAAAGTTTGCCGAAAAGACTTACTAATGAGTAAGGTTTTTTCTTACCGATCGGTAAGGTAGCGGTTCCCGCTGGCGGACCGCACGGCCCCCGCCGACCGCTGCCGGCGCGCCGCGGCCGGGTGGTGTTCGCGGCCGGAGCCCGCCGCCCCGGCCCCGAGCGACGCCCGGTGGCGCCCCGAGTTGTGCTGACCGGGAAGCGGAATGCGCCCGGGCCGGGCGCCGGCGCGCCGCCCCGGCCGGCCCGTCCGGACCGGCCGGTCCGGGCCCACCCGCCCCCGCGCCCCGTCCGGCGGAGCGCCCGGCGGCCCCGCAGAACCCGACCGGCGAGGCCCGGCGACGGCCGCTCGGGACCGCCGTCGGCCGGGTGTAGCTGTCGGTGTTCAGCCGCGCAGCCGCCGGGTCAGCATCCGGGCGGCCAGGGCCCGGACGGTCGTCGGCTCCAGGTCGGCCGCTCGGGCGGCGGCGTCCACGGTCGTGATCAGCTCGTCGACCGCGGCGGCGGCCGCCTCGACGGCGGTCAGCACCACCCGCAGGCAGGCGGTCTGGTCGTCGGCCCGGCACACCTGCTCGGCCAGCGCCGCGTCGAGCAGCACCACGCCGTCGACGGTCCGGGCGGCCAGGCCGGCCCGCTCCAACCGGATCGCCTCGGGTCCGTTCGGGTCGATGTCCAGCGGGGTGGCCGGCCCGGATCCGCCGACCCCGGCCGCGATCGGCCCGAGGTCGAGGACCTCGACCAGGTCGCGGCCCGCGCGGGCGGCGGCGAAGAACTCGGCGATGTGCGCCGAGGTGAACCCCCGGCGCAGCAGCCGGTCGATGGTCTGCAGCTGGGTGAGGTGACGTTCGTCGTAGAAGGCCGCCCGGCCCCGGCGCCGGGGCGGGTCGAGCAGGCCGCGCTCCCGGTACGCGCGGATGTTGCGCGCACTGACTCCCGACAGCCGCGCGAGATCCTCGAGCCGGAACTCGGTCACTCCGGCACACCTCGGCCGCCGGCCCCGGCGGCCAGTGACCTGCGATACGTCACGACGCCCACTGTAGCCGCCCGACGCGCCGACGAGCGAATACTCGACGGCATCGACCCGGGCGGCCGGCACCGCACGATGTGCGCCGCCACCTCGGGCTCCGCCCCACCGGCGGCACGGGACATGACACCGTCATGCGATTTCAGCCAACACACCGGCCGGACCGGCCGGGCCGGCCGGCGCGGAAATGCGCTGGCGGGCGCCGGGGCCGGTGGGCCACGATGGCGGGACGGTTGTCCGATGTCGACGAAGAGGTTCGGTGTGCGTGCGTGGATCGTCTGGGCCACCGGGCTGCTCGCCTACATCGTGGCGGTCCTGGACCGCACCACACTCGGGGTCTCCGGGCTGCAGGCCGCCGACCGGTTCGCGGCCGGCCCCGACGTGCTGGCGGTGTTCGTGGTGCTGCAGGTCGTGGTCTACGCCGGTGCGCAGGTGCCGGCGGGGCTGCTGCTCGACCGGTTCGGCTCCCGGGCGCTGATCGTCTCCGGCGGGCTGCTGATGGCCGGCGGGCAGCTGCTGCTGGCGTTCAGCACCTCGCTGCCGGTGGCGCTCGGTGCCCGCGCGGTGGTCGGCCTGGGCGATGCGGTGACCTTCATCTCGGTGCTGCGGCTGGTGCCGTACTGGTTCACGCCACGCCGCATCCCGCTGGTCACCCAGCTGACCGGGATCTGCGGGCAGCTGGGCCAGGTGCTCTCGGCGGTGCCGTTCCTGGCGCTGGTGACCGGGCCGGGCTGGACGCCGGCCTATCTGTCGGTCGCCGCGCTCGGGGTGCTATCGGCGGTGCTGACGCTGACGCTGGTCCGCAACACCCCGCACGGGCGGGCGCCGGTCACCGCCTCGACCTCGGTGCGCGCGCTGCTGGGCGGCATCCGGACGGTGTGGCTGCGGCCGGGCACCCGGCTGGGCTTCTTCACCCACATGGGCACCCAGTTCTCGGTGACGGTCTTCGCGCTCATGTGGGGTGTGCCGTACCTGACGGCCGCGCAGGGAGTGTCCACCGCGGTCGCCGGCGGCCTGCTCACCGTCTCGGTGGCCGCCGCGATCACCGCGGGGGTGCTGATCGGGATCTTCACCGGCCGCTATCCGCACCGCCGGTCGTCGGTGGTGCTGGGCATCATGGCCAGCAACGCGCTGGCCTGGACGGTGGTGCTGGCGCTGCCCGGGCCGGCCCCGCTGTGGCTGCTGGTGCTGCTGGTGGTGGTGATCTCGGTGGGCGGCCCGGGGTCGATGGTGGGGTTCGACTTCGCCCGCACCTTCAACCCCAGCGCGACGCTGGGCACCGCCCAGGGCATGGTGAACATGGGCGGGTTCCTCGCCTCGCTGGTGGTGATGCAGGCGATGGGCTGGATCCTGGCCGCGCTGGGCGGCTACTCCTTCGCGGCGTTCCGGGCGGCCTGGACCGTGCAGTACGCGATCTGGGCGCTGGCGATCACCGGGGTGCTGGTCACCCGCGCCAAGGCCCGCCGACAGCTGCGGGAGGTGGTGGGTGCACCGCCGGACCGGGAGGTCGACCGGATGCTGCTGGAGACCTTCGAACGGCGCCGCGCCGAGATCGATGGCTAGCGCCGCGCCGCGGTGGCGCGCCGGTTGGCCTTCCGGATCGCCGACACGAGTTCGGCCTTGTTCATCGTGGAGCGGCCGGGGATGTCGAGCCGGCGGGCGATCTCGACGAGATGTTTCTTGGTCGCCCCCGCATCGACGCCGCCGGCATCGCCGCCGGCGGCCGACCGGCCCCGCTCGGGCTTGGGCTCCCAGTGGTCGCCGACCTTCTCGTAGCCGTGCTTGAGCGCGGCGTAGGCCACCCGGTGGGCGCGCGCCCCCTCGCCGTACTCGCGGACGGCGGCGTCGTGCGCCTTGGCGAAGGTGCGTTGCGCCTTGGCGTCGGATCTGCGCAGCGTGGCGGGCAGTTCGGACTGCCTGGCCCGGCCGCGCGCGGTGGTCTTGGGCATGGCGCCTCCTCCGTTCGGGGTCCTGCCCCGGGGCTAGCCGCCCGCGGCGGGGCTCAAACCCCGGCGCCCCGCCCGGCGCGCAGCAGGTGTTCGGCGACGGCGACGTCGTGGGCGTAGGTCACCTTGAGATTGCGCTCGGCGCCCGGGAAGGTGCGCACCGTCAGTGTGGTGTACCGCTCCACGCAGGACGCGGTGTCGGTGCCCTCGAAGCGCTCCCGGTCGGCGGCGTGGTAGGCCTGCAGCAGCGGGTCGGCCCGGAACGCCTGCGGGGTCTGCACCCGCACGATCGGCCCGTCGGCGGGTCGCGGAGTGCCGTCGTCGTCGACCCGCACCACGTCCGTGGCGGGCACCGCGGGCACCGCGCCGCCGTACTCGCGGGCCAACTCGACCGCGGTGCGCACCATCGCCGGGTCGGCCAGCGGGCGGGCCGCGTCGTGGATGGCAACGACGTCGACGGCGCCGGCGACGATGTCGGCGGCCAGGTAGTTCAGCACGTTGTGCTCCGAACGATGCCGGCTCGCCCCGCCCTCGACGAATTCGACTCGGGCGCCGGGCAGTTCGCGACGCACGGTGTCCTCGGCCAGGGCGCGCTCGCCCTGCCGGTAGACCAGCACGGTCCGGCCGACGGCCGGGGTGGCCAGCATCGTGGCCAGCGACCAGGACACCATGCTGCGCCCGGCCAGCTGCAGATAGGCCTTGTTCCCGTCGGCCCCGACCCGGGTGCCCATCCCGGCGGCCAGCACCACACCGACTGCTGCCGTCATGGCACTCACGCTAACGGTCGTCAGTCCCCGGCGTGCCGGCGGTGGTCCCACTGCTCGAGCCACTGCTGCAGGTCGTACACCCCGCACCCCGCCGCCACGGCCACGCACAGACAGATCAGCACCGTCACGCCCATCTCGGCCCCCTGTTCCTCCCGGGGCCGAGCGTATGACCGCCGGCCGGGGGCGCAGTTGCGTAGTGGGCTACCCGATTTCGGTCATCCCCGGTCCGCCCGCGGGTTCCGGGCCGCCAGCACGGCCTCCACCAGCGGGGCGTCGGCGGGCAGCTCGACCGCGAAGGCATCGGCGTCACCGTCGACGAACACCACCGCCGCGCCGGCGGTCAGGGCGGCGGTGAGCTCGTCGAAGTCCGCGTCGGCCGCGGTGAGCAGCCGGCCCAGCTCGGCGCGGGTGAAGCCGCGCGGGCTCTGCACGGTCCGCAGCCGGGCACGGTCGACGGTGCGCCGGACGACGCCGTCGGCGTCGGTCTGCTTGGCGCTGTCGGTGAACGGCAGCGCGGGCAGCGCCACCGTCGCGCCGTCCCGCAACACGGCCAGCACCCGGTCGCGCACCGCGGTGCCGGCCAGCGGCCGGCGCACGTCGTGCACCAGCACGTGGGTGTGCGCACCGTCGTCCAGCGCGGCGGTCAGGCACCGGGCCCGGGTGGCACCGGCGCCGGCGTCGATCACCGTCACCGCCGCGTCCAACCCGTGCCCGGCCAGCGTCCGGCGCGCCTCGTCGACCAGTTCACCGGCGGCGGCGACCACGGTCCGCACCACCACGCCGTCGGGGGCGGGGGCGGTCAGCGCCGACGCGGCCCGGACCACCGGCGGGATCCCGGCCAGCGGGGTGAACAGCCGCCGCCGGTCGCCGGCCGGCAGCGGCAGGATCGCCGTGACGTGCATCGCCGCACCACGCCGGCCGGCCGTGCCGGCCCGGCCTAGATCGGGTCGAACGACGAGATCAGCCATGCGTCACCGGTTTTGGTCAGCCCCACCTGCACCGAGCTGGAAGCGAAGGCCCCGTCGGGGTTCTCGTCGCTGATGGTGGTCTGGTTGACGAACAGCAGCACCACCGCGGAGTCCGGGTTCAGCTCCGCCAGCGCCGCGCGCACCACCTGCGCGGAGGTCGTGACGTGCTTCTGCTTGGCCGCCGGGGTGACCACCTTCTCGGTGAAATCGGTGTAGTAGGACAGGAAGTCGCCGGTCAGGTGGTTCTTGGCGTTGGCGAAGTCGCCCTCGAGGGTGTCCGGGGCGTAGGTCAACATGGCGACGGTGCCGTCGGTGGCGGCCTTGACGACGGTCTCGGCCACCGCGGCGTCGGTCTGCCGGTCCGGGCGGTACAGGTCGAAGTACACCCAGCCGGCGAGCACGGCGGAGACGATCAGCGCGGCGGCCAGCGCCACCGGCAGCAGCGGGAACCGCAGCCGGCGCCCGGATGCCCCGGTGCCGGTGCTGTCGGTGCTGTCGGGGGTCTCGGGGGCCTCGGGGGCCGCACCGATCGCCTCGGTGTCGGTCACCTCGGTGCTCTCGGTGGTGTCCCGGCTGTCGGTCACGGCACGAACTCCACATTCGACATCTTGATCCGGTCGCCGTCGCGGGCGAGGTCGACGCTGAGCCGCCAGGGCCGCGGATCCTCCTTCGCCCCGGCCTCGTTGGTCACGGTGGAGACGGCCGAGACGATCACCGTCGCGGTCTCGTCGGTCATCTCCTCGACGGCCGCGGCGTTGACGGTCACCTCGGTGACGACCTTGGCCTCCTTGGCGACCTTGACGAAGTCCTGTGCGGCGTTCTCGAAGTCCTCCCGGAACCGGCCGGTGGAGTTGTCGATGATGCGCTGCACGTCCTGCTCGGCGTTGGCGTGGTTCAGCGACATCAGCGTCACCACGCCCTGGCGGGCGGCGGCGGTGTACTCGGCGGCCATCCGGCGCTGCTGTTCGGCCTCGCGGTGCTGCCAGAGCATGAACCCGGTGGCGGCCAGCAGCGCCACCGTCAGCGCGACCACCACCCCGGCGGCCACCGGCTGCCAGCGGAGCGCCGGGAGCCGGGGCAGGCCGCGTCGGGCGGGGCGGCCGACGGCCTCGATCGGCGGCGCCTCCGTACCGGCGGCAGCCGTATCGGCGGGGACCGTATCGGCGAGGACCGTATCGGCGGGGTCGTCCGCGCCCGCGCCGGCGGCCAACCGGCGCAGTCGGGCCGCCCGGGCGCGGGCCCGGGCGGCGGCCACGCGCGCCTCCGCCTCGGCCGCCTCGGCCTCGGCCAGCGCGAGCGCCTCGTCGGGATCGAGCGGCCGGTCGGGGTTCACCCGGCCGGCGGGGTCACCGTCCCGGTCCTCGGCGAGCGGTGATCCGGGCTCGGGGGACGCCATACGACCTCCTGGCATTGGCTCATTGAGCAGAACGCTTAATGAGAACGACGTTATCATTTTCGGGCAATACTGCGCCCGCCCACCGTGAAAACCGAACCGGAAATCGGTGAACGACCAGCGGAAACAGGATTTCCGTCCCTGAGCGCACGCTCAGCGCAGCCGGTCCTTCATCACCTTACCGGTGGCGTTCAGGGGCAGTGCATCGAGGAACTCTACCGACCGCGGCACCTTGTATCCGGCCATTCGCCCCCGACACCACTCGATGAGCTCCTCGGCGGTCACGGGTGCGGCGTGACGGTCCGGCACCACGAAGGCCTTGCCGACCTGACCGAGCCGCTCGTCGGGCACCCCGATCACCGCCGCCTGCGCGACCGCCGGGTGCTCGAGCAGGAATCCCTCGATCTCGGCCGGATAGGCGTTGAACCCGCCGACGATGAACATGTCCTTCTTGCGGCCGAGGATGCGCAGCCGGCCGCTGTCGTCGAGGCTGCCGATGTCGCCGGTGTGCAGCCAGCCGTCGGCGTCGATGGCCTCCGCGGTGGCCTGCGGGTCGTCGAGGTAGCCCTGCATGACGGTGTAGCCGCGGATCAGCACCTCGCCGTCGTCGGCGATGCGCACCTCCACCCCCGCGCAGGGCAGACCAACGGTGGTCGCCACGTCCTCGAAGGAGTCGCCGGGCCGCGACAGCGTGGCGGTGCCGGCCTCGGTGAGCCCGTAGCCGGTGGCCAGGGTCCGGAACGGCAGTTCCTCGTGTACCCGGCGCACGAGCTCGACCGGGATGTCGGCCGAACCGGTCACCCCGGCCCGCAGTGTGGCCAGCCTGGATTTGTCTGGCACCTGCAGCAACGAGTGGTAGAGGGTGGGCGGCCCGGGCAGCATGGTGATCCGCTCGGCGGCGACGAGCTCGACCACCCGGTCGAGATCGAACACCGCGACCGGCACCATGGTCGCGCCGCGGATGAACGACGCGAGCAGCCCGGCCTTGAGCCCGAAGGTGTGGAAGAACGGGTTGATCAGCAGGTACCGGTCGCCCTCGCGCAGGTCGGCCAGCTCGCACCACTCGACGTAGGCGCGCAGGTTCTGGGCGTGGTTCATCATCACGCCCTTGGGCCGGCCGGTCGTGCCGGAGGTGAAGATGATGTCGGAGATGTCGGTTCCGGCGACGGTGCCGCACGCGTAGGGGCGGCCGGAGGCCAGGAAGTCCGACCGCAGGTCGATGACGGCCGGGCCGCCCGCCGGGAACACGTCGGACAGCGAGTAGTCCTGCCCCAGGAAGCCGTGCCGCACCAGCACGGCCTTGGCGCCGCTGCGGCCGATGACGTCGGCCGCCTCCGGCGGCTTGAACCGGGTGTTCACCGGGACCAGCACCCCGCCGGCGGTCCACAGCCCGAACGCGGCGATGATCCACTCGGCGCAGTTGGGCGCCCAGATCGCCACCCGGTCCCCCTTGGTGATCCCGAGATCCGCGAACGCGCCTGCGGCGCAACGGATCCGGTCGACCACCTGGGTGAAGGTCAGGCGCAGCGGACCGGCCCCGACCGGATTGTCGCCATAGTCGACCCCGACCGGATTGTCGCCATAGTCGAC
>NZ_CALDGS010000026.1 GCF_937941905.1 uncultured Mycolicibacterium sp. | reverse complement strand
TCGGACGTTCCCGGAGGGCATGCCCGCCGCCGGCGGCGGCTAATCGCCCGGTGCGCCGCGCGGACGCGCGGTATTCGAACATATGATCGAATGCGTGGGGCGGTTGCAGTCGATCGGCTATACCGGACAGCCCGCACCGGAACCGTTCCGGCGCGTCGATCCGCCGGTGGCCGTGCTGGTCGACCTGGCCGCCCTGTTCCCGCGCGAGCCGCACCGCGCCGGCGGCTACGTGCCCGGCGGCCTGCAGCTGCACGCCGTCGTGGAGGGCCGGCTCAGCTGCTGGGGCCTGTGCGAGCAGGGGCACTGGTGGGGCCTGGTCACCTACGACGTCGCCTACGGTGCCCACCGCCGCCCGGTCACCCACTGGATCCCGGGCTGGCTGCTCAGGCGGCTGCGGTAGGTGGGCGTCCGGGTGGCAGCGCCGCCGCGGCGTCGGCGATCATCCGCTGGGCCTGCGCCGGCGAGATGCGCAGCCGGCGCGCGAGCACCGGCGCCCAGGACGTCGCCCCGACCTGACCCGGGGCGCCGGTGGCGACGAGCCGGCCGACCATGCGCCGCTGCACCAGTGCGATCCGGCCCTCCAGCTCGTGCACGAGTGCGATGACCTCCTGCAGCTCGGTGCGGCTCAGTGTGTCCGGTGGGGTGGCCTGCAGCCGGTGCAGACCGGTGTTGATCTCCTCGATCGCTGTGGCCAGGCGATCCCGTGTCGAACTCATGTTCGACAGACTAGGGTGGGGCACCGACAAGTCCCACCGGCGTATCGTCGCCGCGCTGCCGGGGTGCGGTGAAACGTGTTTCAATGCCCAGCGTCGGGGCCCCACGTCGGGCCGGAATCGGGGCCCGGCGTCGGGCCGGGATCGGGGTGGAGTCGTGGTGGCCGTCGGCAAAGCCTGTGACGAGGGTGAACGGGGAGGCGGGCGCGTTGCGTCCGATAGCGCGTCAAACTATAGTCTGGACACATGTCCAGGTTCGGAGTCCTCGCGTGATACGTCCCGGCCGGCTCGACCTCGGCAGCCTCATCTAGTGCGCGCCCCATCGTCACGAAGGAAGGTGGGGTGACATGCGCATCGCACTGCTGTCGTATCGCAGCAAAACGCACTGTGGTGGGCAGGGCGTCTACGTCCGCCATCTCAGCCGCGGCCTGGTCGAACTCGGGCACGAGGTGGAGGTGTTCTCCGGGCAGCCGTACCCGGAGGGCCTCGATCCGCGGGTCCGGCTGACCAAGGTGCCCAGCCTCGACCTGTACAACGAGGAGGACCCGTTCCGCGTCCCGCACTACAGCGAGATCCGCGACCTCATCGACGTGCGGGAGCTGCTGACGGTCTGGACCGCGGGTTTCCCCGAGCCCAAGACGTTCACCCAGCGGGCCGCCCGGGTGCTCGCCGCGCGCCGGCACGAGTTCGACGTCGTGCACGACAACCAGAGCCTCGGCAGCGGGCTGCTCAGGATCGCCGCGACCGGCCTGCCGGTGGTGGCCACCGTGCACCACCCCATCACCCGCGACCGCGATGTCGACGTCGCGGCGGCGCCGTGGTGGCGCAAGCCGCTGGTGCGGCGCTGGTACGGGTTCGCCCGGATGCAGCAGAAGGTGGCGCGGCGCATCCCGCACCTGCTCACCGTGTCCTCGGCGTCGGCGGCCGACATCGCCAAGGACTTCCGGGTGGCCCCCGAGCAGCTGCACGTGGTGCCACTTGGTGTCGACACCGAGCTGTTCACCCCCTCGGCACAGCGGGTGCCGGGCCGCATCATCGCGATCGCCTCCGCCGACGTGCCGCTCAAGGGGGTCAGCCATCTGCTGCACGCGGTGTCGCGGCTGCGCGGCAAGCGCAACGTCGAGCTGCAGCTGGTGTCGAAGCTGGAACCCAACGGCCCCACCGCGAAACTCATCGCGGAACTGGGCATCTCCGACATCGTCACCGCCTCCAGCGGGCTCAGCGACGAGGAGCTGGCCCGGTTGCTGGCCTCGGCCGAGGTGGCGTGCATTCCCTCGCTCTACGAGGGGTTCTCGCTGCCCGCCGTGGAGGCGATGGCCAGTGGCACGCCGATCGTGGCCAGCCGTGCCGGTGCGATCCCGGAGGTGGTCGGGCCGGACGGCGAGTGCGCCCGGCTGGTGCCGCCGGCCGACGTGGACGCGCTCACCGCGGTGCTGGGCGAACTGCTGGACTCGCCGCGCGAACGAGAACGCCTGGGCGCCAACGGGCGACAGCGCGCACTCGACGTGTTCAGCTGGGAATCCGTTGCGGCACAGACAGTTTCCATCTACGAGCGGGCAATTCAATGCTGACAGTTGACTTCGACCGGCTCGGCGTCGGGCCGGGCACCAAGGTGATCGACGTCGGGTGCGGGCTGGGCCGGCACTCCTTCGAGGCCTACCGGCGTGGCGCCGACGTGGTCGCCTTCGACCAGAACGCCGACGATCTGAACCAGGTCGACACCATCCTGCGGGCGATGGCCGAGCAGGGCGAGGCCCCGGCCTCGGCAACGGCCGAGGTGGTCAAGGGCGACGCGCTCGACATGCCCTATCCGGACGCCACCTTCGACGTGGTGATCGCGTCGGAGATTCTCGAGCACATCCCGGAGGACGACCGGGCCATCGCCGAGCTGGTGCGAGTGCTCAAGCCGGGCGGCAAGCTCGCCGTCACCGTGCCGCGCTGGCTGCCGGAGAAGATCTGCTGGCTGCTGTCGGACGAATACCACGCCAACGAGGGCGGCCACGTGCGCATCTACCGCGCCAGCGAGCTGCGCGACAAGATCACCGCTCGCGGAATGCAATACGAGCGCAGCCATTTCGCGCACGCGCTGCACTCGCCGTACTGGTGGCTCAAGTGCGCCGTCGGCCCCAACGACGACGGCCACCCGGCGGTCAAGGCCTACCACAAGCTGCTGGTGTGGGACATGATGAGCCGTCCGTGGTTGACCCGGCGGGCCGAGGACCTGCTCAACCCGCTGGTCGGCAAGAGCGTGGCGCTGTACTTCACCAAACCCGCGGGGGTTGCCAGTGGAGCATGAGATCCCGGCTGTCGCCGGAGTTTTCACTCCCGAGCAGTGTCTGCAGACGGCTCGGTCCATCGCCGCGACGCAGGAGCCGTCGGGCGCCATCCCGTGGTCGGAGGGCGGGCACACCGATCCGTGGGACCACGTGGAGAGCGCGATGGCGCTCACCGCGGCCGGTCTGATCGAGCCGGCCCGCGCGGCCTTCGACTGGTGCCGTACCACCCAGCGCGAGGACGGTTCCTGGCCGCTGCAGGTGCGCAACGGGGTGATCGAGGACCCCAACGCCGACAGCAACTTCTGCGCCTACATCGCGACCGGGGTGTGGCACCACGTGCTGATCACCCGGGACCGCAGGTTCGCCGAGACGATGTGGCCGGTGGTCAGCAAGGCCATCGACTTCGTGCTGGAACTGCAGCGCCCCAACGGCGAGATCGCCTGGGCCAAGAGCGCCGAGCACGGTCCCACCCCGGACGCGCTGCTGACCGGCTGCGCGAGCATCCACCACAGCATCCGGTGCGCGCTGGCCCTGGCCGGCTACCTCAACGAGCCCCGGCCGGAGTGGGAGGTCGCCGTCGGGCGGCTCGGCCACGCCATCGTCGAGCATCAGGATTCGTTCACGCCCAAGGACCGGCACTCCATGGAGTGGTACTACCCGGTGCTCGGCGGCGCGCTGCGCGGCCCGCGTGCACACGCCCGGATCGCCGAGCGCTGGGACGATTTCGTCGTGCCCGGCCTGGGCGTGCGGTGTGTGGACGACCGGCCCTGGGTGACCGGTGCGGAGACCTGCGAGCTCGTCATGGCGCTGGACGCCATCGGCGAGAAGCGGAAGGCGCACGAGCAGTTCGCCGCGATGCACCACCTGCGCGAGGAGGACGGCTCCTACTGGACCGGGCTGGTGTTCGCCGACGGCAAGCGCTGGCCGGAGGAGCGCACCACCTGGACGGGGGCCGCGGTCATCCTGGCCGCCGACGCGCTGTCGAACGCCACCGCGGCGGCCGGCATCTTCCGCGGTGCCGACCTGCCGCGCGGCCTCGAGGACGAATTCGACTGCGCCTGTACGGTCGGCGGCCGTTAACCGGCCGCCTCGCCCGGCGTCCCGGCGGTCCGCTCCAGGATCCGCATCGAGCCGGTGACGCCGACCTCGCGGAACTGCCCGCCGTCGACCGCGCGGCGGTAGATGTGGTACGGCGCCTGGCCGCCGTCGGCGGGGTTCGGGAACACGTCGTGGATCACCAGCGCCCCGCCGACCTCTACCCAGCGGGCCCAGTTGTCGAAGTCGCGCTGCGCGGCCTCCTCGGTGTGGCCGCCGTCGATGAACAACAGCCGCAACGGGGTTCGCCATCCGCGCGCGACCACCGGGGAGCGCCCGACGACGGCGACCACATGCTCGTCGAGGCCGGCGGCGTCGAGGGTGTGCCGGAACCGCGGCAGCGTGTCGAACAGGCCGGTGACCGGGTCGACCAGCGTGGGATCGTGGTACTCCCAACCGGGTTGGTGTTCCTCGGAGCCGTGGTGGTGGTCGACGGTGTAGATCAGCCCGCCGGTCTGCTGCGCCGCCGCACCCAGCAGCAGCGTCGATTTCCCAAGGTAGGTACCGATTTCGACGCCGACGCCGGTGCCGAGGTAACGGACCGCGGCGTCGTAGAGGGCGCGGCCCTCGTCGGCCGGCATGAAGCCGGTGGTCTCCTCGGCGAGGGCGAACAGGCGGGCGGCGGTCTCCGGCAACGCGGTGGCGGTACGGTCCATGCCCCCCAACTTAGCGTTGCTGGGGCGGGCCCGTTGTAGTAGCGTCCAGACATGTGTCCGATCCGACCTTCGAGTCGACTCGGCGCCGTCTGACCGCCAAGCAGGCCGACACCGTCGAACGCCTCGGCCGCGCCGCGGTCGAGTTGTTGAACCGCGAGGGATTCGCTGGGCTCACGGTGCGGCGCGTCGCCGCGGAGGCCGGTGTCGGCGCCGCCACCGCCTACACCTATTTCTCGTCCAAGGAACATCTTGTCGCCGAGGTGTTTTGGCGGCGGCTGTCGGCCTCCCCGCCGGCCCGGCACGAGTCGGACGATCCGGCCACCCGGGTCATCGAGGTGCTGCGGCACATCGCCTCGCTGGTCGCCGACGAACCGGAGTTCTCCGCGGCGGTGACCAGTGCCCTGCTCGGCCGGGACCCGGACGTGGAGGCGCTGCGCCAGCGCATCGGCCGGGACGTCCGGGAGCGGCTGATCGCCGCGCTGGGCCCGCAGACCGATTTCGACGTGATCGAGTCGCTGGAGCTGGCCTACATCGGCGCGATGGCCTGGGTGGGCATGGGCTACTCGTCCTACGACGACATGACCCGGCGGCTGGAGAAGTCGGCGCGGCTGCTGCTGCGCCGCTAGCCGGTTCCCCGCACCCCTTCCCCCGGCGAGCAGACGCAACCCCCCCGAAGTCCGCCCGCGCAGGGGGCGGACGCGTCTGCTCGCGGAGCGGGGGGTGCCGCCGGCCGGTTCAGCCGCGCAGCACGGCGGTGGCCGCGGCGACCGCGGGCGCGGTGAGCTCGCGCAGATCGCGGCCCTCCTCGACGAACCGCGCGGCCAGTTCGCGCAACCCGCCGGCCAGGAACACCGCCATCGGCCGGCTCAGCGGCGCCAGTCCGGCCCGGCGGAACCCCGGGCCGCTGCTCAGCTCGATGAGCATCTCGGTGACGTCGTGCATGGTGACCGGCTCCATGGTGCGCACCACCTCGCCGAGGGCGGGCAGATCGCGGATCCAGGCCAGGGTGATCGCCGGCCGGGCGGCGATGTGGTCGACGTAGGCGCCGACGGCCCGGCGGACCTGCTCGCGCCAGTCGGCCTCCGGGTCGACCGCCGCGCGGATGCCGGCGATCATCTGCGCCACGTCGTCGACGAGCAGCGCCACGAAGCACTCCTGTTTGCCGGCGAACTCGTCGTAGAAGGTGCGCTTGGAGGTGCGCGCGTGCCGGACGATGTCGGCGACGGTGGTGTCGCGGTAGCCGCGTTCGGCGATGGAGGCGGCCAGGCCGTCGAGCAGCCGGGCGCGGAACGGGCTCACCTCGGGAGCCGAGGGGGCCGTCGGAGCGCTCGCCATGGTCCGTGATTGTCCCTTGCCGCCGGTGGTACCTGGGGGTACCGTACCGCTCAACAGCCGGTACACGGACGTACCGACGATGGGAGGGTGCATGACCACCACCGCGGCGCGCACCGCGCTCGCGCCCGCCGGGCCGCTGCCCCCGCGCCCCCGCGTCCCGCGCGTGGTCCAGGGGCTGGCGTTCGTGCTGTCCCGCCGCGCGGCGGTGCACCGGATGGCCCGCCGTTGCGGGCCGGTGTTCACCGTCGAGCTGCCCGTCTTCGGCCGCACCGTGGTGGTGGCCGAGCCGCAGCTGGCCCGGCAGGTCTTCGCGGCCGACCCCGCCGACCTCGGCAACATCCAGCCGAACCTGAGCCGGGTGCTCGGTGCCGGATCGGTGTTCGCACTCGACGGCGAGGACCACCGGCTCCGCCGCCGGCTGCTCACCCCGCCGTTCCACGGCCGCAGCGTCCGCCGCTACGAGCAGATCTTCGCCGAGGAGACGTTGCGCGAGATCGCCGACTGGCCGCTGGGACGACCGGTTCCGACGCTGCCGTCGATGATGCGGATCACCCTCAACGTCATCCTGCGCACGGTGTTCGGCGCCGACGGACAGCAGCTGCACGAGATGCGCGAGCTGATGCCGGAGTGGGTGACGCTGGGCTCACGGCTGGGCGCGCTGCCGATGCCGCACCGGCGGCCGAACATCGGCCCGTGGCGGCGGCTGGCCGACTACCGGCGCCACTACGACCGGATCGTCGGCGAACTGATCGACCGGGTGGCCCGAGACCCGGACCTCGAACACCGCGACGACGTGCTGAGCCTGCTGCTGCGCAGCCGCACCGAGGACGGCGCGCCGCTGTCGCGCCGGGACCTGGCCGACGAGCTGCTCACCCTGCTGGCCGCCGGGCACGAGACCACCGCCGCCACGCTGGGCTGGGCGTTCGAGCGGGTCACCCGCCACCCCGAGGTGCTCGACCGGCTCGTCGCCGAGGCCCGGGCCGGCGACGACAACAGCTACCGGCAGCGGGTGATCTGGGAGGTGCAGCGCACCCGGACGGTCATCGACTTCGCCGGCCGGCACGTCTACGCCCCGGCGTTCGAGCTCGGCGAGTGGGTGGTCCCGCGCGGCTACTCGATCATCGTGAGCCTGCTGCAGCTGCACGAGCGGGCCGAGGAGTATCCGCAGCCGTGGCGGTTCGACCCGGACCGCTACGCCGACGCCCGCCCGCCCGCCGCGGCCTGGGTGCCCTACGGCGGCGGTGTCCGCCGCTGCGTCGGGGCGGTGTTCGCCAACGTCGAGATGGACATCGTGCTGCGAACGGTGTTGCGGCACTGCGACATCGAGCCCACCACCGCGCCGGACGAGAAGGTGCACGCGCGCGGGGTGGCCTACACCCCGGCCGGCGGCGGCCGGATCACCGTCCGCGCCCGCCGGTAACGCTGCTCGCGGGAAAAGGGGGATCCGCTAGCTGCCGGTGGTCTGGCGGCGGGGCAGCTTCCAGTTCGGCCGCGGGTAGTGGCAGGTGTAGCCGTTCGGGAACCGCTGCAGGTAGTCCTGGTGCTCCGGCTCGGCCTCCCAGAACGTCGACGCCGGGGTCACCTCGGTGACCACCTTGCCCGGCCACAGCCCGGAGGCGTCGACGTCGGCGATGGTGTCCTCGGCGATGCGCTTCTGCTCCTCGTCGAGGTAGAAGATCGCCGACCGGTAGCTCGGGCCGATGTCGTTGCCCTGCCGGTTCGGCGTGGTCGGGTCGTGGATCTGGAAGAAGAACTCCAGCAGATCGCGGTAGCTGGTGCGGGCCGGGTCGTAGACGATCTCCACCGCCTCGGCGTGGCCCGGATGGTTGCGGTAGGTCGGGTGGTCGTTCTCGCCGCCGGTGTAGCCCACCCGGGTGGACACCACGCCCGGCTGCTTGCGGATCAGCTCCTGCATGCCCCAGAAGCAGCCCCCGGCCAGGATCGCCCGCTGGTACTCGGTCATGCGTCCTCCTTCGTCAACCCGTCCGCCCCCGCAACCCAGCGAAGCCGAGTCGTCCGGGCGGCGCAACCCTGCAACGGCCGGCCGAGCCCGGGGATTCCCGCCCCGGGGGATAGAACATGTTCTAGTTTGATGGGCGTGGGCACGTTCAGCCGCGAGGAACTGGCCGAGGCGTTCGCGCAGTTCGAAGCCACGGTCGACCGGGCCGCACAGACCCGGGACTGGGACCCCTGGGTGGCGCAGTACACCCCCGACGTCACCTACGTCGAGCACGCCGCGGGCACCATGCACGGCCGCGAGCAGGTCCGGGCCTGGATCTGGAAGACGATGGAGAGCTTCCCGGGCAGCCACATGACCGCGTTCCCGTCGCTGTGGTCGGTCATCGACGAGGCGACCGGCCGGATCATCTGCGAGCTCGACAACCCGATGCGCGACCCCGGCGACGGCACCGTCATCAGCGCCACCAACATCTCCATCCTCACCTACGCCGGGGACGGGCTGTGGTGTCGGCAGGAGGACGTCTACAACCCGTTGCGCTTCGCCCGGGCGGCGATGAAGTGGTGCCGCAAGGCCGCCGAGCTCGGCACCCTCACCCCGGAGGCCGAGGCCTGGATGCGCCAGTACGGAGGTGTGCAGTGACGGTCCTGGTCATCGGCGCCAACGGATTCCTCGGCTCGCACGTCACCCGCCAGCTGGTGGGCGACGGCCACGACGTGCGGGTCATGGTGCGCGAGGGCGCCAACACGATCGGCATCGACGACCTGGCCGTGACCCGGTTCGTCGGCGACATCTGGAGCGACGACACCCTGCGCGCGGCGATGGACGGGGTGCAGGACGTCTACTACTGCGTCGTCGACACCCGCGGCTGGCTGCGCGACCCGGCGCCGCTGTTCCGCACCAACGTCGACGGCACCCGCAACGTGCTGGAGATCGCCAAGAACGCCGGGCTGCGCCGGTTCGTCTACACCAGCAGCTACGTCACCGTCACCCGCCGCCGCGGCCGGGTGTCGACCGAGGACGACGTGATCACCTCGATGCGCGGGCTCACCCCGTACGTGCAGTCCCGGGTGCAGGCCGAGCGGCTGGTGCTGCGGTACGCGGCCGAGCACGGCCTGCCCGCGGTGGCGATGTGCGTGTCGACCACCTACGGCGCCGGCGACTGGGGCCGCACCCCGCACGGGGCGGTGATCGCCGGAGCGGCGTTCGGCAAGCTGCCGTTCGTCATGAGCGGCATCGAGCTGGAGGCGGTGGGCATCGACGACGCCGCCCGGGCGCTCATCCTGGCCGCCGAGCGCGGCCGGGTCGGGGAGCGTTACCTGATCTCGGAGAAGATGATCAGCAATGCCGAGGTGGTGCGCATCGCCGCCGAGGCCGCGGGCATGCCCGCGCCGACCCGGGCACTGCCGCTGCCGGTGTCCTACCTGCTCGCGACGCTGGGCACGGTCAAGGGCCGGCTGCGCGGCACCGACGAGCGGCTCTCGCTGGCCTCGCTGCGGCTGATGCGCGCCGAGGCCCCGCTGGACTGCTCCAAGGCCCGCCGCGAGCTGGGCTGGCAGCCGCGCCCGGTGGAGGAGTCGATCCGGGAGGCGGCCCGGTTCTGGGCCGGGCTGCGCGACGCGAAGCGGGCGGGCAGCGCCACGAGCTGAGTCCGGCCGGCGGCAGGTCTGCCAGAATCGTTCGGTGACTGTCCGCACGCCTGTCAACGGCCGCGTCTCGCACTGGTTCTCCGAGCTGCCGACGCCGCGCCCCGCGCTGCCCGGCGACCGGGACACCGATGTGTGCATCGTCGGTGCCGGCTACACCGGGCTGTGGACCGCCTACTACCTGAAGCAGGCCGATCCGGCGCTGCGGGTCACGATCCTGGAGGCCCGGTTCGCCGGTTACGGCGCGTCCGGCCGCAACGGCGGCTGGCTGTCCGGTCTGGTGCCCGGCGACCGCGCCCGGATGGCCCGCGCCCACGGCCGCGAGGCGGTGATCGCCTGGCAGCGCGCGCTCAACGCCGCGGTCGACGAGGTGCTCGCCGTCGCCGCCGCCGAGGGCATCGACGCCGGCGCGGTCAAGGGCGGCACCCTGCACGTCGCCCGCAACGCCGCCCAGGCCGCCCGGCTGGCCGAGGAGGTCGCCCACGAACGCTCCTGGGGCGTGGACGGCCTCGTCGAACTGTCCGGATCCGAAGCCCGGCAACGGATCCGGCTCTCCGGCATGGTCGCGGCGTATCACAACCCGCACTGCGCGCGGATTCAGCCGGCGTGGCTGGCGCGCGGGCTGGCCGACGCGGTGGAGCGGCTCGGGGTGACCATCCACGAGCAGTCCCCGGTCACCGAGATCAGCCCGGGCCGGGCCGTCACCCCGCTGGGCACCGTGCGCGCCCCGATCGTGCTGCGCGCCACCGAGGGGTTCACCGCCCGGCTGCCCGGGCTGCGTCGCCGCTGGCTGCCGATGAACTCGTCGATGATCGCGACCGAACCGATCCCCGCCGAGCTGTGGGACGAGATCGGTTGGGACGGCAGGGAGACGCTCGGCGACACCGCGCACGGCTTCTTCTACGCCCAGCGCACCGTCGACGACCGGATCGCCATCGGCGGGCGCGCGGTGCCGTACCGCTTCGCCTCCCGCACCGACGTCGACGGGCAGGTGCCGGAGCGCACCATCGGCGAGCTCACCGCGGTGCTGCACGCGATCCTGCCGCAGGTGCGCGACGTGCCGATCGCGCACGCCTGGTGCGGGGTGCTGGGGGTGCCGCGGGACTGGTCGGCCACGGTGCGCTACGACCCGGGCAGCGGGTTGGGGGAGGCCGGCGGTTACGTCGGCCACGGCGTCACCGCCACCCAGCTGGCCGGGCGCACGCTGGCCGAGCTGGTGCTGGGCCGGGACACCGAGCGCACCGCACTGCCGTGGGTCGGGCACACCTCGCGCGACTGGGAGCCCGAGCCGCTGCGCTGGCTCGGGGTGCGCAGCATGTACGTCGCCTACCGGCTCGCCGACCGGCACGAGGCGCGCGGGCTGTCGGGCACGTCGCCGATCGCGCGACTCGCCGACCGCATCGCCGGCCGTCCGATCTAGCCGAACCGCGCCAGCGGGGCGGCTCGATCGGCGCGACAACCGGGGTCCGATCTAGCCGAACCGCGCCAGCGGGGCGGCTCGATCGGCGCCGGTGCCAGGATGGAGGCATCGAAGCGCGCAGTGATCCCGGCCCGGCGCCGCTGCGGCGCCGGGTGGTCTTCCCCGGGCCGGCCGGCCCGGCACTGACGCTCGCCCCGCTGCGCCGCGGCCGCGGCGACCCGTGCTTCTTCGTCGCCGCCGACGGCGCGATCTGGCGTACCACCCTGATGCCGTCCGGCCCGGTCACCGCGCGCATCGTCCGCGCCGGCCCCGACGCCGTGGAGGCGCAGATCTGGGGAAGCGGGGCAACCGAATTCGCCGACACCCTGCCCGATCTGCTGGGGCTGCACGACGACGCCGCCGGGTTCGAGCCCACCGAGCCGACGATCGTGGCGGCGCATCGGCGGGTCCCGCACCTGCGACTCGGGCGCACCGGTCGGGTGCTGGAGGCGCTCATCCCGGCGGTGCTCGAGCAGCGGGTGGCCGGCGCGGACGCCCGGCGGGCCTGGCGCCGGCTGCTCACCCGCTACGGCGCCCCGGCGCCGGGCCCGGCACCCGCGCACATGCGGGTGTTCCCGCCGCCGGAGGTGTGGCGCACCATCCCGTCCTGGGAGTTCCACCGCGCCAACGTCGACCCGGCGCGGGCCCGCACCGTGGTGGCCTGCGCCCGGCGCGCCGACGCGCTGGAACGACTGGCGAGCCGGCCGGTCACCGAGGCGACGGCGGCATTGCGGTCGCTGCCCGGGGTGGGGGAGTGGACCGCCGCCGAGACGGTCCAGCGGGCCTTCGGCGACGCCGACGCGCTCTCGGTGGGCGACTACCACCTGGCCCCGATGGTGGGCTGGACGCTGCTGGGCCGGCCGATCGACGACGCGGCGATGGTGGCGCTGCTCGAGCCGCTGCGGCCGCACCGGCACCGCGCGGTGCGGTTGCTGGAGGCCAGCGGCCTGGCCCGCCGGCCGCGGTTCGGCCCGCGCATGCCGCTGCCGGACCTGCCGCGGCTGTGACCCCGGGGTTACCCGGCCCGGTTCCGGGGTACCCGGGTCGGCGACGCAACCATGCAAGGAGCTCTCCGATGGCCAATACGCCCTACACCGTCCCCGGAATGACCGACAAGGACGCCGACAAGGTGATCGAACTGCTGCAGAAGCAGCTGTCCACCTACAACGACCTGCACCTGACGCTCAAGCACATCCACTGGAATGTGGTGGGCCCCAACTTCATCGGTGTGCACGAGATGATCGACCCGCAGGTCGAGCTGGTCCGCGGCTACGCCGACGAGGTGGCCGAGCGGATCGCCACCCTGGGCGGGTCGCCGAAGGGCACCCCGGGGGCGATCGTCGCCGACCGCACCTGGGACGACTACTCGCTGGGCCGCGACACCGTGCAGGCGCACCTGTCGGCGCTGGACCTCGTCTACAACGGGGTCGTCGAGGACACCCGTAACGCCATCGAGGAGACCGAGGAACTCGACCCGGTCACCAACGACATGCTGATCGGCCACACCGCCGAGCTGGAGAAGTTCCAGTGGTTCGTGCGCGCCCACCTCGAGAACGCCGGCGGCAAGCTCAGCCACGCCGGGGCCCGTACCGAGAAGCAGGCCGCCGCCAAGAGCCGCTGACCCGGACGCTGTGCGGAACGCCACGGCGGTGGGGAGCCCGTTCCACCGCCGTGGCGTTACGCGCGCCGGGAATCGTTCCGACGGGCTACCCGCCGGCCCGCTCCGCGGCGGCGGCCGCCCGGTCTTCGCGCTGGGCCCGGTAGATCGACACCGAGGTCCGGTTGATCAGCAGCGCGGCCACGCCGACCGCCACGACCGCACCCGGCAGCACCGAGAACGAACTGGTCATCTCGGCCACCATGATCATCACCGCCAGCGGGGTGTGCGCCACGCTGCCGAAGCAGGCCATCATCCCGATCACCACGAAGACGCCCGGGTTCTCCGGGATTGCGGGCAGGCCGGCCAGGTCGCCGAGCCGCCACAGCGCCGCACCCAGGAACGCGCCGATCACCACCCCGGGCCCGAAGATGCCGCCCGAGCCGCCGGTGCCGATCGACAACGAGGTGGCCAGGATCTTCGCGAACGGCGCCACCAGCACGATCCACAGCGGGATCTGCATCAGCGTGTCGACCGTCGTCGCCTTCTGCGCCCAGCCGTATCCGCTGGCCAGCACCGGGGGAATGAGCAGGCCGAGCAGCCCCACCGCCAGCCCGCCGAGCGCGGGTTTGACGACCGGCCCGCCGGGCAGCCGCCCGGCCAGCGCCACGGTCGCGTAGAAGGTGCGGGCGTACAGCCAGCCCACCGCGGCGGCGGCCACGCCGAGCAGCACGCACCAGCCGAGGATCCCGGGCGCGGTGAACGCGAAGTCGCCGGCCACATCGCCGAACAGCGGCTCGAACCCGAGGATCGACCCGAACAGCACGTGGGCGGTGCCCGAGGCGAGCAGGCCCGGCACCAGGATCCGGTAGTCGAAGTCGCGACGGTACAGGATCGACGCGCCGAGCACCGCGCCGCCGAGCGGGGCGCCGAAGATCGCGCCGATGCCCGACCCGATGCCCAGGGT
Organism: uncultured Mycolicibacterium sp.; assembly: GCF_937941905.1. Lineage (GTDB taxonomy): Bacteria > Actinomycetota > Actinomycetes > Mycobacteriales > Mycobacteriaceae > Mycobacterium. Next base: position 2,712 of record NZ_CALDGS010000026.1, on the reverse strand, counting down.
GACCGCGGCCCGGGCGTCCTCGTCGGACAGGTCGAGCCGGCGGGCGAGCAGCGAACCGAACCCGGCCGAGATCTGCGCGGCCGGCCCCTCCCGGCCACCCGAGCCGCCGGAGCCGATGGTCAGCGCCGAGGCGATGGTCTTCACGACGATGGCGCGCACCCGGATCGAGCGCGGGTCGGTGTGCGCGGCCTCGATGGCGTCGTCGGTGCCGTGCCCGGCCGCCTCGGGCGCGAACCGGGCCACCAGCCACGCCGACACCAGCGCACCGCCGCAGGTCACCAGCGGAATCGCCCACGGCCGGCTGAACCCGTCGGAGCCGGGGTCGCCGCCGTCGCCGTCGGGTTCGGGGATCCGGTAGTCGGCCAGCACGCCGAGCAGCAGCCGGCCCGCGTAGTCCAGCGCGAGGTAGAACGTCACCGCGCCGAGCCCCGCGATCACCCCGATGGCCACCGACAGGATCAGCCACCGACGGACGTAGCCCGAGCGGCGGAGGAATACCGACCGTCCACCGTCAGCCTCGGATCGGGGCATGTCGCGGATGGTAGCCCCTCGGCGCCCGGGGCGCTCGGTCGGCGGATTCGGGTAGCCCACTACGCATGCGCCGGGCCGACCCGCCGCCCTAGCCTGAGTACTACGAGAACCGCAGACGCCACAGCGGCTTTCGTCGGTCGCAGCACCGACATCAAGTGGCGGACGGCTGCCGATCGGGGGAGGCGGCCGCAACCCGTCCGCCACCGATGGCCCGGCACCCGGGGTGACCGGGCCATCGGCCTGTCCGCGGGCATCCGGCGAATCCGGCTCGGGCTCCCGGCCGCGGGGCTATAGTCGGCCGGTGACCAGCGGTGACGCGCTGACTGGCCGGGACGCGGAACTGGCCGCGGTCCGCCGGGCGCTGAGCCGCTCGGGCCGGTTCAGGGGTGTGGCGATCGTCGGCGAACCCGGGGTGGGCAAGACCCGGCTGGCCCGGGAGGCGTTGCGCCGGGCCGCCGCCGGCGGGGAGCGCACGGCCTGGATCGTCGGCACCGAATCGGCCCGCGTGCTGCCGCTCGGGGCATTCGCCGCGGTGCTGTCCGACGATGTCACCGAACTGCTGCCCAACATCCGAGCACTGATCAAATCCTTTGTCGCCCAGCAGAATCAACGGCAGACCGTGATCGGGGTGGACGACGCGCACCTGCTGGACGGGCTGTCGGCGCACGTGGTGCACCACCTGGCGCGCGTCCCGGGGGTGCGGCTGGTGGTCACCGTGCGCGGCGGCGGCACCGAACCGGACGCGGTCACCGCGCTGTGGAAGGAGGGCCTGCTGGCCCGGCTGGATCTGGCGCCGCTGAGCCTGGCGGCCACCCGCGAGCTCGTCGAGCGCACCCTGGACGGGCCGGTCGACTCGCCCAGCGTGCAGCGGTTCTGGAAGCTCTCCGGCGGCAACGCGCTGTACCTGCGCCAGCTGCTGGCCGACCAGCGCGCCGCCGGCCGGCTGCGCAACGTGGCCGGGGTGTGGATCTGGGACGAGGCGGTGGCGTTCTCGCTGAGCAGCACCGACATGGTGCAGCGGCAGCTCGGTCGGCTCACGCCGGGCGCCGGCGACGTGGTGGACCTGCTGTCGCAGTGCGAGCCGCTGGGGGTCGACGTGCTGGCCGATCTGGCCGGCCGGGAGGCGGTGGCCGAGGCCGAGCGGGCCCGGCTGATCACCGTCGAACGGGACGGCCGGCAGCTGTCGGCCCGGCTGGCCCACCCGCTGGTCGGCGAGGTACGGCGGGCCACCGCCGGGGAGCTGTACCTGTCCGGGGTGCGCGGCCGGCTGGCCCGCCGGCTGGCGGCCGACGGCGACCGCGACCTGCGCGACACGGTACGCCGCGCGCTGCTCACCCTGGAATCCGACCTCGACCCCGATCCCGACCTGTACCTGCGGGCCGCCCGGGCCGTGATGACGCTGCTCGACCTGCGGCTGGCCGAGCGGTTCGCCGCCGCGGCCGCCGAGTGCGGCTCGACCGAGGCCGGCGGGCTGCGGGCGATGAACACCGTGCTGCTGGGCCGCGGTGCCGAGGCCGATCCGCTGCTGGCGGCGCTCGCCGACGGCGGGCCGCAGGCCCGGATGTGGGCGACGGTGCGCGCGGCGAACCTGGTCTGGATGCTCGGCGACGTGCGCCGGGCCGAGGCCGTCCTGGCCGGGCTGGCGGCCGGCCAGGCCGACCCGGCCGACACCGCGATGCGGCTGGCCGTCGAGGCCGGGGTGGACGCGGTGCGCGCCCGCTGCCGCGATGCCGCCGAAAAGGCAAGGACCGCACTGGCGTTCGACGGGCTGCCGGACTTCCATGCGATGCTCGCGGCGATCGCCCTGACGATGGCGCTGGGCGCGCTCGGCGAGCCCGACGGGCTGCCCGAGCTGGCCGAGACGGCCCAGGCCCGGGCCGCGACGTCGTTCCAGGCCTCCCACATGCGGTTCTGGTACGGCGCCGTGCACGCCCGCGCCTGCCGGCTCACCGGGCGGCTGCAGGAGTGCGTGACCTGGGCCGACCGGCTGTCGGCGGCCGCCGCGGACGTCCCGGGTCCGGCCTACGCCAACCTGGCCATGCTGGTCGGGGTGGCCGACCTCGTGGCCGGCCGGCTGCCGCGGGGGGTGCAGCTGCTGCGCGAGGCGCTGGCCGGGGCGCACCGGCACCTGGTCACCACCGGCCTGCGTCCGGCCGCCTGTTTCGCGCTGGCCGAGGCCTA
>NZ_CALDGS010000025.1 GCF_937941905.1 uncultured Mycolicibacterium sp. | reverse complement strand
AACCACCGCCGCCGGGCGAGTTGAACCCCGGGTGATCTGAGCCGGACGCGCTAGTGCTCGTCGCGGCGCCGGACCGAGTCCTCGACGAGGTCCAGCACCGCGGCGAGCCGCCGCGGATCGTCCCCGGAGGCCAGCCGCGCCACCAGCCCGTCGAGCACGAGGTCCAGATAGGTCTGCAGCACCTCGCCGGGCACGTCGTCACGCAGCCGGCCGGCCTGCTTCTGCCTGCGCAGCCGGGCCGAGGTGGCCTGGGCCAGTTCCGCCGAGCGCTCCTTCCAGCCCCGGTTGAACGCCGGGTCGTTGCGCAGCTTGCGGGCGATCTCCAGCCGGGTGGCCAGCCAGTCGTACTGCTCCGGCGCGGCGATCATGTCGCGCATCACCTGGATCAGACCCTCGCGCTCGGCCACCTCGGCCATCCGCTCGGCGTCCTCCCGGGCCAGCTCGAAGAACAGCGTGTCCTTGTCCCGGAAGTGGTGGAAGATGGCCCCGCGCGACAGCCCGATGGTCTCCTCGAGCCGCCGCACGGTGGCCTTCTCGTAGCCGTACTCGGCGAAACAGCGGCGGGCGCCGTCGAGGATCTGACGGCGCCGCGCCGCAAGATGGTCATCGGTCACCCGCGGCATGACGTCCCTCGCCGTCCCGCCGAGTACGGCCGCAGCGCCGTTACTTCGACGCCTTCAGCATGTTGCGCAGCACGTACTGCAGGATGCCGCCGTTGCGGTAGTAGTCCGCCTCGCCGGGGGTGTCGATGCGCACCACCGCGTCGAACTCCACCTTCGACCCGTCGGTCCGGGTGGCGGTGACGTGCACGGTGCGCGGCGTGACGCCGTTGTTCAGCTCCTCGATCCCGGCGATGTCGTAGACCTCGGTGCCGTCCAGCTTCAGCGACGCCGCCGACTCGCCGGCCGGGAACTGCAGCGGGATCACCCCCATGCCGATCAGGTTCGAGCGGTGGATGCGCTCGAAGGACTCGGCGATCACCGCGCGCACCCCGAGCAGGCGGGTGCCCTTGGCGGCCCAGTCCCGCGACGACCCGGAGCCGTACTCCTTGCCGCCGATCACCACCAGCGGGATACCGGCCTTCTTGTAGTTCTCCGCCGCGTCGTAGATGAACGCCTGCGGCCCGCCCTCCTGGGTGAAGTCGCGGGTGTAGCCGCCCGAGACGTTGTCCAGCAGCAGGTTGCGCAGCCGAATGTTGGCGAAGGTGCCGCGGATCATCACCTCGTGGTTGCCGCGCCGCGACCCCAGCGAGTTGAAGTCCTTCGGGTCGACCCCGTTGGCCTCCAGGTACTGGGCGGCCGGGGTGCCCCGCTTGATCGAGCCGGCCGGCGAGATGTGGTCGGTGGTCACCGAGTCGCCCAGCAGCGCCAGCACCCGGGCACCCTTGATATCGGTCACCGGCTCCGGCTCGGCGGGCATGCCGTCGAAGTACGGCGCCTTGCGCACGTAGGTAGAGGCCGGATCCCACTCGAAGGTGCTGCCGGACGGGGTGGGCAGGTTCTGCCAGCGCTCGTCGCCCTTGAACACGTCGGCGTAGGACTCGGTGAACATCTCCCGGTTGATCGACGAGGAGATGACCTCGGCGATCTCCTGCTGGCTCGGCCAGATGTCACGCAGGAACACGTCGTTGCCCTGCGGGTCCTTGCCCAGCGGGTCGTGCTCGAAGTCGAAGTCCATGGTGCCCGCGATGCCGTAGGCGATCACCAGCGGCGGCGAGGCCAGGTAGTTCATCTTCACGTCGGGGGAGATGCGGCCCTCGAAGTTGCGGTTGCCCGACAGCACCGCCACCACCGACAGGTCGTTGTCGTTGATGGCCTTGCTGATCTCCTCCGGCAGCGGGCCGGTGTTGCCGATGCAGGTGGTGCAGCCGTAGCCGCCCAGGTAGTAGCCCAGCTTCTCCAGGTACGGCCACAGGCCGGCCTTGGTGTAGTAGTCGCTGACCACCTGCGAGCCGGGGGCCATGTTCGTCTTCACCCACGGCTTGGTGGACAGGCCCTTCTCGACGGCCTTCTTGGCCAGCAGCGCCGCGCCGATCATCACCTCGGGGTTGGAGGTGTTGGTGCAGGAGGTGATGCCGGCGACCACGACCGCGCCGTGGTCCAGGACGAACTCACCGCGTTCGTCGGACTTCACCAGCACCGGCTTGGTGGGCCGGCCCTCGGCGCCGTTGGCCGCCGACGGGCGCACGTCGACCGCGCCGTCGTCGGCGAAGGACAGCGCCGCCGGGTCGCTGGCCGGGAACGACTCCTCGACCGCCTCGTCGAGCTGGGTGTGCGGAACAGGATTCTCCACTGGCTTTTCCACGTAGTTGTGGATGTCCTTGCGGAACGCGGTCTT
>NZ_CALDGS010000024.1 GCF_937941905.1 uncultured Mycolicibacterium sp. | reverse complement strand
ATCGGTGCGCCAGGAACCCCGTGGTCGCGCGCGGTCATCGTGGATCGGTGTGCAGGCTTGCGCGGTCGGCGACTTCCCCGCTCACCGCGGCCCGTCGACCTCATAGGCCCCATCCTCACTGCGGATGAGCACCTGCACCTGCCGTTCGGCTCCGTCGATGTCGACCTGGCAGGTGAATTCGGTGCCCGGCACCACCGGCGGGTTCACGCCGCCGTTGCAGCTGACCGTCTCGACCTCGTTCGCCCCGTACCCGTAGGCGGGATCGCCGAGGATGAGCGCCACGCCCTCCTGGACCTGCTGCACGTCGAGCACGGGCACGGGTGGCGGCTGCTCGGCGGTGCGGGTCAGATACCGATCGAGGTAGCCGAACCGCCACAGTGCCACGCCGCCTGCGGCGCCGGCGAGTACGACTACCGCGAGCGCGGCGGCGATCCACCGTCCACGCCGGCGGCGGGGCTTCGCCGGCTCGGGCACGGGTGCTCGGCCGCCCCAGGATGGTGGGGGCCAGGCCACGGTCGGGTCGCCGGGGGCGGCAGGCCGGGCCGGCGGTCCGCTCGGATGGGCGACACCGGAAGCCCAGGGCGGCCTACCGGGCTGGTACGGAGAGCCGGGGTGCGGTGGTGTGTTCATGGGGCTCACTCGAATCGTTCGAAGCAGTCGTCGATGTCGCTGGACAATCCGAGCCGGTAGGCCAGGATGCGGCTGAACCCGGCCGGCGCCGGTACGCCGTCGAGGTCGCTGGCGACCAGCCCGTTGGTGAGCAGCCCGGCCACCGCCTCGTCGGCGTCGCCGGCCGACAGGATGAACTCGGCGCCCTCGTCGTCGGTCATCCGGCCCTGTGCCACCCCGGTCAGGCACGCGGTGCGCAACGCGGCGACCGGGTTGTCCAGCGCTGCGCCCCGTTCGTGCTGTACGGCCTGTGCATAGCGCGAGGTGACGACCGACAGCGCGGTGTTGTCGCCCTGGACCAACACCTTGTCCCGGAGTTCGTTGCGCGGCTCACCGAGCTGGCGCAGCCGGCCCATGTCGGCGTGAATGGTGTTGGTGGACGGGCAGTACGACACCGGCGCGGTGGTGTTGGTGTCCGGGCACGACACCGCCGCGGCCGTGCTCAGGACGGGCGGCTGGTGGGGCTGGTAGATCCCGGTCAGCACGTCCATCAGCTGCTGCAGGGTCTGCTCGTCGATGGGGCTGTCGAGCACCGGTTCGGTACCGGCGGCTTCCCAGCCGAGTTGCTGGGGCAGATCGCCCTGCCGCGCGGTGATCTCGTCCATGTCGATGGCGCGGCACCGGTCGGGCCCACCCGCGAATCCGAGCTGCACCGCGCTGACCCGGTCCAGCGCCGAGCCGTGCCCGTCCTCCGGATCGAGCTCGGGGGTGAGCGGGTCGCGGGAGAAAATGACCCCGCCCAGCACGTGGTTGAGTCCGTCGCCGGTGCTCAGGGTGAACCGCGGCGACTCCCCGGAGGCCACCCAGCGCAGGTACACCCCGGCCAGGCAGTCGGCCTGCTGCTCGACGACCAGGATCGGCGTGTCCTCATCGGCCAGATCGGACATTCTCTGCAGCGCGTGACCGTACTCGTGGGCCAGCACGCCGACCGCACCCATCGCACCGAAGTGCTTGATGCCGACCGGCATCAGCAACCCGCGGTCCCAGGCGATGATCCGTTCGTCGAAGCAGTAGATGGCGTTGACGAACCCGTAGGCGTCGATGCCGCAGACCTGCGGACCGTCCGGATCGGTCGAGTCGTAGGACACCGTCGCCCGCACCGGCCGGAACCGGCCCGGCAGGTAGCTGTCGTAGTGCTGTTCCCAGAACTCCTCGATGTCGTCGACGGCCAGCGCCGCCAGCCGGTCGACCTCACCGCCGTCGGTGTTCTGCGGAACGGTCACCGGGTCCGGCGCATCGGGCCGGATCCCGCTCGGCCCCTCGGTGACCGGGAGGCCACCGACCCGCTCCGGATCGAACAGCATCGAGGCCGGTTTCCCCTCGAGCACCGCCGGTTCGGACTGTTCGGCCGGAGTCGGCCCGCACGCGGCGGCCAGCAGCACCGCCCCGGTGGCCGCCACCAGAGTGCGCAGCACCGGGATCCCCCTTCTCCGGTTTCGCCGCATCATTCCCCCCGAAATTCCAAAGTGCCGATCGAGTGTTCGGCCGGGTGCGCTCCGCGCCCCGGCAGGCCTGCTCCCCACCCACGGCGCGGGTGGGGAGCAGGGTTGGGGAGCGCTGGGTCAGCGGATCCTGGTGTTGCAGGCCCACTCCACGATGTAGCCGGGCGTGCCGAGCCTGGCGAGGGCGTCCTGCTGGGCCGCCAGCAGGGTCGGGCCCGAACCGCCCTGGTACTTCACATCGTTCTCGGCCACCGCACCGCATTCGGTGAAGCTGGTCAGCACCTTGCAGTTGCTGTAGCCGCAGTAGTCCAGGGCCAGTTGTTCGGCCTGGGCGCGGGTCGGGTAGTTCCACGACGATGCCCAGGCCCCGTTCGGGGCGAAGGCGATGGCGCCGTAGTACAGCGCGGCGTCGGCGGACGGGGCATCGGCGGTGCCGAAGCTGGTGGCCGCGGCGAACACCCCGAGGGCGACCGCAACGCCGGCACGACGAGTTGAACGAGACATGGCTGCAAAAGTCCTTTCTGACAACGGATCTCGAGTCGGGATGAACGTCACGGGTTGGTGTTCTCGGGCTTGGTGACCTCGACGGGCTTGTCGAACTCGCTCAACGTGAGCGTCACCGTCGCGTCGGGGATCGGCTCCAGTTCCGCCTTGACCAGGTGGTGCGGGGTCTCGTCGGCGATCCACACGGTCACCGGCACGTCGCGGGACTTCTCCGGGGCCAGCTTGGAGCCGGCCAGCACGGCCACGTCGTCGGTCGAGGAGATCGCGGAGATCCTGGTGGTGGCCACCCCGTCGACGGTCTCGCTGCCCTCGGCCTTGGGATCGCGCAGATTGGCCAGGGCGTTGGCCAGGCCGTTCTGCGCGTCGAGGATGACCGACAGGTTGTAGATCGAGGTACCGGGGCCGTAGTCGGTGAACACGCCGGGCTCGGCGATGTCGGAGTACAGGTGTCCGTCGATGTAGACCACCTCGGCGGTGGTGGGGCCGGAGCCGACATCGATGGTCACCTCCCCCTCGCCGACGTCGGCCGGCTTGCTGGCCACGTCGGCCTCGAGCCGGGAGACCTTGAGGTTGGGCACCCGGCCGTCGGTGGTGATGACGACATGTGCGCTGGTGACGTCGCGCATCGCCTGGGCGGACTGCTCGACCAGCGCGGCGGCGTCCTGGCCGGAGTCCGAGGCCGTGTCGCCGTCGCCCGGGGAGCAGGCGGCCAGCGCCAGTGCGGCGGCGGCCACCGTGGCCGCGCTGCGGGTGCCGAGGCGGAACTTCATGGGTGTTCTCCTTCGTGTTTTCCGTCGGATGGCCGATCAGCAGGTCGGGCCGCCGAACTGTCTAGAACTGTAGCATAAAACGTAGCACTGCAACATGTAACGCTACATTGGTGCCGAACGGTGCTGCACCTCCGATCCGTCAGGCGATCTTGTCGGTGATCCGGGTGGCGATGTCCTGGCCGGAACGGCCCGGTTCAGGGGCGCAGGCCAGCACGTCGACGACGACGTTGGCGTCGGTGGTCAGCACCCGCTCGCAGGCGCCGTCGCCGTCGGTGAGGGTGGTGCGCAGCACGCCGGCACTGGGATCGACCTCGCCGACGGTGCGGGTGCGCGGCGGTTGCTGCTCGATGGTCACCGACTGTTCGGCGCAGTCCCGCCAGCCGTTGATCTGCTGATCGAAATAGCGTGCCGCGTCGGCACTTTCGGCAAATCCGATGGCGAACTGGGTGACCGTGTGAGGGCCGTCGGCGACGGTACGCCCGGCCACCCCGGTGGGGCGCAGCCCCCGGTAGGCCGGCTCGGCGCCCGCGGCCACCACCGCCAGGCACTGCGGCGGGGCGGCGGTCACCGCCGCGAGCGCGGCGGTGTCGGACGGCGGTGTGCCCCCCAGGCCGGGTGCGTCCATGACCTCGGCCAGCTCGTCGGCGGTGAGCAACAGCCCGGCCAGCTCCCCGGCGGGCACCGGCTCCTGTTCCGGCGCCGGCCCCTGGGCGGGCAGTTCCGGGATCGCCCCCGGCGGCCGGACCTGGCGGGGGCCGCCGTCGCGGGTCAGATAGGTCAGCGCGCCCAGGTAGCCGACGAGCAGCACCGCCACGGCCGCCACCACCAGCCAGCGCCGGCCCGGTGCCGGCTCGGCGTCGGGCGAACGCAGCCGGATCCGGGCCAGCGCGACGGCGACCGCCACCGCGCCCCAGGCCAGCAAGATGCCCATATCCAGCAGCCACCAGCCGGCGCTGTGCCGCCACAGCGGGTCGTCGACGCTCAGCAGCGGGGCGGCCTGCAGCAGATCCACCGTCGCGGCCGAGGCGGCGAAACCCCAGCGGGCGGGCAGGAACCAGGAGAGTTGTTCGAGCACGGCCCGGCCGGTGATCGGGATCATCCCGCCGGCGAACACGATCGACAGGAACACCACCGCGACGAGCATGGGCAGGATCTGCTCGCCGGTGCGGGCCAGCGACGACAGCGCCAACCCCACCATCGCCGAGACGACCGTGGTGGCGGCCACCGCGACGTACAACTCGACGTCGGGGTTGCCCAGCAGGACCGCGGACTGCGGCCCGCCCTTGCCGGCGACCACGATGGCGGTGAACACCGCGGCCTGCACCGCCGCGATGAGCGCGTAGACGACCACCTTCGCAGCCAGATAGGCGCCCGCGGAAAGCCCCACCGACTGTTCCCGCCGGAAGATGTTGCGCTCCCCGACCAGATCGCGAATGGTCAGTGCGGTGCCCATGAACACCGCGGCGATGTTGCACAGCACCAGCAGCTGGTTGGGCTCACCGGGGGCGTCCCCGTCGGCCGCGGCCATGCCCAGCCCGACGTCGCCGGGCACCACCAGCGCGAGCACACCGAGCAGGAACGGCAGCACCGCCAGGAAGGCGAAGTAGCCGCGGTCGGCGACCAGCAACCGGAACTGGCGGCGCGCCACGGTGACCATCTGGCGCGCGGTGCTGGTGCGCGCCGGCGCCCCGGCCTCGGCGCCGCCGGCCGGCGCGACCGGTGGCGGCGGGGGCAGCGGCTGGGCGCGGGCGACGTGGGCGCGGTGCGCGCCGTCGGGATCCGACGACACCCAGGAGAAGACGTCGGCCCAGTCGTCGGTGCCCATCGCCGTCGAAACCTGTTTGGGCGGGCCGGCATACGCGGTCCGGCCGCCCGGCGCCAGGAGCAGCACCTGGTCGCACATGCCCAGGTAGGTCAGCGAGTGGGTGACGACGATGACCACCCGGCCGGCATCGGCGAGCTGGCGCAGCATGGTCATCACCTGCCGGTCCAGCGCCGGGTCGAGTCCGGAGGTGGGCTCGTCGAGGATGAGCACCGACGGGCCGGTCAGCAGCTCCATCGCCACCGATGCACGCTTGCGCTGCCCACCGGAGAGCTGGTCCACCCGCTTCCTGCGGTGCTCGGTCAGTCCGAGTTCGGCCAGTACCCGGTCGATGAGCGCCTCACGGTCGGCGCGGGTGGTGTCCGGGGGCAGCCGCAATTCGGCGGCGTAGCGCAGGGCCTGTTCGACGGTCAGCTGGCGGTGCACCACATCGTCCTGCGGCACCACCCCGATGCGGGATCGCAGTGCGGCGAACTCGGCGTGCAGGTTGTGCCCGTCGAACGACACCGCCCCGGCAGTCGGGGTGTACTGGCCACTGATCAGCTTGATCAGCGTCGACTTGCCCGCGCCGGACGGCCCGATCACCGCGGTCAGGGTGCCGGGCCGGGCGGTGACCGACACGTCGGCGAGCAGTTGGTGCCCGTCGACGGCGAACGCCGCGTTGTGCACGGTGATGCCGCGGTAGTCCCGCTCGGTGACCCGCCGGAGGACCTGTCGGCCGTCGAACATCAGGTCCACGTTGCCGACCGCGATGGTGTCCCCGGCGCGCAGCGGTTCGGTCCCCGAGACCCGCACGCCGTTGACGAACGTCCCGTTGCGGCTACCGTTGTCGCGGATCCGCCAGCCGTCGCCCGGTGCCGGGGAGACGACCGCGTGCACCCGCGACACCAGCGGGTCGTTGACCACCACCGTGCAGGTGTCGGCCCGCCCGATCGTGATGTCGCCCGCAGCGACGGGAGCGGTCGTGCGGGCCGGCACCATCTTCTTCACCACGCCGGTCAGCCGGCTCAGCACGTCTTCGCCGCCCGCGGCACCGGCGGGCGGGCGGGCAGCGGCCGGCCGCCGCGGTGGCGGCGGGGGCTGGGGCGGGCGCCGCTCGGGCCCCGGGCCCGGGCGAAGCGGCGGTGTCGGGGGATACGGCCGGGGTGGTTGCTGGTGCACGGTCGGGCCGGGTTGCTGCGGGGCGCGCGGGCGCGGCGGGGGCACGGACGGTACGGCGCCGTCGGGGTTCGCCGGGCGGGGCGGTGCGGACCGGGCCGGGGCGGCCGCGGCGTGTGCGGCCGGCACGCCCTGGGTGGTGGTCCGGAAGACCAGCCGAGGTCCCTCCGGGGCGCCGAGGGCGATCACCGTGTCGTCGGTGAGCTCGACGCGAGTCTTTTTGACACCGTTGACAAAAATGCCGTTGCGGCTCCGGTCGTGCGCGACCCAGCCGCCGGGCTCCGCCCGCAGAACGATGTGCACCCGGGAGATCGCCTGGCGGTGGGCCGTGGCGTCGACGCGGATATCGGCGTCGTCACCGCGGCCCACCGTGGCCTCTTTGCCGACCGGAAAGGTGAACATCGCGCCGTCGGCGCCCCCGAGCCACACCGTCAATGGCGAGGCGTTCGCAGTCGACATCCCGTCGGACCCCCCTTTGCTTTGCCGGAACGCCGGAGATGGCGCCGAACATACCGCAGATGCTTCGGTAATGTGGAGAAAAAAGCGAATCGGCGCTACGGTAACACGAGAGAAAGGGGGGTGGACGCTACGGTTTTGGTGAGGAGTGGACGTGAACCTGTGGTGCGGAGGTAGCGCGCGATGATCGACACCGTGCTGCCCGAGGCCGCTGTACTGCCGAAGCTGATCATCCGTTACGCCGATGCCGAGTACGAGGTCCTTCCCGAGGACGCCCCGATCACCATCGGCCGCCAACTGCCACCGGCCCAGATCGTCGTCGACGACCCGCGGATCTCACGGGTGCACGCCCGGATCGAGATCCACGACGACCAGTGGCACATCCACGACCGCAGCACCAACGGTGTCTACGTCGACGGCGTGCGCCGTGACGACATCCCCGTCACCGGGGAGTTGACGGTGCGTCTCGGTCACCCCGAAGGGATTCCCGTGTCTTTCATCCTGTCCGATCCGGCCGGCGACACCGGCGCCACCGCGGTCACCACCGTGGCGGCATCCGCCGCCGGCGACCCCGACCCCGCCGATGTGACGATGACCGTCGCGGTCGGCGAGGAGGACGAGGGGATCAAGCGCGCCGGTGCCGCGGTCGCCCGTCGGCGTCAGCGACTCGGCATCTCGCAGCGCCGGCTGGCCGCCGAGAAGATCGTCAACGCCGGTGCGCTGATCGCCTTCGAGAAGGGGCGCAGCTGGCCCCGGCGTTCCACCCGGGAGAAGCTCGAGGAGATCCTGCAGTGGCCCCGGGGCACCATCGAACGGATCCGCCAGGGCGGTCCCGTTCCCGACGACGACACCCCGCCGGCCGACGACCGTACCGAGGCGGTGACCACCAACATCGTGCAGGCCCCGCTGATGGCCCAGGCGATCGAGATCGCGCTGCGCGGGCTGGCCGCGCGGATCGAGTCCGTCGAAACCCTGCCGGAGGCGGGGCGCCGCGAGGCGATCCGCCAGATGCTCGACGAGATCCGGCATCTGGAGGATCTCGCGACCGACGCGGCCCGGTCGGCCACCCGCGCGCCCGATGTCGCCCTGGCGCTCAGCGATGTGCGCCGGACCTACCACGGACTGATGATGCGGGCCGCGCAGATGCCCGACGCGACCCGCGGCCAGAAGCTGTACGCGGCGCGCCAGGAGGCGCAGTTGACCCCGGAGGAGGCGGCCAACGTCGCCGGGATCGACGCCCGGACCCTGCTCGACGCCGAGGCGGACAGACCCCTGTCGCCGTTCGCCGAGCAGGCCATCGACACCCTGCTGAAATGGTTGGCACGACGATGAGAAATGTGATTCGGCGGACCGTCGGCACCGCGGCCGTGTGCGCCGCCGGGGTGGCGCTCCCGCTGGCCGGATGTGGCGAGAAGACCGGTGGCGGTGCGCAATCCGCCACGGCCACCAGCGAAGCCCCGTCCACCACGACCACCCCGGCCGGTCCGTCGACCGTCACCACCGGTCAGCTGCCCGGACTGCTGCTGAAACGCAGCGAACTGGCGGCCGTCCTCGGCGCGGACGACCTCGAACAGCTGGAGACGTTCGATCAGACGCGCGTTGTCGGCGGAATCCGGGTGGAGCCGTTTTCCTGCACCGGCGCTGTTGTTCCCGGTGGCATTCCCATGGTGATGAAGGATTCGGCCGCCGTGCGCGGCAACGTCCACAGCGCGGCCAACGGCCAGGCGGTGACCCAGATGGTCGCGCTGCAGCAGAGCCCGGTCGACGCCAACACCCTGCTCGCCAAGGTGGCCAAGACGTTGCCGATCGGCTGCGAGGTCGACACGGCCGTCACCATGACCCTCGGCGCCGGCACGCGCGACGAACAGCAGCAGGAATGGATGATGGGGCCGATCGTCGGCGGCGTGAACCCCAGCCGCGTCGAGATCAGCTACAGCCGTGCCTCCGGCGAGTTGCGCTCCTGCCGGCGCATCCTACAGGCGCACGGCAACGTCGTCGTCGAGGCCGACGTGTGCGGTGCCGGCGACAACGCCGGCCAGGCCGAGGCCGTCGTCGAGGGCATCATCGACAACATAGACGGCCGGTAGGCGTCCAGGCGATCAGCCCGGTGTCTGGGTGCACATGGTCGCCCGCGCGGCGCCGACCAGTCGCGCGGCCTGGTCGCGGGTGGCGCCGTACTGCGCGGCGGTCGCATCGACCGTGGCCCGGGTGCCCTGTCCGGTGTAGAGCAGGCGGCAGGCCTGCTTACCGGCGAGCAGGAGCCGGTCGTCGTCGCCGGGGAAGGTGCCGCGGACGGCGTCGAGGAACTCGATCTCCGGCTGGGTCAGCGGGGTCGGCCAGGCACCGGCGCTGCCCGCCGGTGTCGCGATGACCGATGCAGCGACGAACAGCGCTGCAATCCAACCGATTCCGCGCTTCCTCGACAGACGGTGGTTCGGCATCGGGGTCTCCGCTCAGGCGCCCAGGGTTGAGCTCGACAGCTGCAGGTGGATGCAGAACACCACCACCAGCGCGGTCATCACGGCGCCGATGACGATCGCGGCCAGGGCCAGTCCGCGCCCACGCTCACCGCTGGCGCGGATCTGGCGCCGGGCCGTCCAGCCCAGCTCGATGGCCGCGATCGGGAACACCAGCGCCACCGCGGGGGCCAGCAGCGCCAGCCGATTCATCCGTCCGCGCCGGTCGGTCACCGGCACCGGCGGTGCGGCAACGGGTTCGGCGGACCGCGCGGTGGCCAGCACGACGCCCACGACGGTGGCCACTACGAGTTGAAGGAACAGAAAGGCCAGCAGCGGCAACAACACGACGGCATACATCGGGCGCGCTCCTAGTACATGCTCACGTTGATGACGGTGTACTTCGCCGCGAGCAGCGCCTTGTACTCCTGCCCGGAGGCGTGGAGGGTCTCGGTCTGCCGGACGGTCTGGTTCGGGGCCACGTCGGGCGCGCTCACCAGCACGGTGTCGAGGCGTTCACCGGATTCGGTGGTGGCCTCGATGGTCACCAGAAAACTCGCGCGCCGGTCACCCTTGTTGTGCAGCGCGACGGGCAGCTCGACGGACCGGAGAGTGCCTGGTCCCGGGATCGGCCGTGGCCGGCCGATCTCGACGTCGAGCGACTCGTTCAGGATCTCCTCGGTGGCCTCGTCGCTCATGGCGCCGAACTCGTCCATCGCCTTCGACAGCAATACCACCGGTGCGACGTAGACCAGCATGGTGCACATGATCGCGATCGCGCCGATCGTGCCGACCACCCACAGCAGGATCCGGTTGGAGCGCTGCGATGCCGGCGGGAGCGGAAACGAACCCGGCGCGGCTGCGTACGGTCCCCCGGTATACGGCCCTGTATACGCCGTCCCTGCATACGGCGCGGGGGCATAGGGCGGCGCGGCCGGTCCGGGGGCGGTTCCGGGGTAGCCCCCGTCGGTGGGGTGGTGGAAGGTCATGGGGCCTCATCTCTCCCTGTGCTTCGGGAGGTGCCACACCTCCCATTGAACCGTTGCGAAAACCGTAGCACTACGGTTGGCGCAACGCAATGCATTGATCGGTGCGGCGGTCGCTACGGTGATGAGGGCGCGGAAGGCCGGGCGCCCGGAGGGCGCGGTCGGTCCGGGTACAGCGCTACTTGACGGCGGCGCCGAGCTTCGGCACGAGCTCGGCCGCGAGGTACCGGTCGGCCAGGTAACCACCGGGGTCGGCGAGTGCCGCGAGGGTGTCGGGGTCGTCGACGACGATGCCGATGCCCTGGTAGGCGAGGAGTTGCCGGGGCAACCCGCCGAAACCGCCCTGACCGGCGAGACGGTCGCTGCGCAGGATCAGCAGCACGTCGGTCTCGATCCGGAACAGGTCCATGTCCGACAGCGGTCGGGTGGTGCCGCCGTCGGTGGGGGCGACGGTCAGATCCGAGTTGTACTGGAACCCGAGTGCGGTCAGGTAGTCGGCGGTGTGCGACGGGGTCAGCACCGCGGCCGATCCGTCGTTGGAGTAGGTGACGGCCTGGATCGTCTTGCCGGTGAACGCCGGATTCTGGTTCTTCAGGTCCTGCAGCTGGGACCGGCTCTGCGCGACGAGTTCGGCGGCCTTGCCCTCCTCGCCGAGGATCTGCCCGATCCAGGTCAGCTGGTCCTGCCAGCTCCAGTACGTGTCGGCCTTGCCGGCGGGCCGGGTGATGGTGGGGGCGACCGCGTTGAGCTTGTCGTAGGTGGCCTGGTCGATGTCACCGGTGGCGATGATGACGTCGGGGCCGGCGGCGGCCACCGCGGCGGTGTCGGTGAACCCGGTGAGCACGGTCGGCTCGGTGGTCAGGGCCTGCTGCTCCCAGTTCGGCAGCGTCGAGCCGGGCGCGCCGATCACCACCGGTTGCACGCCCAGCGACAACACCGCGTCCCCGTCGCCCGGTCCGATCGCGGCGACCTTCTGCGGGCGTTCGGTCAGCGTGGTGGTGCCGTAGACGTGTTCGAAGGTGTGGGCCTGGTAGCCGGCGCGGTCGGGGAGGAACACCAGCGCGAGCGCGGCCACGAGCACGATCACCGCCGCGACGGCACCGGCGATGGCCAGCCGGCGTCGCGGCGACCGCTTCGGTTCCGTCGCGCCGGCCGCCGGCGGTGCGGGATACCCCGCCGGCTGCGACATGGTCGGGTAGGTCAGTGCGGCGTTCGGGTCGGTGCGGCCGGTCCGGGGACCGGTGACCGCCCCCGGGGCGTGCCCCGGCCAGTGCGGCTGCCCCGGATACGGCGCACCGGGGTGGGTGGCGGTCCAGGCCGGCGGTGCGGGCGGGGGCGTCGGCGTGGTGGCCCAGCGGACCGTGGTCTCGTCGAGCGCGGCGGCGGCCGCCGCGGCGAACTCGCCGGCCGACTGATAGCGCTGGTCCGGGTGCTTCGCCAGCACCTTGGCGATCACCGCGTCGATCGCCGGCGGCAGCTCGGGCACCAGCGCGGTGGCCCGCGGCGGCGGTTCGGTCAGGTGGGCCGCCGCGGTGGCGGCCATCCCGCCCTCGGGCTTGGCGAACGGGGTTCGGCCGGTCAGCATCCGGTACAGCGAGCAACCCAGCGAGTAGATGTCGGCGCGGTGGTCGGGATGCTGGCCGCTGAGGGTCTCGGGTGCGGCGTAGGCGACGCTGGCCATCACCGTGCCGGTCTGGGTCAGCCCGACGGCTTCGTCGAGGGCGCGGGCGATGCCGAAGTCCGCCAGGAACACCCGCTTGTCGTCCTGGGTGAGCAGAAAGTTCGCGGGCTTGACGTCGCGGTGCAGCAGGTGGCGTTCGTGTGCGTAGTCCAGTGCCTTGGCGACCTCGGTGATGATCCGGACCGCCCGCTGCGGGGTCATCCGCCCTTCGCGGACCTCCACGTCGGCGTCGCTGCCGGCCACGTACTGCATGGCGATCCACAGCTGCCCGTCCTCGGTCTCGCCGCGGTTGTAGACCGTGACGATGTTCGGGTGGTCCAGCGTGGCGGCCAGATCGGCCTCCCGCTGGAAACGCAGCCGGAAGGTGTCGTCCCGGGACAACTCCGCCGACAGCACCTTGAGCGCGTCGCTGCGGGGCAGGCTGGGATGGGCCGCCCGGTACACGGTGCCCATGCCGCCGGCGCCCAGCACCGCCTCAATGGTGTACCCGGCGATAACCGTGCCGACGCTCAGGGGCATGACCGATCCCGTTCCGTCCGGCGGTGCGCCGGTCCGCTGCCGAGGACGGCGCAGCGAGCGGTGCACAGCACGACCGGCACCGTGGTGGCCGCCGCCCCCCGGCCCACTCGGCGATCACTTTTCATTCGGACCCTCGGACTGTTTGCTGACGCTGCGCCATCGTCGCACACCCGGGCTCGTCCCCGCAGCAGGCGACCCGGGCCGGGCGGTCACGGTGCGGTGAGCATCAGATACTGCGCCGCGGTGCGCTGGTGGACGTCGGCCAGCTGCGGTGAGACCGCCTCGATGAGATATTGGTCGGCGGTCGCGAAGCAGGTGAAACCGGTCCAGGACAGCTGTTTGACGGTGTAGCAGTGGCTGCCGGGCAGGTGCGGCACCGGATCGGCCGGGCGGAACTCGCCGCTGCGGTCGGCCACTTCCAGCTCGTAGTCCAGCAGCTCGGCCGCGGCGTCGGCGTCCCGAGTGCGGGTGACGGCGACCGCCCCCTCGGCGCGGACGTCGACCCCGACCTTCTCCCACACCCGGCCGGTCTCCACCGGGTAGCGCTGCCACAGCAGGCCGGTGGTGCCCGGGTAGGTCGCGTTGGACAGTCCGGGCCCCCCGGTGTTGGTGGAATCCAGTTCGGCCGGAAGGGTTCTCGCGAGCAGGCCGGTCGGGTCGGCCGGCAGGTCCGGCAGCTGGTCGACCGGGGTGGGCTCGAAGCCGGCGAGTTTGTCGGTCTGCTTGCGCAGCGCGGCAACGGCGGCGTCGACGGCGGCCTGCCGGTCGCCGGTGACCTTGGCGTAGGCGTAGAGCACCAGCGCGCCCTGCGGTTCGAAGGCGTTGACGGTCTCGTCCAGGATCGCGTCGCCCTGCAGCGACCGGATGCCCTTGGCCGAGACCAGCGCCCGGGGGCGGTCCGGGACCGCGACCGGGTCCCCGGGCGGCAGGAGGTCGTCGGCCGGATGCAACTGCAGGTGGTGGAAGGCTTCGGCGGCGGCCGCCGCGGCCGCCTCGTCGGGGTACCGGAACGCCGCGACGAGCAGGCTGCCCGAACCGTCCGTCGTCGACCGGCTCGAGCCGAACCCGGTGACGTAGCCGTGGTCGGCGGCGATCCGGCCCCCCTCGCCGAGGAACAGCATGCGCAGTGACCCCGCGGAGGGGTAGATCGCGGCCTGGCCCGGCCCGCTGTAGGCCGGGTCGACCTCCCAGGGGCCGAGTACCACCTCGGCCATCCGGGCACCCTCCAGGTAGGTGCCGCGCTCGGGGGAGCCGGCCGCGCCCAGCGGCTTGGCCGGCGTCGTCGGATAGTTTCCTGGTGACAGTCTCAGCACATCCACCGAGCCCGCGGGGAGCTCGCCGGCCCCCTTCGTCGCCGACCCGCTGACCACATTCGTGCAGGCAGCGAGCATCGCGCAGGCCGCGGCGGCCGCCAGGATCTGGGATGGTCGGCGGACGCGGATCATGCTCGGCTCCTCTGCGCGGATTTGCTGCTGTACGGGAATCGTGCCACACCCGCGCCCGGCTCAGGCGGTCCGGCGCGGGTCGGTGCCGGTGTTGCGCATCATCTCGCGCGCCACGTCGAGGGCCTGACCGCGCGGATCGTCGTCCTTGTGGCAGACCATCACGTCGAGCACGAGATACCCGCGGGCGCCGGCCACCGCGCGTTCGCAGGCCACCCCGCTGGAGGTCTCCGTGGCAATCGTCAGCACCGTGTTGTCGTCGTGCATCCGGGGCCGGCCGACCTCCTCCTGGTACCGGTCGCCCCGGCGGGTGGTGATCTGCAGGGTGGTGCCGGCGCACGCCTCGAACGCGTCGAGGGTGTCGTTCAGATAGGCCTTGATGTCCTGTGCGGAGGCCGTTTTCACCGCCGCCTGCACCACGAACCCGGTCTCCGAACCGGGCTCGCCGTCGGCGAGCGTCTGGACCGTGGCCGATGTCCACTCCACGCCCTCGTAGGTGGCCTCCTGGACCGGGGCGTGGACGCTCAGGCAGCGGCCGGGGCTGACCTGGTTGCTGGTGCGGTGCAGGCGCTGTTCGGTGCCGGCCACGGCCATGTCCTTGCCGGTGATCTCGGCGACCACCTCCGCGTCGACGAGGGCCAGGGCCACGGCGTTGCCGCCGCGCGGTCCGGCCGTGGGGTGCGGGGCGGCGTGGGCAGTGCCCGTCGCGAGCGGGCCCACGAGGGTGCCGGCCGCGATCACGGCGGCGGCTGCGGCGGCGGAGCGCCCGGTTTGACGGGTCATGGTGGTCTCCTTTGTCTCGGACGGGACGTCGCCACCCCCCGGGCGACCACAAAACCGTAGCACAAAACGTAGCGCACGCAACAGTTCAATTTCTCGATCGGTTTGCGGAGATCCGGCAGGTATTCGTGCGCGATCTCGAAACCACCGCTGTGAACGGCACTGATATGGGGCTGAGCGGATCGGTGAATGTTGCTCGACGTCATGGAGTGGCATATGGATCCCGGCAAAACTGTTGCGAGAACCGCATCGGTTTGACGTATGGTGGGGTCTGTTCGGTTGCGGTGGCGCATGAGAGGGGGCCGGATGGTGCTCCGTGCTCGACATTGCGTGGCGGCCCGACAGTCCGATCCCGCGAATCCGGAAAGGTGACCATCGGTGACCCCCGACGATCCCGACGAAACCGTCAACTGGCCAGGCAGCACCCCGGACCACGGCGACGACGCCGAGCGCACGGTGGCCTTCGGTCACACCCCGCCGGCGTCGACGCCCCCGCCGGTGCCGCCCGCGCCCCAAGGGCCGCCCGCGCCGGCGGTCCCGCCGCAACCACCGGTCCCGCCACCGGGGCCGGCGATGGCGCCGCCTCCGTTCCCGCCCGCCGCACCGCCGTTCCCGCCGGGCGGCGGTTGGCCACCGGCCGGCGGCCCGGCCCCCGGTTACCAGCCGCCGCAGCCACCGGGCCGGCGGAATCCGCAGTGGTGGCTGCTCGGCGCGGCCGCGGGAATCATCGTGGTGCTGGTCGTGGTGCTCGCCGTGGTGCTGACCCGCGACGGCGGCTCCAACCAGCCGGCACAGGCCGGCCCCGCCGCGACCTCCACCCCGAGTGCGGCCGAAACGTCAAGCGCCGCACCGCCGTCCACCACCCCACGGGCCGACGACAACGCCCGCAACGTCGCGCCGGAGAACCTGGAACGCTATCTGCTGACCCCGGCCGAGGCCGGTGAACGGTTCGCCGGACGCAAGCCGGAGATGAAGGCCAGCAAGGTCGAGACCGAACTGGTCGCCAGCGGCAACGTCGATCCGCAACGCTGCGCGAGCGCGTACGGCCCGGTGCTGGAGGGCCCATACCGCGACAGCGGCTACACCGGCATCGCCGCCAACGTCCTCTCCGAGACGCCCGACCCGGACCGTCAGGTCATCCAGGCGGTGGTGAGCTTCCCCGACAAGGCCGCCGCCAAGGCGTTCTTCGACGAGCAGATGGAGGCGTGGCAGGACTGCAAACTGACCAAGATCACCTACGGCCCCGACTCGCCGGGCATCATGGCGGGCCACACCGTCATCACCGACGGCGTCGCCGGTCTGCTGCTGATTCCCGACGCGGTGCCCGGAAAGCCGAACAAGACCTGTCAGCGCGGCATGGCGGTCCGGGAGAACGTGGTGGTCGACGTGCGCGCCTGCAGCCAGGGGGAGACCAACGTCGCGAACTCCGGCTGGTCCATCGCCAACGCCATTGCCAAGAAAATCGGCTGACCCGCTTGTTGGGGCGGTCCTACGGTGCCGCGGGCGGATCCGCCAGTTCGTCGGTGATCTCGGCGACCAGTGCGTCGATCCGCTCGCGGTCGGCCTCGATGGCCGCCGTGGCCGCCGACATCGCCTGCTGCAGCGCCTCGTTCAGCCGCTGCTGCACCACCCGGGTGCCGAGCCGCAGTAGGCCGTCGGCGATCCGGATGTCGGTCACCTCGTGGTGACCGTTGAGGGTCACCGAGACGGTGTGCTGCACGTCGGTGCCGGTGAACGTCGCGTTGTCCATCTTGTGCAGCTGGGCGTCCATGATCGACTGCAGCCGCTGCGCCTGCCGCAGGACGGCGGCCACCTGGGGGTGCATGGCATCGGTCACGTCGATTCCCTGCTCTCCTACGTTCCGTCCCGCTCCGAGCCGCCCTTCGGTACGGTGCGCCGCCGGTTGCCGATCACGGGCTCGGTCCACGGCCGGTCCTCGATGTAGAGATCCGTGTCGGGAACGACGTTCGGGTCCCGGCGCCTGTCCTTGGCCTGATTCTGCCCCAAACCGGGCGCCATCGGCGCAAACCCGCCGCCCACCGGGCCACCGGCGCTGCCTGGTCCGGCCCCGACCGGCGCCGGTCCGCGCCCGGCGGTGCGCGGGGCCGGGGCCACGGTCTCCGCGGTGACCGGCGGCTGCGGTGGTGCCGCGGCGCCCCCGGCCGGGCCGCCCGTACCCAGGCCGGGGGCGCCCGCACCGGTGCCGGCCGGCCGCAGTCGTGGGCCCGTCGAACGCATCCGGGCCGGTTCGGGTCGTGCCGACGGTACCGGGGTGCCCCCACCGGAGGTGCCCCCGCCGGGCGTGCCCGCACCGGAGGTGCCCCCGCCCGGTGTCCCGCCGGCCGGGCCCCCGCCACCGGCCGCCGCGGCCGGTGCCTCCTCGCCCGGCCGCCGGACCGCGGCCGCAGCGGTGGCCGGGCGCGGGGCGGCGATCCCCGCCGGCGGGCCGGCCGGCGCCGCCCCGTCCGTCCCGGCCGCCCCGTCGGAGCGCCCGGGCGCCCCGACGCCACCGGCCGTCGGACCGCCGGAGCGCCGTTCCGGAAGGTCCTGGACGGCAACCGGCATCGCCGTGTACTCGCCGGTCGGCGGGGTCCCCGGTCGCAGTGCCGGCCGGTCGGCCTTGTCCGCGTAATCCGCCTGGACCCGTTCGGACTCCTGCTGGTTGGTGAAATAGGCCGCGACGGCGTCCATGCCGGAGCGGCGGTTCACGTCGGCGATGTCGGCGTCGTCGGGATGGTTGTCCCGCTCGTAGTGGTGCAGGGCCGCCAGTTCGTGCGCCTGCTTGGCCAGCTCTCTTGCTGCCGAGGCGATGTCGTACATCCACGACTCGAATTCGCGCACCTTGTGCTCCGCCGCGCGGGCGGCGGCGCCCTCCCAGTGGGTGTCCCACAGCGAGAAAACCCTTGCCAGATCCGTGATCTCATCGGAGAACCGGTACAGTGCGGCGGCGAAGGTCTGCAGCGATGCGCCCTGGTCGCCGTCGTTGAGTTGCCGCCAGGTCAGCTGCCAGTCGATCCCGGGTGCGGCTGGTGCGGGTGGGTGTGCCACCTCGGGCAGCGGCCCGAGCGGCGGGAAGTCCGGGAACGCCGGGACCACCGCGGCCACCCGGCCGTGCCCGTCGCCGGCGATCCACCCGCCGGCCGCCTCGTCCAGTGCGCGGTAGGCGGCAGCCGTGGCCGCCAGGCACTCGGCGAGACGTTCGGCGGCCAGCCGGCCCCGCTCCAGTACCGCCGCCAGCCGGTCGCGCGACGCGCTGAGCTGGTCGCTCGCGGCGACCGAGACCGCGAACGCCGACGGACGATCCGGTGCGGGCGGTACCGCCGGCCACGGCTGCAGCAGCTGCTCCCGCTTGCGGAGCAGCGTCTCGGGGTCGACCTTCAGGCTGGGTTGTCCCGACGTCACCGGCCCGCTCCTCTACCGTCCCAACGCCATCTGGTAGCGGCTCTCCTCGCGCGGATTGATCAGCCGGATCGGCAGCTGGCGGTGCCGTGGCGTGCCGATGAAGTTGTGCCGCAGAATGACTCGTCCCAGGCCGGGATGCGGTCCGAGATAGGTGGTGGCGGTGGGCCAGGCCACTTTGCCGACCGGCCCGACCTGGGCGTTGATCAGGGCCGCGAACTCGCCGAACTGCGGGGGCAGCGTGACCGTCGCGCCGGCCGCCGCGCACCGCACCACGAACTGGGTGAACAGTCGGGCGTCACCGAGATTGATGCTGACATCGACGTCGTCGAACGGGAGGTAGACCGGATTGCGGTCGCCGGTCTCGCCGATCAGCACCCCGGCGGAGCCGATCGGCAGCTCGTGGTGCCGGTCGGTGACCGGGCAGCCGCCCTGCAGCGCCGCGCGCTGGCCGCCGTACAGGCAGGAGAAGCCGCGCGGGGTGGTCGGGCTGCCGAGCGTGGTGAGCAGCACGATCGCGGTCGGTGCCGCACCGGGGCGGATCCGCATCCGGGTGATGGTGTGGTCGGCCCGGGCCGACCACCACGCGTCCGGACCGCCGGGAGCGGTATAGGCGGTGGTGAACGTGCTGCGACCCTCGACCGTGGACCACCGCTCCCGCTCGAAGCTCACCTCGGTGGCCCGGTCCAGATCGTCGAAGCTGCGGGCACAGCGGGCGTCGATGCCGTGCCCGGCGAGTTGGTCGGCGATCCGCGTGGTCGCGGCCACCAGGTAGCGCGCCAGGCCGCCCACGCCGGTGTCGCGCCGGCGGGCCGAGTCCTGGGTGCGCTCCGGGTCGGCCCGCAACACCACCCAGGTGCGGCGGCTCGCCGGTGCCGGGTACGGCCCCACGATCTGCTCGTAGAGCGCGACCAGGCTCGACGGCGCGGTCCGGGCCACCCGGAAGCCGGCCGAGATCACGTCGGCCTCCAGATCCGGGCAGTGCGCGGCCAGCAGTCGCTCGACGAGTTCGGTGTGGATCGCGTCGTCGGTGAACGCCCTGCCGTTGACGACAACCGTCGGCGTGAACGGTCGCGGCACAAGTTCGATCGCCGACACCAGGTGGCCGCCCTGCCAGCGGACCGCGACGTGGTCGCCGGGCAGCACCGTGGCCCCGACCGCCGGTTGCGACGGCGCCGGCGGCGGGGTGCGGTGCCGGCGCCGCCAGGCGAACAGGGCCGCCACCCACCCGGTCGGCCGCCGCCCGCGGACGGTGACGAAGGCGAACACCGCCGGCACCGACGCCGCCGCGACGCCCGGCCACCACCGGTGCCCGACGGCGCCGACCAGCAGGCAGGCCGGGACGAGCACCGCCGCCCACACGGTGTGCCCGGTGCTGAACCGGAGCCCGAACAGACTGCGCAGCCCGGTCATCGCCGTCGCAGCGCCCGTCGTGTCAGCGCCACGATGCCAAGCACCGCGGCGACCCCCAGCCCGGTCAGCACCACCAGCGTGATCGGCCCGCGGTCCGGCGGCGGGATCTGCACCGGCGGCGGAACCTCCTTGACCCGGTAGGGCGCCTGTGCCGGGCCGTCGGGGACATCCCAGGTCAGGGCGGCGACCGGGTCGATCACCCCGGCCCCGACGAAGTTGTCGGCGCCGCCGCCGGGGTGGCGGGCGGTGGCGGTGATCCGGTTGACGATCTGCGCCGCGGTGAGGTCGGGAAAGCGCTGGCGCAGCAGCGCGGCCAACCCGGAGACGAACGCCGCCGCGAACGAGGTGCCGGCCAGCGGCACCAGTCCGTCCTGACCGTGCAGCGCGTCGACCGGATTGCCGTCGTAGCCCAGGGCGGTGATGTGCTCGCCCGGGGCGGCGGCGCCGACCCACGGCCCCGACATCGACAAGGTGCTCGGTTGCCCGTTGCGGGCGATGCTGCCCACGGTCAGCACCAGCGGCGAGTACCAGGCCGGTGACACCACCGTCTGCACCTGTTGCCAGCCGCGCGGGTCGGCCGGGGTGGCCGGGTCCGGCGGCGGGTTCTGGGCGCAGTCCTGCCCGGTGTTGCCGGCGGCGGCCACGACGACCGCGTTCTTGACCTGCACCGCGTAGTGGACGGCGGCGCCCAGGCTCGCCTCGTCGATCGGGCGGGTGATCTTGTAGCAGGCCGCCTCGCTGATGTTGATCACCTGCGCGCCCAGATTGGCCGCGTGCACCACCGCGCGGGCCAGGCTGCGCAGCGAGCCCGCGGTCTGGGTGGTGTTCGGGTCGTTCGGGTCGGGGCGCAGCCCCACCGGCCGGAACGCGTCCGAGGTCTGGCGCAGCGACAGGATGCGGGCCTCCGGCGCCACCCCGACGAACCCGTCGGCGGGTGCGGGCCGGCCCGCGATGAGCGACGCGGTGAGCGTGCCGTGCGCGTCGCAGTCCGAGAGCCCGTCGCCGGTGGCGCCGACGAAGTCCCCGCCCGGCTCGGCCGGCACCCGCGCCGAGGCGTTGACCCCGGTGTCGATGACCGCGACCGTCACCCCCGCGCCGGTGGCGAACCGGTGCGCCTCGGTGAGCCGCAGGTAGTCGGCGGCCCAGGGCCGGTCGGCGAAGTTGGCGTCGGGGAACACCGCGGGCACGGCGCACACCCCCCGATGTTGCTCGGTGGGCTGGTCCGGGCCGGTCCGGTCCGGCGGCACCGCCGCCGGATCGATCGCCGGTGGGTCCAGGGCCATGGCCGGCGCCGCGGACGCCACGGCCAGCAGCAGCGTTGCCAGCAGCACACCGAACCGGTGCACGTCCGATCACCCCCCTCGACGGTCGGCGCTTTGCCTCCATCGGACCGGTGTTTCCCCCAGCAAACGCATCTGTCCCACGCGTGGGAGAGCTGACCCGATTCCGGCAACGGGTGCGCCGCACTCCGAAAGCATACGGCTTGGCGAATGCGGCACCCGACGCCTTTTCGCTGGCGTCAGTGCGAAACGGGGTTCGCTACGGATTTCGAAGCCGGAACGGCAAACGAAAGAGGCTTCCGGCGCGGTTCACTCCGACTCGGGGACGGTAGCGAAGTTCCCGCTCTCCAACGAGTCGATCACCTGGTCGGCCAGCCAGCGCAGGGCCTGGGGGTCGCGGGGCAGCGTCGACTGCTCGAACCCGATCAGCATGTACATCGCGCAGGAGGCGAAGACCTGCGCCTGGCGCTCGTTCCCGAGCAACTCCAGGGCCGAGGAATACATGAGTTCGTAGCGGTCGCGGTCCACCGCGGCCTGGATGCGGTGCACCTCCGGGTCGAGCGAGCTCCACACCCGGATCGCCGCCTCGGCGCCGTGCGGCAGTTCCAGTGCCTGTTCCAGCAGATTGCGGATCCGCACGCGCGGATCGGGCTCGGGCCACAGCGACTTGGCCGTCGCGGTGGTGCGCGCCTCCATCCAGTACTCGAGCAGCGCTTTTGTATACGCCGGCCAGCCCGCGAAGTAGTGGTAGAACGACCCCGTCGTCACCCCGAGCCGGTTGCACACCTCGGCCAGCTTGAGCCCCCCGTACCCCCGGTCGGCGAGTACCGCGAGACCTGTTTCGAAATAGGACTCCCTAGATATCCCTCCCGCCATGGCGGTGAGACTAGCGCCCGAGACCGACGCGCACCGCCTCACGGGGGGTTTCGCTAACTGTGACGGCGGCAACGACAGGAGAATCGCGGTTCCGCGGGCAAATTTTGGCCCCTCGCAGGGAGGGGATTCTGTGGCACAATGCGAAATGTGCCACCTACCGCGACCCGGGGACCGGGGCGTCCCCCTGCAGCAAAGGCCGAGGAAACCCGCGCCAGGATCGTTCGCGCGGCACGCGAGGTCTTCAGCGAACTCGGATACGAGGCCGCGACGTTCCAGGCGATCGCCGTCCGCGCCGATCTGACCCGGCCGGCGATCAACCATTACTTCGCCAACAAGCGGTTGCTCTATCAGGAAGTCGTCCGGCAGACCAATGACGCCGTGGTCGCCGCGGGGGCGGCCCGGGCGGCGGAGGAGAAGTCGTTGCTGGGGCGGCTGTCGGCTTTCCTGGCGGTCGCCATGCAGGTCGACGAGACGGACCGCTCGGCCGCGGCGTTCCTGGTCACCTCCGTGATGGAGCAGCACCGGCACCCCGGCATCACCCCCGACGGCCATGACGCGCTGGCCAACTCACGACTGTTCGTCGCGTGGGCGCTCGAGGACGCGATCAAGTCCGGCGAGATCGAGCTCAGCGGCGACTTCGACGCCGCGGTCGAGACGCTGGTGGCGATGCTGTGGGGGATGGGGTTCTACGCCGGGTTCATCGGCGGCCACGCGGACCTGGAACTGGTGGTCAAGCAGTTCGAATCGCTGCTGGCCAGTCAGCTCTGGAAGGTGAAGCGCTGATCGGGCGGGCCGTGAGCTTGCCCACAGACCACATAGCTTAACTAAGTTCTTCTGTAGCATCGAGCTACATGACGGAGGTGAGCGCAGCGCGGTCCGCGCGGACCGCCGGGGACAGCTGGGGCATCACCGAGAGCGTGGGTGCGACGGCCCTGGGAACCGCCGCGGCCCGCGCCGCCGAGACCGCCCAGCCCGATCCGCTCATCCGGGACGATTTCGCCTATCTGCTGGTGGCTGCCGCCGGCCCCGTCTGGGCGCAGATGGCCAGCACCGATCCGATCTACCTCGCCGACGGCGACGAGTACGGCCGGCGCATGCACCGGCTCAGCCGCGACTACCAGGCGGTGCGCACCCATTACTTCGACGAGTACTTCAACGCCGCCGCCCACGCCGGGATCCGCCAGATCGTGCTGCTGGCCGCCGGGCTCGACTCCCGCGCCTACCGGCTGACCTGGCCCGCCGGCACCGTCGTCTACGAACTCGACCAGCCCAAGGTCCTCGAATACAAGGGCAACACCCTCGACGCCCACGGGGCGGTGCCCACGGCGACCCGCCGCGCCGTCCCGGTCGACCTGCGCGAGGACTGGCCGGCCGCCCTGCGGCAGGCCGGGTTCGACCCGCAGCAGCCCACCGCCTGGCTGGCCGAGGGCCTGCTGTGCTACCTGCCCGCGGCCGCCCAGGACCTGCTGCTGGAACGCATCACCGCGCTGAGCGCCCCCGGCAGCCGGCTGGCCGTCGAAGCCTTCAACTACGAGACCAATCCGGCCGACGCGCGGCGTCGGGAACGCTGGCAGGAGGGCTCCGCGCAGCTGCGGGAGCACGGCATCGACATCGACTTCGACGCCCTGGCCTACCACGACCCCGACCGTGCCGACGTGCCGGACTGGCTGAGCGGTCGGGGTTGGTCGGTGTCGGCCATCCGCGGCATCGAGCAGATGGCCCGGATGGGCCGCCCGGTGCCGGCCGACCTCGTCGACGACGCCGTGCCCAGCACCCTGGTGCGGGCCTATCTGGAGGAGCCCGCGGTATGAGCAGCTTGCGCACCGACGACGACACCTGGGACATCGCCACCGGCGTCGGCACCACCGCCGTCATGGTCGCCGCCGCCCGCGCGGCCGAGACCGAGCGGGCGGATGCGCTGATCAGCGACCCCTACGCCCGGCTGCTCGTCACCGGCGCGGGTACCGGCATGTGGGAGACCATGCTGGACCCGGGCTTCGCCGACAAGCTCGCCGAGGCCGAGCCCGAGGTCGTCGCGGCGTTCGAGAACATGGGCGCCTACCAGGCGGTGCGCACCCTGTTCTTCGACACCTTCTTCACCGAGGCGACCGCCGCCGGCATCCGGCAGGCGGTCATCCTGGCATCCGGGCTGGACTCGCGCGCCTACCGGCTGGACTGGCCGGCCGGCACCACCGTGTTCGAGCTCGACCAGCCCAAGGTGCTCGAGTACAAGACCACCACCCTGGCCGCACACGGCGTAGCACCCGCCGCCCGGCACGTGACGGTGGCCGTCGACCTGCGTCAGGACTGGCCGACCGCGCTGCGGGCACACGGATTCGACGTCTCGCAGCCCACCGCGTGGTTGGCCGAGGGCCTGCTGATGTACCTGCCGGCCGCCGCCCAGGACCTGCTGTTCGAGCGGGTCACCGCGCTCAGCCCGGCCGGCAGCCGCATCGCGGTGGAGACCGCGCCGATGCGCAGCGAGGAACGCCGCCGCGAGATGCGGGAACGCTTCCACCGAATCGCCGCCCGGTTCGGGCTGGAGCGCCGCGTCGACGTCGACCAGCTGATGTACCACGATCCCGACCGGGCCGACGTCACCGAGTGGCTGAACACCCACGGCTGGCGCGCCACGGCGGTGCGCTCGGTCGACGAGATGCGCCGGCACGGCCGCTACCACGAGGTGCCCGGCCAGCCGCCGGTCGACGAGGAGATGTCCCGGTTCGTGACCGCGGAGCGACTCCCGTGAGGCACACCCACCACGCCCGTGGCATCGCGGCCCTCGTCGCCCCGGCCACCGTGCACGACGCCGCCAACCGGGCCGCCGAGACCCTGCGCGAGCACCCGCTCGTCGACGATCCGTTGGCCGCCGTGCTGGTGAGCACGCCGGAGATCGCCGAGGTCGTCGAGCAGAGCCGGGCGCTCACCGACCTGGTGCCCGACCTGGCCGCCGCCCAGCGGCGGTCGGCCGACTTCCAGGCCGGCCGCACCCACTTCGTCGACGCGTTCTGCACCGAGATCGCCGAGGACGGGGTCCGGCAGGTCGTCATCCTCGGCGCCGGCCTCGACACCCGCGCCTTCCGGCTGGGCTGGCCGGCCGACACCGTGATCTTCGAGATCGACCGCCCGCCGGTGCTGCTGTACAAGGCGGCCACCCTGGCCGGCCACGGGGCCCAGACCCGGGTCGACTGGCGTCCGGTCGGGGTCGAGCGCGGCACCACCTGGGCCAGGGCGCTGTGGTCGGCCGGGTTCAACCACAACGTGCCGACGGCGTGGCTGGCCGAGGGGCTCTTCCCGCTGCCCGCGCGGCCGCAGGACGGCATCATCACCGAGCTCGACGGACTGAGCGCGCCCGGCAGTCGCCTCGTGTTCGACCATCCGACCGACCGGATCCCCGGGGAGTGCCACCCCGCCGACTGGCTGACCTCCCGCGGCTGGTGGACCGACACCCTGCCCGCCGTCGAGTACCTGGAGGCGCTGCACCGGCCGGTCGACGACGACCCGGACGGCCTGTTCCCGCTGCGGGGCACCTTCACCGTCGCCGAGAAGATCGCCTGACCCGTTCGCCGCGGTGCTCGGCGAGGGCTCCCGCGGCGGCCAACTGGTTGGTTAGGATGGGGCTTCCTCGGGTCAGGAAGGACGCATATGACCACCGAATCCGTCGCACCGTCCGTCAACGCCCCCGACATCGCCGGCACCGTCGCCCGGCTGCGCCGCACGTTCGCCAGCGGCCGCACCCGTGACATCGAATGGCGCCGCCGGCAGTTGCGCGGCATCGAACGGCTGGTCGTCGAGAACGAGACCGCCATCGCCGCCGCGCTGGAACAGGACCTGGGCCGCAAACCCTTCGAGGCCTGGCTGGCCGACGTCGTCAGCCTGATCAACGAGGCCCGCGACGCCGCCAAGCACGTCGGCAAGTGGGCCAAGCGCCGCTACCGGCTGCTGGAGCGGTCCCAGCTGCCCGGCCGCGGCTGGGTGGAGTACGAGCCCTACGGGGTGGTGCTGGTCATCGGGGCCTGGAACTTCCCGTTCGTGCTCACCCTCGGCCCGGCCGTCGGCGCCCTCGCCGCCGGCAACGCGGTGGTGCTCAAGCCCTCCGAGGTGGCGCCGGCCTCCTCGGCACTGATGGCCGAGCTCGTGCCCCGCTACCTCGACACCGACGCGGTCGCGGTCATCGAGGGCGACGGCGCGGTCAGCCAGCAGCTCATCGAGCAGGGCTTCGACAAGGTGTGCTTCACCGGCGGCACCGAGATCGGCCGCAAGGTCTACCAGGCCGCCGCCCCGCACCTGACCCCGGTGCTGCTCGAGCTGGGCGGCAAGAGCCCGGTGATCGTCGCCGAGGACGCCGACATCGAGGTCGCCGCCAAGCGCATCGCCTGGACCAAGCTGATCAACTCCGGGCAGATCTGTATCGCCCCCGACTACCTGCTGGTGCACCACCGGGTGCGCGACCGGTTCCTCGACCGGCTCCGCGACACGATCGGCACCTTCACCGCCGACGAGCCCAACGGCAAGCCGATCGTCAACGAGCGGCACTTCAACCGGCTCAGCAACGCGCTGTCGGCCACCAAGGGCAGCATCGCCGTGGGCGGCGGCACCGACCCGTCGGCGCTGCGCATCCAGCCGACCGTCGTGGTCGACCCCGACCCCGCCGAGCCGTTGATGACCGACGAGATCTTTGGGCCCATCCTGCCCGTGCTCACCGTCGGATCCCTGGACGAGGCAATCGAATTCATCAACGCGCGGCCGAAGCCGCTGGCCTGCTACCTGTTCACCCGCAGCAAGGCCACCCGGGAGCGGGTGATCCGCGAGGTGTCCGCCGGCGGCATGCTGGTCAACCACCTGCTGTTCCACTTCGCGACCTCGAAGCTGCCCTTCGGCGGGGTGGGGCCGTCCGGCATGGGCGCCTACCACGGGCGTTGGGGCTTCGAGGAATTCAGCCACCGCAAGACCGTGCTGACCAAGCCGACCCGGCCGGACTTCACCGCCCTGGTCTACCCGCCGTACACCGAGAAAGCCTGGAAGCTGGCGCGCAAGTTCTTCTGATGCGCGCCTGACCTGTTGAGGAGAGGAACCTTTATGCCAGGAGTGCAGGATCGCGTCATCGCCGTCACCGGGGCCGGTGGTGGTCTCGGCCGCGCGTACGCGCTCAAGCTCGCCAGCGAGGGCGCGGCCGTCGTGGTCAACGACCTCGGTGGGGCACGCGACGGTACCGGCTCGGGTTCGGCCATGGCCGACCAGGTCGTCGCCGAGATCAAGGAAGCCGGCGGCCGCGCCGTGGCCAACTACGACTCGGTCGCCGAGCCGGAGGGCGCGGCCAACATCATCAAGACCGCCATCGACGCCTTCGGCAAGATCGACGGCGTGGTGAGCAACGCCGGCATCCTGCGGGACGGCACCTTCCACAAGATGACGTTCGAGAACTGGGACGCGGTGCAGAAGGTGCACCTCTACGGCGGCTACAACGTGATCCGCGCCGCCTGGCCGCACTTCCGCGAGCAGGGCTTCGGCCGCGTCGTGGTGGCCACCTCCACCAGCGGCCTGTTCGGCAACTTCGGCCAGGCCAACTACAGCGCCGCCAAGCTCGGCCTGGTCGGCCTGATCAACACGCTGGCCCAGGAAGGCGCCAAGTACGACATCAAGTGCAACGCGGTCGCCCCACTCGCGGCCACCCGGATGACCGAGGACATCCTGCCGCCGGAGGTGCTGGCCCGGCTCACCCCGGACTACGTCGCCCCGGTGGTGGCCAAGCTGATGACCGAGGAGATCGAGGAGACCGCGTCGGTGTTCATCGTCGGCGGCGGCAAGGTGCAGCGCACCGCGCTGTTCCAGAACGAGGGTGTCACCTTCGACCACGTGCCCTCGCTCGACGAGATCAACGCCAAATGGGGTGAGATCACCGATCTGTCGCAGGCCGAGCTCGCCAGCTTCTCCCTCGGCTGATCAGTGAAAGCGATTGTCGCGACCGAGCTTTCGGGCCCGGCCGGCCTGGTGTATACCGATGTCGACGACCCCGTGCCCGGTGGCGCGGTGGTCATCGACGTCGGTGCCGCCGGGGTGAGCTTCCCGGACCTGCTGCTGGTGCGCGGCGAGTACCAGCTGCGGCTGGACCCGCCCTTCGTGCCGGGCACCGAGATCGCCGGCACCGTGCGGTCGGCCCCGGAGGAGTCCGGGTTCGAGGTCGGCCAGCGGGTCGCCGGGCTGACCCTGCTCGGCGGCTGGGCCGAACAGGTCGCCGTCGCACCGGAATCGGTCAGCCCCATCCCCGAGGGGCTCTCCGACGCCGAGGCCGTCGCGCTGCTGGGCAACTACCAGACCGCCTACTTCGCGTTGGCCCGGCGCGGTGCGCTGCGGCCCGGCGAGACGGTGCTGGTGCTGGGCTCGGCCGGCGGGGTCGGCACCGCGGCGATCCAGGTCGCGAAGGCGTTGGGCGCCAAGGTGATCGCAATGGTGCACCGCACCAATGCGATCGACTACGTCGAGTCGCTGGGGGCGGATCTGGTGCTGCCGCTGGCCGACGGCTGGCTGGAGGCGGTGCGCGAGGCCACCGGCGGTCGCGGGGTGGACCTGGTGGTGGACCCGATCGGCGGGCCGGCGTTCGACGACGCCGTGCGTGCGCTGGCGGTGGAGGGCCGGCTGCTGGTGCTCGGCTTCGCCTCCGGCGGCGGCATCCCGACGGTCAAGGTCAACCGGCTGTTGCTGCGCAACGTGGCGGTCGTCGGCGTCGGCTACGGCGAGTTCGTGCGCGCCCGGCCGGAATCGGCGTCGCTGTTCGAGTTCGGCGTGGGCGAGCTGGTCAAGGCCGGGCTGCGGCCGCCGCCGCCGATGCGGTTCCCGCTCGCGCAGGCCCGGGCGGCGGTGGAGACCCTGGCCTCCGGCGGGGTGTTCGGCAAGCTGGTGCTGGAACCCTAGTCCCGTCCCGCGCGCGTAACGCCGTGGCGGTAAACCGGCGCCGGAACCGCCGTGGCGTTTCGCGCAGCGGCGGGTCCAGGCCTGTTCGAGCCGGCGGATGATGCCGCCCGGCGTGTCCTCGGCCGTCACGCGCAGCACGACCCAGCCGCGCTCCTGCAGCGCCTCCATCCGGCGGATGTCCCGGGCGAACACCCGGGCGTCGAGGCGGTGGTGGGCGCCCTCGTACTCCATCGCGATCCGCAGCTCCTCCCAGCCCAGATCGACGATGCCGATGAGGCAACCGAACTCGTCGTACACCGGCAGTTGGGTGCGCGGCCGCGGGAAGCCGGCGCGGACCACCAGCAGCCGCAGCCAGGTCTCCCGCGGGGACTCGGCGCCGGCGTCGACCAACTCCAGTACCGTGCGGACCCGGGGCAGACCGCGGCGGCCGCGGTAGCGCTCGGCCAGCCGTGCCACGTCGGCGAGCGCGAGTCCGGTGGCCCGGGCCAGTGCGTCGATCGCGATGACCGCGGTGTCGGTGGGGTAGCGGCGGGCCAGGTCGAGCGCGGTGCGCTCCGGGGTGGTCACCCGCATCCCGTCCACCACGCAGATTTCGTCCGGATCGATCCGGTTGGCCCACACCGTGATTCCGGGATCCGGCCGCCGGTTCTCGTCGATGACGGTGGCGGGCCGGCGGGCGTCGATCCAGCGTGCTCCGTGCAGCGCCGCGGCCGAGAACCCGGCGAGGATGCCGTGGCCACGGGACCGCAGGCACGCGGCTCTGGCCCGCAGCACGGGGGTGAGCTCGGTGCCGGCGCCGATGTAGACGTCCCGATGCACCGCGCGGTAGCGGGTGCGCAGGGTGTGGCGGGTGAGCAGCCCGGCGGCCACCGCGGCGCTGCCCAGGAACGGCTCGTCCATGACCGGAGTCTGCCGACCGGCACCGACAATCCCGCGCGCGTAACGCCGTGGCGGTAAACCGGTGCCGCAACCGCCGTGGCGTTACGCGCAGCGGCGGGTTACAGCAGCACCTTGCGCAGCCGCCGCACGGTCTCCTCGGCCACCCCGGCGGCGTCGAGGAAACGCGGCAACGACCCGAACTCGGTGTCGATGGTGCGCCACGCGGCCTCGAGGTAGTCCTCCCGCACCCCGAGCACCTCGTCGGTCAGCCGCGCCTCAGCGAAGGTCACCACCTCCGGGGTCTCGGCGGTGCGCTCCCGCAGCGCGGACAGGATCCGCTCCCGCAACTGCGGCACCGCCTCGTTGCTGCGCAGGAAGTCGGCGATCACCGCGTCCCGCGGCACCCCGGCCGCCAGCAGCACGGTGGCCACCGTGAAGCCGGTGCGGTCCTTGCCCGCGAAGCAGTGGGTGATCACCGGCCGCTCGTCGGCCAACAGCGTGATCACCGTGCGTACCGCGCGCCGCGCCCCGCCGAGGGTCGGAAACCGCTGGTACTCCTCGGTCATGAACCGGCGGGCGGCCACCGCGACGTCCTCGTCGTCGGGCTTCTCGCTCATCATCTTCTGGAACGACGCCTCGTGCGGGGCCTCCCCGTCGACGGCGGTGACGTCCGGGAACGGCAGCAGGTGCACCGAAACCCCCTCGGGCACCCGGCCCGGGCCGCGCCGCTCCACCTCGCGCAGGGAGCGCAGGTCGGTCACGTCGGTGATGCCGAGTTCGACCAGCCGGCGACGACCGTCCTCGCTGAGTGTGCTGAGCTCACTGGACCGGTAGAACCGGCCCGGCCGGGTGCCGGTCTCCTCGGCGACGTCGCGGACGTTCCACGCCCCGGGCAGCTCGAGCGGCATCAGGCCGTCACCGCCGC
Source organism: uncultured Mycolicibacterium sp. (assembly GCF_937941905.1). GTDB lineage: Bacteria > Actinomycetota > Actinomycetes > Mycobacteriales > Mycobacteriaceae > Mycobacterium. The sequence continues at coordinate 9,743 of NZ_CALDGS010000024.1, read as the reverse complement.
GGCCAGGGCGGACGGCTCCGCCGCGAGCTCGGCCCGGGCGATGGTGCGCATGTGCACCTCGTCGGGGCCGTCGAAGATCCGCATCGCCCGGTGCCAGGCGTACAGCCGGGCCAGCGGGGTGTCGTCGGACACGCCCGCACCGCCGTGCACCTGGATGGCGCGGTCGATGACGTTGCAGGCCACCTGCGGCGCCACCGCCTTGATCTGCGACACCAGCACGTGCGCGGCCTTGTTGCCGTGCTGGTCGATGGTCCAGGCCGCCTTGTGGCACAGCAGCCGGGCCTGGTCGATCTCGTTGCGGGACTTGGCGATCGCCTCGCGCACCACACCCTGCTCGGCCAGCGGCCGGCCGAACGCGACGCGCTTTCGGGCCCGGTCGACCATGAGCGCCAGTGCCCGTTCGGCCGCGCCGAGCGCCCGCATGCAGTGGTGGATGCGGCCCGGGCCCAGCCGCGCCTGGGCGATGGCGAACCCGTCGCCCTCCTGGCCGAGCAGGTTGCTCCGGGGCACTCGCACGTTGTCGTAGACGATCTCGCAGTGGCCGTGCTGGTCCTGCCAGCCGAACACCGGGGTGGAGCGCAGGATCCGCACACCGGGGGTGTCGACCGGGACCAGGATCATCGACTGCTGCCGGTGCGGCGGGGCGTCCGGGTCCGTCCGGCCCATCACGATGAGGATCCTGCAGCGCGGATCGGCGGCCCCGGTGGTCCACCACTTGCGGCCGTTGATGACGTACTCGTCGCCGTCGGCGACGATCGAGGTCTCGATGTTGCGGGCGTCGCTGGAGGCCACGGCCGGTTCGGTCATCGAGAAGCCGGAGCGGATCTCGCCGGCCAGCAGCGGCTCCAGCCACTGCTTGCGCTGTTCCTCGGTGGCGAACAGGTGCAGCGTCTCCATGTTGCCGGTGTCGGGCGCGGCGCAGTTGAGCGCCTCCGGCGCCAGGTGCAGGCTCCAGCCGGTGATCTCGGCCAGCGGCGCGTAGTCCAGGTTGCTCAGGCCCGACACCGGGGGCAGGAACAGGTTCCACAGCCCGCGTCTGCGGGCCTCGGCCTTGAGGTCCTCGACCACCGGCGGGACGGTGTGGTCCCCGGGGCCCTTCTCCTCGCGGTACCGCTTGTACTCGGCCTCGGCGGGGAACACGTGCTCGACCATGAACTCGGTCAGACGCTGCACGTAGTCCTGCGCCGTTGCCGACAAGGCGAAGTCCATGTCGTCACGATAGGGCACCCGCCCGACGACCAACCAGGCGGTCGGGCAGACGGCCGGACGCTCGATGACCCGGTTCCGGGGCGCGGGCCGCCCCGGGCCACCTACCCTTGTGGGCATGCGCGCGTACCGGGGTGCGGCGGCCGTCGCGGCCGCGATGGGACTGATGCTGGGACCGGCCGCCGGGGTGGGGCAGGCCGAGGACGGCGGGGGGAGCCGGCTGGCCCTCGCGACGGTCCTGCGCAACTGCGCCCACCAGGACCTCGGCAGCCACGCCCCGTCCGGAAACGGCTGGGCCCTGGCCACGGTGCGCTCGGACGGCCGCACCGTCACCGCCGACGTCGAGCTCGCCGTCGGGCAGCGCAACACCACCTACCAGGTGCGGCTCATCCAGCTGCCGCGCCCGGCATCGGCGCCGTGCGAGCCGGGCGATCCCGGGGTGACCGGCGGGGTGCTGGTCACCGACTTCGCCGGCACCGGGCGCACCACCGTGACCGGTGCGCTGATGCCGGGGGCCACCGGGGCGTGGGTGAAGATCGAACTGCCCTCGCCGTACTCGCAGGTGCCCAGCGAGTACTACACCTCCGACGGCGTCGCCCCGGTGTAGCCGCGCGCGGCGTCAGCGGGTCAGGCCGCGGGCGATCACCAACCGCTGAATCTGGTTGGTGCCCTCGAAGATCTGCATGATCTTGGCCTCGCGCATGTAGCGCTCCACCCGGTAGTCGCGGGTGTAGCCCACCCCGCCGAACACCTGCACCGCGTCGGTGGTCACCTTCATCGCGGCGTCGGTGGCGACCAGCTTGGCGATGCTGGCCTGCGCGGAGTACGGCAGCCCCGCGTCGCGGCGCCGGGCGGCATCCAGGTAGGTGGCCCGCGCCGAGGCCACCGCCGCGGCCATGTCGGCGAGCAGGAACCCCAGGCCCTGGTGGTCGATGATCCTGCGGCCGAACGCGGTTCGCTCATTGGCGTAGGCGACCGCCTCGTCCAGCGCGGCCTGGGCCAGCCCGGTGGCCACCGCGGCGATGCCGAGCCGGCCGGAATCCAGTGCGCTGAACGCGATCTGCAGCCCCTGCCCCTCCGCTCCGATCAGCCGGTCGGCGTCGATTCGGGCGTTGTCGTAGAACGCCGCGGTGGTCGGCACCGCGTGCAGGCCCATCTTCTCCTCGGGCTTGCCGAAGCTCAGCCCGGGCAGGTCGCCGGGCACCAGGAAGCACGAGACCCCTTTGGAGCCTTCGCCGGTGCGGGCGAACAGGGTGTAGAAATCGGCTTTGCCGCCGTGGGTGATCCACGCCTTGGACCCGTTCAGCAGGTAGCCCTCCTCGACGCGGGTCGCCCGGCACTGCAGCGCCGCCGCGTCCGAACCGGCCTGCGGCTCGCTCAGGCTGTAGGCGCCGATCTGCTCGCCGGAGAGCATGCCCGGCAACCAGCGCCGCTTCTGCTCGTCGGTGCCGAACGCCAGCAGCGGGTGGGTGGACAGGCTGTGCACGCTGACCGCCACCGCCACCGCCGCCCAGCGCGCGGCGAGCTCCTCGAGCACCTGCAGGTACACCTCGTAGGGTTGGCCGCCGCCGCCCCACTCCTGCGGCTGCGGCAGGCTCAACAGCCCGGCGGCGCCGAGCTGGGCGAACACCCCGTCGGGGTAGGTCTCGGTGCGTTCGTGCTCGTCGACGACGGGGGCCAGGACGCGGTCGGCGACCTCGCGGGTCAGGGCGATGAGCTCGTGGGCTTCCTCGGACGGCAACAGGCGTTCAACCGGCATGCCTGCACTCTAGGTCCCCGCCGACCCCGCCGAAGAGCGGTCCGGGCCGTGACCCCGCAGGGGATCACGGCCCGGACCGGACGGTCGTCGGCGCTACAGCGCGGCGAGGATGTCGTTGACGCGCTCGCGGGCGTCACCGAACAGCATGTGGGTGTTCTCGCGGAAGAACAGCGGATTCTGCACACCGGCGTACCCGCTGGCCATCGAGCGCTTGAACACGATGACGTTCTCGGCGTGCCACACGGTCAGCACCGGCATGCCGGCGATGGGGGAGCCGGGCTCCTCGGAGGCGGCCGGGTTGACGGTGTCGTTGGCGCCGATGACGAGGACGACGTCGGTCCCGGCGAAGTCGTCGTTGATCTCGTCCATCTCCAGCACGATGTCGTAGGGCACCTTGGCCTCGGCGAGCAGCACGTTCATGTGCCCGGGCAGGCGGCCGGCCACCGGGTGGATGCCGAAGCGCACCTCGACCCCGCGCTCGCGCAGCTTGCGGGTCAGGTCGGCCACCCCGTACTGGGCCTGGGCGACGGCCATGCCGTAGCCGGGGGTGATGATCACCGACTTGGCGTTGCGCAGCAGCTCGGCCACGCCGTCGGCGGTGATCTCCTTGTGCTCGCCGTAGTCCTTGGTGTCGGTGCTCGGCGCCTCCAGGCCGAAGCCGCCGGCGATGACCGACAGGAACGAGCGGTTCATCGCCTTGCACATGATGTAGGACAGGTAGGCACCGGAGGAGCCGACCAGCGCGCCGGTGATGATCAGCAGGTCGTTGCCCAGCAGGAAGCCGGAAGCCGCTGCGGCCCAACCGGAGTAGCTGTTGAGCATGGACACCACGACGGGCATGTCGCCGCCGCCGATGGAGGCCACCAGGTGCCAGCCCAGCGCCAGCGCGACGACGGTGACCACCGCCAGCAGCCACAGCTGCGGATCGATGACGAACCACACGGTCAGGGCGGCGAAGACGAGCAGCGCGCCGATGTTGAGGGCGTTCTTGCCGGGCAGCATCAGCGGGGCGGACTTGATCCGCGCCGACAGCTTCAGATACGCGACGATCGAACCGGTGAAGGTCACCGCGCCGATGAACACCCCGATGAACACCTCGGCCGAGTGGATGCCGAGCATGCCCTGGGCGGCCAGCGCGGCCGCATCGGGACCGTCCGGCGCGGCTTCGATGTGCAGGTAGCCGTTCCAGCCCACCAGCACCGCGGCCAGGCCGACGAACGAGTGCAGCAGGGCGATGAGTTCGGGCATGCCGGTCATCTCGACGACCCGGGCGCGCCAGAGCCCGATCGCCGCGCCGACGGCCATGGCCGCCACCAGCAGCCCCAGCCCCAGCGGGCTGATGTGGTTGCCCACCGCCAGCGCGATGGTGGCGGCCAGCGCGATCGCCATGCCGGCGATGCCGAAGGTGTTGCCCACCTTGGACGTTTCGTGCTTGCTCAGGCCCGCGAGCGCCAGGATGAACAGCAGCGCCGCGACAACGTAGGCCGAAGTGGCAACGGTCTCAACCGAGAACATCAGACAGATTCCTAAACGAAGTCCGGGACAGGGGGTCAGGCCGTTGGGTCAGCTGCGGGTGAACATCGACAGCATGCGCCGGGTGACGGCGAACCCGCCGAACACGTTGATGCTGGCCACCAGGATGGCCACCGTTGCCAGCGCGGTGACGATGGGGTCGTCGTGGCCGATCTGCAGCAGCGCGCCGACCACGATGATGCCGGAGATCGCGTTCGTCACCGACATCAGCGGAGTGTGCAGCGCGTGCGCCACGTTGCCGATCACGTAGTAGCCGATCACGATCGCCAGCGCGAACACCGTCAGGTGCACCTGCAGTGCGGCCGGCGAGAGCGCGATCAGCAGGAACACCAGGGCGGCCGCGGCGAACGTCAGCCCCAGCCGGCGGCCCGGCGACATCGGCCGCTTCTCCTCGGCGGCCGCCGCCTCGGCCTTGGGCTGGGCCTGTTGCGGGGCGGCCGAGACCGCCACCGGCGGCGGCGGCCAGGTGATGTCGCCGTCGCGCACCACGGTCACCGCGCGCTGCACCACGTCGCCGAAGTCGATGACGAGCTGCCCGTCCTTGTTCGGGGTCAGCAGCTTGAGCAGGTTGACCAGGTTGGTGGCGTACAGCTGCGACGCCTGCGCCGGCAGCCGCGCCGGCAGGTCGGTGTAGCCGATGATCGTCACGCCGTTGTCGGTGACGACCACCTCGTCGGTGACCGTGCCCTCGACGTTGCCGCCGTTGGCCGCGGCCAGGTCGACGATCACGCTGCCCGGCTTCATCGACGCCACCATGTCGGCGGTGATGATCCGCGGCGCGGGTTTGCCCGGGATCAGCGCGGTGGTGATGATGATGTCGACGTCCTTGCACTGCTCGGCGTACAGGGCGCGCTCGCGGGACTTGTAGTCGTCGCTCATCTCCTTGGCGTAGCCGGTGGCCGACACCTCGGCCTCCGGCGACTCGATCGCCAGGTACTCACCGCCGAGCGAACGCACCTGGTCGGCCACCTCCGGGCGCGGGTCGGTGGCCCGCACCACCGCGCCCAGCGAGCCCGCCGCGCCGATGGCGGCCAGCCCGGCCACCCCGGCGCCCACCACGAGCACCTTGGCCGGGGGCACCTTGCCGGCCGCGGTGACCTGGCCGGTGAAGAACCGACCGAACCGGTGCGCGGCCTCCACCACCGCCCGGTAGCCGGCGATGTTGGCCATCGACGACAGCACGTCCATCGACTGCGCCCGGGAGATGCGCGGCACCGCCTCCATCGCCAGCGCGGTCACCTTGCGGGCCGCGAGCGCCTCGAGCAGCTCCGGACGCAGCGCGGGCTGCAGCAGCCCGATCAGCGTCGCGCCCTCGCGCAGCCGGCCGATCTCCTCGTCCGACGGGGCGTTGACCTTGAGCACCACATCGGCCGACCACACCTGCTCGGCCGAGCCGATCTCGGCCCCGGCCGCCACGTACGCCGCATCGGAGAAGTCCGCCGCCGCGCCGGCGCCGGATTCGACGACCACCGAGTACCCGAGCTTGATCAGCTGCCCGACCGACTGCGGGGTGGCCGCCACCCGCGTCTCACCGGCGAGTGACTCACGAGGAATCGCGATGATCATCGGCACAGTGTGCCAAATAGCCTTCACCGCGCCTGCAGCCACCCTGTGGCTCAGGCGGTCCGGAGAAAGTCTGCCCTCCCAGCGTAGATGATGCTCGGCGCGTACGCGCTCCGAACGGCACCGACGATGGCCTGGGTGAACTCCGAGATCTCCTGCGGGTGGCATCCGTCGGCCATCTCCGCCGAGACGACGGTGAGTGCGATGCCCGCCCGGGCGAGGGTGGCGCGCATCGTGTACAGCGCGGTCTCGCCGGCGCGCTGACCGGCCGCGATCGCGGCGCAGCCCTTGGGCACCGCCTTGTGCGGGAAGAAGTGGGCCTGGTGGCTGGTGGCGAACACGATCCGCCCGCCCGGCGGCATCACCGGCACCGCCCGCTGCGCGAGTCGGCGCTGGACCTCCCGGTTCGCGCGCATCGCGTCGTGCGCGTCGAACCCGACGGTATCGGCGCGGGCGGTGGTGAGCACCATCGCGTCGAGCCGGCCGAACCGGTCGTGCACGGCGGTCATCATCGCGTCCACCCCGGCGTCGTCGGACAGGTCGGCGACCAGGGTGGAGGCCCGCCCGCCGGCGGCCCGGACGGCCTCGGCGACCGCATCGGCGCGGCCGGTCGCGCGGCGGCAGTGGACGACGACGTGCGTGTCGGGGTGCGCCAGGCCCCGGGCAACCTCCGCGCCCAGGCCCGACGAGGCGCCCGTCACCAGGACGATTCGCTCGGCTTCGTCACGCATGTCCGGATCCTTTCGCCGGAGGTGAACGAATGTGATGTCAGCAACCGTACACCTCGATTAAGAAAGATAAGGGAAATTTAAGATAACAGTAAGGCGACCGCCCGGAGCTGCTCCGGTGGCGGGACCGTTGCGGCCGCAATAAGTTCACGGCGAGCACAACTCTTCCCGTCGCCCGGTGCGAACGCTTCCAATGTGCCGGTGATTCGCGCGGAGTTCCTCGACTGCTGTCAGCGCTGACGCGCCCGTCCTGTCCGCATCGGCCAACAGAAAGTCAGTCATCCGTGTCGGTCTTCGTCGATATCGCCCCCGAGCAGACCTCCGTCGAACCCAGCCCGGCCGCGCCGCAGCGCCGTTGGCGCCACCGCCTGCGCCGCGCGGTGCTGCCGCTGCTGTCGGTCCTGGTGTTCGGGGTGCTCTGGCAGCTCGCGGCGGCCAGCGGGCTGTGGAACCAGACCTTCGTGCCGTACCCGTCCACCGTCTGGCGGGCCTTCATCGACGTCTCCACCACCCACGACGGGGTGCGCGGCTACGCCGGCTACCTGCTCGTCGAGCACCTCTACATGACGCTGCGCAGGGTGTTCGCCGGCGTGCTGATCGGGGTGGGCGTCGGGGTGCTGCTCGGTCTGCTGATGGGTTCGGTGCCCTGGGTGCGCAGCGTGCTGGAGCCGTGGCTGACCTTCCTGCGGGCACTGCCCCCGCTGGCGTATTTCTTCCTGCTCATCATCTGGCTGGGCATCGACGAGGCCCCGAAGATCACCCTGCTGGCGCTGGCCGCGCTGCCGCCGGCCGCCGTCGCCACCACCGCCGCGGTGCTGGCCACCCCGGTGTCGCTGGTGGAGGCGGCGCGGGCCCTGGGCGCCTCGCGTGCGGCGGTGATCCGCGACGTCGTCATCCCGTCGGCGCTGCCGGAGACGTTCACCGGCATCCGGCTCGCCGTCGGCATGGCCTACTCGGCGGTGGTGGCCGCCGAGCTGTTCAACGGCCTGCCCGGCGTGGGCGGGCTGGTCAAGGACGCGAGCAACTACAACAACACCCCGGTCGTCGTCGTCGGGATCTTCTGCATCGGGGTGTCCGGTCTGATCATCGACGGCCTGCTGCGCTTCGTGGAGCGACGCAGCGTCCCGTGGAGAGGAAAGGTATGAAACTCAAGGCACTACTCGCAGCTGTCGCGGCGGCGTCGCTCGCCCTGGCGGGTTGCTCGGTCGACCGTCAGGAACAGTCCGGCGACAAGCCGACCATCCGCATCGGCTACCAGAGCTTCCCGAGCGGCGACCTCATCATCAAGCACAACGGCTGGCTGGAGGAGGCGCTGCCGGACTACAACATCAAGTGGACCAAGTTCGACTCCGGTGCCGACGTCAACACCGCCTTCGTCGCCAAGGAGCTCGACTTCGGCGGCCTGGGCTCCAGCCCGGTGGCCCGCGGCCTGTCCGAGCCGTTGAACATTCCGTACAAGGTCGCCTTCATCCTCGACGTCTCCGGTGACAACGAGGCGCTGGTGGCCCGCAACGGCAGCGGCATCGAGACCGTCGCCGACCTCAAGGGCAAGCGGGTGGGCACCCCGTTCGCCTCCACCGCGCACTACAGCCTGCTGGCCGCCCTGGACCAGGCCGGTCTGACCCCGAACGACGTGCAGCTGATCGACCTGCAGCCGCAGGCCGCGCTGGCCGCGTTCGAGCGCGGTGACGTCGACGCCGTCTACATCTGGCTGCCCACCCTCGACGAGGCCCGCAAGAACGGCCACGACATCATCACCAGCCGCGAGCTCGCCGAGGCCGGCAAGCCCACCCTGGACCTGGCGGTGGTGTCCGAGGAGTTCGCCGAGGCCCACCCGGACGTGGTGGACGTGTGGCGCCAGCAGCAGGCCCGCGCCCTGGACCTGATCCACGACGATCCGCAGGCCGCTGCCGAGGCGATCGCCGCCGAGAACGGGCTGACCGCCGAGGAGGTCGCCGGCCAGCTCGAGCAGATGGTGTTCCTGACCCCGGACGAGGTCGCCTCGGAGAAGTGGCTGGGCGCCGACGGCAAGCCGGGCAACCTGGCCGCCAACCTGCAGAGCGCCTCGCAGTTCCTGGCCGACCAGAACCAGATCCCGGCCGCCGCGCCGCTGGAGGTGTTCGAGGAGGCGCTGTACGTGAAGGGGTTGCCGGGTGCCCTCAGCCGGTGAACCGGCGATCGGGCCCTCAGCCGGTGATCCGGCGATCAGGCTGGGCGCGGTGACGCACCGCTACGGCGACGTCACCGCGCTCGGCCCGATCGACCTCACCGTCGAGCCCGGCACCTTCCTGGTGCTCGTCGGCGCGTCCGGCTGCGGCAAGAGCACGCTGCTGCGGCTGCTGGCCGGGTTCGAGACGCCGACGTCGGGGACGGTGCGGATCTCGGGCGAGGCGCCCACCCCCGGGGTGACGTCGCGGGTGGTGTTCCAGCAGCCCCGGCTGTTCCCGTGGCGCACCGTCGGCGGCAACGTCGACGTGGCGCTGAAGTACGCCGGGGTGCCGCGCGAGCAGCGGCCGGCGCGCCGCGACGAGCTGCTGGCCCGGGTCGGCCTGGAGGGCATGGCCGCGCGGCGGATCTGGGAGATCAGCGGCGGCCAGCAGCAGCGGGTGGCGATCGCCCGGGCGCTGGCCGCCGAGTCCCCGCTGTTCCTGCTCGACGAGCCGTTCGCCGCACTCGACGCGCTGACCCGGGAACGGCTGCAGGAGGATCTGCGCCAGGTGAGTGCGGAGACCAACCGCACCACGGTGTTCGTCACCCACAGCGCCGACGAGGCGGCGTTCCTCGGGTCGCGGATCGTGGTGCTGACCCGCCGGCCCGGGCGGGTGGCCCTGGACATCCCGGTGGACCTGCCGCGCAGCGGGGTGGACCCCGTCGAACTGCGCCGCTCGGCGGAGTATGCGACGTTGCGGGCGGAGGTGGCCCGGGCCGTCAAGGCCGCCGCGGCCTGAGCGGAC
>NZ_CALDGS010000023.1 GCF_937941905.1 uncultured Mycolicibacterium sp. | reverse complement strand
CGGGGCGGCGTCGGTCGCGCGGCAATCCGGCCGATTCGTCATGCTCTCGCAGGACAGCCTCAAGGCACTCAAGGCGGCACGCGCCATCCCCGGGGACGCCGGGTATTTCCGCATGATGACCCGCGGTGCCGGCGGCAGGTTCGTCAAACAGCTGCAGTGGAAACCGACCTCGCTCAGCCCGCAACGGATGGCGAGTATCCAGCTCATCGCCGTGCAGATGGCGCTGACCTCGGCCATCGCCCAGGTCGATGAGTCGGTGCAGCGCGTGGAGGGCAAGGTCGACGCGGTCCTCAAACTCGCCGAGGCGGAGCGGTTCGGCGACGTCGTCGGCCACCACACCAGCCTCGACCGACTGATCCGCTACCTCGACAGCCACGGCACCCTCCCCGATGCGTTATGGGAGTCCGTCGCCTCGCTCGGACCGGCGTTGGAGGCCGTCGTCGAGAAGCTGCGCAACCACTTCGAGATCTCGCTGCGCAGCGTTCCGGCAGACGGCTCGGTGTCCGAGCGCGCCAAGCGGATGCGCCGGGTGCTCGAGGAGAACCGGATCATCGACACCCTGCATCTGCTGCTCGTCGCCCAGGACTCCCTGTTCAAGTGGCAGCGGCTGCTCATCGCCCGAGTGGTTGCCAACGAGCCCGAACATCGCGAGCAGGTCATCGAAGCCACCCGGGAGCTGCTCGCCCACCAGGTCCAGGAAGACGGCAGGCTGTACCGCGTGGCCAAGAGCGCCATCGAGCAGGCAGCCAGCCGAACCGAACTCGACGGCTTCCGCTATCCGGCGCTACGTCGGCTGACCGAGGACCGCGAACGGCTGCGCCACGCCCTCGACGATTTCGCCCGAGCCCGGCGCCGACAGGCCGAACAGTGGGAGCATCTCGAGGTACCCACGCCGTTGCGAGCCGTCTCCGCCACGGTCGACATGGCGCTGGAGGGCACCAGTCGTGCGCTCAGTAACGTCGGGCAGCAGCTGATCGACTTCGGGGGAGTGCTGGCCAACCGTCGCCGGCGACATGAACCCGAACCCCGGATCGAACAGACCGGCACCCAATGACCCGACGGTCACGGTGCCGGCTTTCGTCCGGCGCGCCGAGCGGGTGGCACAGCGACATTCCTGATCCGGGAACACCCCGGCCGTGCCGTGCGTTGACCACAGCGTGACTACACGAGACATCACCGCCGATCAGTTCAACGACCTCATCTCGGAGAACGAGATCGTGCTGGTGGACTTCTGGGCGTCCTGGTGTGCGCCCTGCCGCGCGTTCGCGCCGACCTTCGCCGCGTCGGCCGAGAAGCACCCCGACGTGGTGCATGCCAAGGTCGACACCGAGGCCGAGCAGGAGCTCGCCGCGGCGGCCGACATCCGCTCGATTCCGACGCTGATGGCGTTCAAGAAGGGCTACCTGGTCTACAACCAGGCCGGTGCCCTGCCGCCGGCCGCGCTGGACGAGCTGGTGCAGAAGATCAAGGAGTTCGACATCGACGCCGCTATCGCGGCGCAGGAGGCCGAAGAGGCCGAACAGGCCTGATCCTGACCGGCACGCGCTAGCGTGCTCAGCCGTGGAACGAAGCGAATACGTCCTTGTCGATCGTCCGCGGCCGCACATCGCGCTGGTCACCCTGAACCGGCCCGAGCGGATGAACTCCATGGCGTTCGACGTCATGGTGCCGCTCAAGCGTGTCCTCGACGAGCTCACCTACGACAACTCGGTGCGCGCGGTGGTACTCACCGGGGCCGGTCGGGGGTTCTCCTCCGGGGCGGACCACAAGTCCGCCGGCACGGTGCCGCACGTGGACGGGCTCACCCGCCCGAGCTACGCGCTGCGCTCGATGGAGGTGCTCGACGACGTCATCCTCGCGCTGCGCAAGATGCACCAGCCGGTGATCGCCGCAGTCAACGGCGCGGCCATCGGCGGCGGGCTGTGCCTGGCGCTGGCCTGCGACATCCGCATCGCCGCCGAGAGCGCGTACTTCCGCGCCGCCGGCATCAACAATGGGCTGACCGCCAGCGAGCTCGGGCTGAGCTACCTGCTGCCGCGTGCGGTGGGCACCTCCCGGGCCTTCGAGATCATGCTCACCGGCCGCGACGTCGACTCGGCCGAGGCCGAGCGGATCGGCCTGGTCTCCCGCACCGTGGCCGACGAGCAGCTGCTGGAGACCTGCTACGACATCGGCGAACGCATCGCCGCGTTCTCCCGGCCCGGCGTGGAGCTCACCAAGCGCACGCTGTGGAGCGGGCTCGACGCCGGCTCGCTGGAGGCCCACATGCAGGCCGAGGGCCTCGGGCAGCTGTTCATCCGGCTGCTGACGAACAATTTCGAGGAGGCCGTCGCGGCCCGCCGGGAGAAGCGCCCGCCGGTGTTCACCGACGACAAGTAGCCGGTCGGGGTCCGAAAACCGATTGGCATCCGGCCCGCCCGAGCCGCTAGCCTCGGATGCCGTATCCCAACCACCCCGGGCGTGGCCGAGCCATGCCCTCGTCACCGAGGAGCCGCAGCGTGATCACCGCAACGGGCCTGGAGGTCCGCGCCGGAGCGCGCACGCTGCTGGCCCTCGACGAGGGGCAGGCGCTGCGGGTGCAGCCCGGCGATCGGATCGGGCTGGTCGGCCGCAACGGCGCCGGCAAGACCACCACCATGCGGATCCTGGCCGGCGAGGGCGAGCCGTACGCCGGAACCGTCACCCGCAGCGGCGAAATCGGTTACCTGCCACAGGATCCCCGCGAGGGCAACCTGGACGTGCTGGCCCGCGACCGGGTGCTGTCGGCCCGCGGGCTCGACACCCTGCTGGCCGACATGGAAAAGCAGCAGGCGCTGATGGCCGAGGTGGTCGACGACGCCGCCCGGGACAAGGCGGTGCGTCGCTACGGCCGGCTCGAGGAGCGCTTCGCCGCGCTGGGCGGCTACGCCGCCGAGGCCGAGGCCGGCCGCATCTGCGCCAGCCTCGGCCTGCCCGACCGGGTGCTGACGCAGCCGCTGCGCACGCTGTCCGGCGGCCAGCGCCGCCGGGTGGAGCTGGCCCGCATCCTGTTCGCCGCCTCGGAGACCGGCGGCGGCTCCGCGACGATGCTGCTGCTCGACGAGCCGACCAACCACCTCGACGCCGACTCCATCAACTGGCTGCGCGACTTCCTGCAGAACCACGCCGGCGGGCTGGTCATCATCAGCCACGACGTGGACCTGCTCGCCGACGTGGTGAACAAGGTGTGGTTCCTCGATGCGGTGCGCGGCGAGGTCGACATCTACAACATGGGCTGGAAGCGCTACCTCGACGCCCGCGCCACCGACGAGCAGCGCCGCCGCCGGGAGCGCGCCAACGCCGAGCGCAAGGCCGCCGCGCTGCGGGCCCAGGCCGCCAAGCTCGGCGCCAAGGCCACCAAAGCCGTTGCGGCACAGAACATGCTGCGCCGCGCCGAGCGACTGCTGGCGGCGGTGGAAGAGGAGCGCGTCGCCGACAAGGTGGCCCGGATCAAGTTCCCCACGCCGGCGCCGTGCGGCAGGACCCCGCTGGTGGCCAAGGGGCTGACCAAGACCTACGGCTCGCTGGAGGTGTTCACCGGCGTCGACCTGGCCATCGACCGCGGCTCGCGGGTGGTGGTGCTCGGGCTCAACGGCGCCGGCAAGACCACCCTGCTGCGCATTCTGGCCGGGGTGGAGCAGCCCGACGCCGGCCGCATCGAGCCCGGCCACGGCCTGAAGATCGGCTACTTCGCCCAGGAGCACGACACCCTCGACGACCGCGCCACGGTGTGGGAGAACATCCGCCACGCCGCGCCGGACGCCGGCGAGCAGGACCTGCGCGGCCTGCTGGGGGCGTTCATGTTCAGTGGCCCGCAGCTCGAACAGCCCGCGGGGACGCTGTCGGGCGGCGAGAAGACCCGGCTGGCGCTCGCCGGGCTGGTCGCGTCCTCGGCCAACGTGCTGCTGCTCGACGAGCCGACCAACAACCTCGACCCGGCCTCCCGGGAGCAGGTGCTCGACGCGCTGCGCAGCTACACCGGTGCGGTGGTGCTGGTCACCCACGACCCGGGTGCGGCCGAGGCGCTCAACCCCGAGCGGGTGCTGCTGCTGCCCGACGCCACCGAGGACTTCTGGTCCGACGAGTACCGCGAGATCATCGAGCTGGCCTGAGCTCCCCGCCCGGAAAACACCGTTTCGGCGCGTTGCGTGTCAACCCTTCGTACGCTGGGTATACGGGCCGACATCACCGAAACGGCAACGGGGAGGTGTCGATGAAGGAGTCGGACAAGTCCAGGGAAGAACTCCTCAAGGAACTGCGCAGTGCCTACGAGGGGGGTGCGAGCATCCGGGCGCTCGTCGCGAAGACGGGCCGCTCGTACGGCTCGATCCACAGCATGCTGCGCGAGTCCGGCACCAGGATGCGCAGCCGGGGCGGGCCCAACCACCGCCGCCGGGCGAGTTGAACCCCGGGTGATCTGAGCCGGACGCGCTAGT
>NZ_CALDGS010000022.1 GCF_937941905.1 uncultured Mycolicibacterium sp. | reverse complement strand
AGGCACTTTCGCTTATCTACACGCCATCAAGGGCAACATTCCACGAAAAATCCGGCCCTAGACTTCGCATGTGGAGTGCGAATTTCGCCGGGCGTCACCGCCGCCTGAGGGGTTGCTTCGCATCGAGGACTGTCTGGACGCCGACGGTCACATCGCGTTGCCGCCCGATGTCACCTTGCTGTCGCTGATCGAGCGAAATATCGCCGCGGTCGGGGACACGGTGGCCTACCGCTACCTCGACCACGCCCGCGACACCGTGGTCGAGCTGACCTGGGCGCACCTGGGTGTGCGGGTGGAGGCGGTCGGCGCACATGTGCAGCGGGCCACCGCCCCGGGCGACCGGGTGGCGATTCTGGCGCCGCAGGGGGTCGACTATGTCGCCGGCTTCTTCGCCGCGGTCAAGGCCGGCGCGATCGCGGTGCCGCTGTTCGCGCCGGAACTGCCGGGCCACGCCGAGCGCCTCGACACCGCGCTGCGCGACGCCCGGCCGGCGGCGGTACTGACCACCGCCGCGGTGTTCGACACGGTGTCGTCGTTTCTGACCCGGCTGGCACCGGCACAGCGCCCCCGGATCATCGTCATCGACGACGTCCCCGACGCGTCTGCAGCGGAATTCGCGCCCACCACACTGGATCTGGACGATGTCTCGCACCTGCAGTACACCTCGGGGTCGACCCGGCCGCCGGTCGGGGTGGAGGTGACGCACCGGGCGGTCGGCACGAACCTGGTGCAGATGATCCTGTCGATCGATCTTCTCGACCGGAACACCCACGGCGTCAGTTGGTTACCGCTCTACCACGACATGGGCCTGTCGATGATCGGCTTCCCCGCGGTGTACGGCGGGCACACCACCCTGATGTCGCCGACGGCGTTCTTGCGCCGGCCGCAGCGCTGGATTCGGGCACTGTCGGATGAGGCACGCCACGGCCGGGTGGTCACCGCCGCGCCGAACTTCGCCTACGAGTGGACCGCCCAGCGCGGCCTGCCCGGGCCGGACGACGACATCGACCTGCACGATGTGGTGCTGATCATCGGCTCGGAACCGGTGAGTATGGCGGCGATTTCGGCGTTCACCACGGCGTTCGCACCCTACGGGCTGCCGCCCACCGCGTTCAAACCGTCCTACGGCATCGCCGAGGCCACCCTGTTCGTGGCCAGCATCGCCCCCGACGCCGAACCCACCGCGATCCACGTCGACCGCGCCCGGCTGGGGGAGGGGTGGGCCGTGCCGGCGCCGGAGCCCGGCGACGACACCGTGTCCGTGGTGTCGTGCGGTCAGGTCGCCCGTAGCCAGTGGGCGGTGATCGTCGACGCCGACACCGGTGCGGAGCTCCCCGACGGTGCGGTCGGGGAGATCTGGTTGCACGGCGACAACATCGGCCGCGGCTACTGGCGGCGGCCGCAGGACACCGAGCGCACGTTCGGCGCGATCCTGCGGACCCGGTTGCCGGCGGGCAGCCACGCCGACGGGGTGCCGGACGGCTCCGCCTGGTTGCGCACCGGCGATCTCGGTTTCCATCTCGACGGTGAGTTGTACATCACCGGCCGCACCGCCGATCTCATCTCGGTGCACGGGCGCAGCCACTATCCGCACGACATCGAGGCCACCGTCGCCGAGGCGACGCCGTTCGTGCGGCGCGGTTACGTCGCGGCGTTCACCGTCGACCCGGACGACCGGCTGGTGGTGATCGCCGAACGCGCGGCGGGCACCGCGCGGGCCGACCCGCGGCCGGCGCTCGAGGCGATCCGGGACGCCGTGACACGGCGGCACGGCTTGCCGGTGTCCGACATCCGGTTCCTGCCGGCCGGTGCGATCCCGCGCACCACCAGCGGCAAATTGGCCCGCCGTGCGTGTCGTGCCGAATATCTCAGCGGCGCATACGATCCCTCGCCAACGGGTCAGACCGGCCAGGATTCCCGTCGGTAGGCCGAGTCCCAGAACATCCACTCGTACCGCGAGGTCGCGACGAAGTGCCTGCGGGCCTCCGCCTCGTCGGCGGGTGTCAGGGTCGGGCCGATCCGGTCGGTCAGCGCCAGCACCTCGGCACACGACTTGGTGAAGTCCTCGCCGGAGTAGCTGTCGATCCAGCGCCGGTAGCGCGGGTCGGTCGAACCACGGTCCAGCAGTTCCAGCCCGACCCGGGCGTAGATCCAGTAGCAGGGCAGCACCGCGGCCAGCCCGTCGACGAAGCTGCCGCCGAAGGCGGTGGCCAGCAGATAGCTGGTGTAGGCCTGGGTGGTCGGCGACGGCGGGGTGGCCGCGATCGCCGCCGGATCCAGGTCGAGATCGGGCAGCAGCGAATTGTGCAGTTGCAGTTCGACGTCGTAGATCTCGGCGGAGTGCCGGGCGAACATCGCGGTGTCGGCCTGGGTGGGTGCCTTGGCGGACACCACCGACAGGGCGCGCGCGTAGTCGCGCAGATACACCACGTCCTGGGCGACGTAGTGGGCGAACACCTCCGGATCCAGGCTGCCGTCGGTGAGCCCCTTGATGAACGGGTGGTCCAGGATCGCGGCGTAGATCGGTTCGACTTCGGCCCACAGGCGGCCGGACCAGGATTGCGGATCGGGTGCGGTGATCGACTCGTGCTTCACGCCACCATCATGGCCCGTCACCTGCCGATCAGGGGCACCACCCCGGTGGCACACCGGGCGGCTATCCGCCCCGCAGATAGTCCGCGAGGTGCCGGCCGGTCAGCGTCGACCGGGACGCGACCAGGTCGGCGGGGGTGCCCTCGAAGACGACGTGGCCGCCGTCGTGACCGGCGCCGGGACCGAGGTCGATGATCCAGTCGGCGTGGGCCATGACCGCCTGGTGGTGCTCGATGACCAGCACCGACTTACCGGCGTCGACCAGCCGGTCCAGCAGTGCCAGGAGCTGCTCGACATCGGCCAGGTGCAGGCCGTTGGTCGGTTCGTCGAGCACGTAGACGGTGGCCGCGTCCGCGCCCTTGTCACCGAGTCTGGCCGCCAGCTTCAACCGCTGCCGCTCGCCGCCGGACAACGTGGTGAGCGACTGTCCCAGACCCAGGTAGCCCAGCCCGACGTCGGCCAGTCGTTCCAGTATCCGCCGCGCCGCGGGCAGCGGGTGGGCGTCGGTGAAGAAGTCCAGCGCCTCGGTCACCGGCATGTCCAGCACATCGGCGATGTTGCGGCCCGCCAGTTCGTAGGCCAGCACCGACGCCTGGAAGCGTCGTCCCTCGCATTCCTCACAGGTGGTCTCCACGGTGGCCATCACACCCAGCTCGGTGTAGATGATCCCGGCGCCGTTGCAGAGCGGGCAGGCGCCCTCGGAGTTGGAACTGAACAGCGCCGGCTTGACGCCGTTGGCCTTCGCGAACGCCTTGCGGATCGGGTCGAGCAGCCCGGTGTAGGTGGCCGGGTTGCTGCGCCGGGACCCGCGCAGCGGGCTCTGATCGACGGTGACGACGCCGTCACGCCCGGCCACCGACCCGTCGATCAGGGAGCTCTTGCCGGAACCGGCCACCCCGGTCAGCACCACCAGCACACCGAGCGGGATGTCGACGTCGATGTGTTGCAGATTGTTGGTGTGGGCGTCGCGGACTGGGAGCACCCCGGTGGGGGTGCGCACCTTCTTCTTGAGCGCGGCCCGGTCGTCGAGGTGCCGTCCGGTCAGGGTTGCAGCGGCCCGCAGACCGTCGAGCGAACCCGCGAACACCACCTCACCGCCCTCGGCGCCTGCTCCGGGGCCGAGATCGACGATGTGATCGGCGATCGCGATCACCTCCGGCTTGTGCTCGACCACCAGCACCGTGTTGCCCTTGTCGCGCAGTCGCAGCAGCAGCTGGTTCATCCGGTCGATGTCGTGCGGATGCAACCCGATCGTCGGCTCGTCGAACACGTAGGTGACGTCGGTGAGCGGGGAGCCGAGGTGGCGGACCATCTTGACCCGTTGCGCCTCACCGCCCGACAGCGTGCCGGCCGGGCGGTCCAGCGACAGATATCCCAGCCCGATGTCGACGAACGACCGCAGGGTGTGGCGCAGCGATCCCAGCAGCGGCGCCACCGAGTCGTCCCGCAGGTCGTCCACCCAGTCGATGAGATCGCTGATCTGCCACGCCGAGACCTCGGCGATGTTGCGCCCGTTGATCTTCGACGACCTGGCGCGTTCCGACAGCCGGGTGCCGTCGCAGTCCGGGCAGGTGGTGAACGTGACCGCCCGTTCCACGAACGCGCGGATGTGCGGCTGCATGGCCTCCACATCCTTGCTGAGGAACGACTTGTGGATCTGCGGGATCAGCCCCATGTAGGTGAGGTTGACCCCGTCGATCTTGAGTTTGGTGGGCTCCTTGTACAGCAGCGCGTCGAGTTCCTTGCGGGTGAACTCGCGGATCGGTTTGTCCGGGTCGAAAAAGCCGCATCCCCGGAAGATGCGGCCGTACCAGCCGTCCATGGAGAATCCGGGGATGGTCAGGGCGCCCTCGTTGAGCGACTTGCTGTCGTCGTAGAGCGCGGTGCGGTCGATGTCGTTGATCACGCCGCGGCCCTCGCACCGGGGGCACATCCCACCGACGATCTCGAACTCCCGCCGCTCCTTCACGGTGCGGCCCCCGCGCTCCACGGTGACTGCGCCGGCGCCGCTGATCGATGCGACGTTGAACGAGAACGCCTGGGGGGAACCGATATGCGGTTCGCCGAGCCGGCTGTACAGGATCCGCAGCAGCGCGCCGGTGTCGGTGACGGTGCCGACGGTGGACCGCGGATCCGCGCCCAGCCGGTTCTGGTCGACGATGATCGCCGCGGTGAGCCCGTCGAGCATGTCGACGTCCGGGCGGGCCGGCGTGGGCATGAAGCCCTGGATGAACGCGCTGTAGGTTTCGTTGATCAACCGCTGGGACTCCGCGGCGATGGTGTCGAACACCAGCGAGCTCTTGCCGGACCCGGAGACACCGGTGAACACGGTCAGCCGGCGTTTGGGGATCTCGACGTCGATGTTCTTGAGGTTGTTCTGCCGGGCGCCGAGCACCCGGATGAGGTCGTGGCGGTCGGCGGGGTGGCTGTCAGTCGTCATCGGCGGCTGTCGGCGTTGACCGGTTGCACGGCGTTCAGTGTGCCGTCGGACACCCGGGCGCGCAACGTCCTGCGGTCGAACTTGCCGCTGGGCAGTGTCGGGATCTGGTCGGCGCGGGCCACCACCCAGCGGGTCGGCACCTTGTAGCTGGACAGCTGGCTACCGACCTGCGCCGCAAGCGAATCCACGTCGAGGCCGTGGTCACCGGAGTGCGTCGGCACCACGACGGCGCAGACCTGTTCGCCGCGGTCGGGATCGTCGACCCCGACCACGACGCACTGCGCCACCGCGGGGGACTGTTCGATGACCGCCTCCACCTCGAGCGGCGAGACGTTGGCACCGCCGGACTTGATCAGCTCGGTGGTGCGGCCGACGTAGAACAGCCGCGGATCGCCCGGTTTGCGGTAGACCCGGTCGCCGGTGTGGTACCAGCCGTCGGCGTCGAACACCTCCCAGCGTTCCCGTTTGTTGTAGCCGGCCATCACGCCGATACCGCGGACCAGCAGTTCGCCGACGGTGCCGTCGGGGACCGGGTCGCCGTTCCCGTCGACGATGCGCATCTCGGTGAACGCGAAACCGCCGGCGGTCTCGGACATGGTGCGGTGCACGGGGAAGCCGTCGGGCACATCGGTCATCGCGATGTCGAGCGGGCCGTGGCGCAGCATCGGCGCGCTGCCCAGGTCGCGCTCGTCGAAGGTGGGGTGGTCACGCAACCGGCGGGTGAAGGCCGGCCAGCCGACGACACCGGTGGCCCGTTCGGTCTCGATCAGGTCGAGCGCGGTCCCGGCGTCGAGCTTCGGCAGCACCAGCAGGGTGACGGGGTCGTGCAGGGCACCGGTGGCGGCCAGCAGACCGCCGATCCAGAAGAACGGCATCGCGCACAGGATCCGCGGCTCATCGGCTGTGCCGGCTCCTGATTCGGCTCCGGTGTGGGACCCGGTACCGGATCCGCGGGTGACCGCCCAGATCGCCGCCGGCCAGGTGGAGGTCTGCCGGACCAGGGTGCCGTGGGTGTGCAGCACCCCCTTCGGGTCGGCGGTGGAGCCGGAGGTGTGCACCATGACCGCGAGGTCGGCGGGGGACACCTCGGCCTCGACCGCGGACAGCAGTTCCGGCGCCGCCGTCGCGGCGTCGGGTTTCCACCGGGCCGCCCAGGGCCGGTCGGTCGGTTCGGTGAGCACGATGGTGCGCAGGTAGGGCGCCGCCGTCAGCGCGAGCTGTCCGGCCCGCTGCCCGGCGAGCTCCGGCCAGGCCTGCTCGAACCGGGCGGGGACGTCGATCGACAGCACGGTGCCCGGCGCGATCAACACCGCGATGTCGGCCAGCCGGACCACTTTCGCGATCTCGGCCGGTTGGTAGAGGGTGCTCAACGGGACCGCGAGCGCGCCGATGCGGGACACCGCCAGCCACCACACGATCCAGTCGGTCCCGTTGGGGAAGAACAGCCCCACGCGGGTGCCCTTGCCGACGCCTTCGCGCAACAGCCACCGGGCCAGCCGTGCGGACCGGTCGGCGGCCTGGCGGTAGCTGAGCCGTTCGGCCGGCGTCACCACGTAGGTGCGGTCACCGAACGTCTCCGCGGCGCCGGCCAGCAGCGCGGGAACGGTCAGCGCCGTCACCCGGTTCACCGGCCCCGCCACTGGGGGGTGCGCTTCTCCTGCCAGGCGCGGATGCCCTCGGCGACGTCCTCGGTGGCGCCGGCCACCTTGCGCATGGTCTCGCCGAACCGGACCGCTTCGATCCAGCCCATGTCGGCGCTGCGCCACGCCACCTCCTTGGTGGCGCGTTGCGCCAGCGGCGCGGCCTCGGTCAGGGTGCGGGCCCACGCCAGCGCCTGCTCCTGCAGCTCGTCCGGCGGCACCAGTCTCCACACCAGGCCGATCTCCTCGGCGCGCTGGGCGGTGATCGGTTTACCGGTGAGCAGCAGTTCCATAGCGTCCGCCCAGCGGACCCGCTGTGGGAGCCGGATCGCCCCGACGATGGTGGGCACCCCGATCCGCACCTCCGGGAAGCTGAACGTCGCAGTGGTGCTGGCGATGACGAAGTCGCAGAACAACACCCCGGTCAGCCCGTAGCCGACGCACGGTCCGTTCACCGCCGCGATGGTGGGCTTGAACAGTTCCATCCCGGATTCGAAGCTGTTGATGGTCGGCTTCTCCCAGAACGTGCCGCCGAAGGTGCCGACCGCGCCTTCGCTGTCCTTGAGGTCCGCACCGGCGCAGAACACCTCGCCGTTGGCGGTGAGGATGCCGACCCAGGCGTCCTCGTCGTCGCGGAACCGGTTCCAGGCCGCGTTGAGGTCCTGGCGCATCGCCCCGTTGATGGCGTTGCGCGCCTCGGGGCGGTTGAGGGTGATGGTGGCGATGTGGTCCCGCTGCTCGTAGGTGACCAGGCTCATGGTCTGCACCCTAAGCCCCGGACCCCAGTGCGGTGAGCACCTCGGCGGCCGCCCGTTCCCCGGAGGCGACGGCGCCGTCCATGTAGCCCATCGAGCGCACCGCGGTCTCCGCGCCGGCCCAGTGGATCGGACCGACCGCGCGCCGCAGCGCGGGGCCGACCTGGGTCCAGGTGTTGGGCGGCAGGAACGCGCCGTAGCAGCCCCGGGTCCATTGGTCGGCGGCCCACACCTTTTCGACGTAGTCGACGGGCCGGGCGGCGCGCGGACCGAACATCCGCGCGAAGCAGCCGATGACCGCCTCGCGGCGGGTGCGGGTGTCGGCTCGGCCCAGCTCCCGCGCCTGGCTGCCCTCCAGGAACCCGAGCAGTACCCCGGGGCGGCCCGAGGGTGGGGAGTTGTCGAAGAACACCTTCACCGGACCGGTGAATCCGACGCCCTGTCCGGACAGCCCGTCGGCCCGCCAGAACGGTTCGTCGTAGATCGCCATGCATTTGACCACCGAGCCGTTCGGCATGCGTTGGGTGAGCTGGTCCCGGTCGGCGGGCAGCGGTTCGTCGTAGTGCAGCCGGCCGGCCAGGGTGGGGCTCATGGCGACCACCACCCGTTCCGCCCGCACCGTCGCGGTGTCGGCCACCACCTGCACCCCGTCGCGGGTGCGGATCTCCCGCACCGGTGCGCCCAGCCGCACCGCGTCGCCGAGTTCGTCGGCCATGGCGGTCGAGATCTGTTGGGCGCCACCGATGATCCGGCTCTGCTGGGCGCCGCCGCGGGTGGTGATGAGTTGGCTCAGACCCTGATTCGAGCTGGTGTAGGTGAGCAGATGCAGCAGCGAGAGGTCGGCGGCGTCGGCGGCCCAGACGGCCTCACAGACCAGTTCGATGAACGCCCGGCCCACCGCGGTGCGCACATGGCGGTCGATCCAGCCGGCGACGGTCTGCCGATCCCACTGCGCGGCACGGGGGGCGGCCCACGGCGCGGCCGGGTCGATCCGCCGGGCCATCCGCTCCAGCCGGGTCAACGCGATCTGCAGGTCGGCCAGGTGCAGCGGGTTGGCCCTGGGAATCTCGCCGGTGTAGCGCCGCACCCGCCCGTTGTGCTCCCACAACTTCGCGCCCCGGTCGTAGGTGTCGAAGGTGGACAGGCCCAATTCGTCGATCAGGGCGCGGATTCGCTGATGACCCGGCCCGATCCACTGGCCGCCGAGTTCGACCACCGCGTCGTTTTCCGGGTCGGGGCCGTGCTCCAGGAAGTGGTTCAGGGTCCGGCCGCCTACCCGGTCGCGGGCTTCGAGCACCACCACATCCACCCCCGCCCGCCGCAGCGTGCGCGCCGCCGTCAACCCGGCGAGCCCGGCGCCGACCACCACCACATCTGTCCTGTCAGTCATCGTGCCTCCTGCCCGGTGAATGTAGTGAACCCGGCCGGTCCGTACCGTCGACTCTGTGCGCTGGATCGTCGACGCCATGAACGTCATCGGCAGCCGCCCGGACGGCTGGTGGAGGGACCGGCGCCGGGCGATGGACGATCTGGTGCGACGGCTGGAGCGGTGGGCCACCGCGGAAGGGCACTCGGTGACGGTGGTGTTCGAACATCCGACGCCGATCGAGTCGTCGGTGCTCACCGTCGCCCACGCGCCGCGGGCCGCCGCCGACGCCGCCGATGACGAGATCGTGCGGCTGGTGCGCACCGCCGACGACCCCGCGCTGATCACGGTGGTGACCTCGGACGCGGCGCTGGCCGAACGGGTCCGGTCACTGGGTGTCGCGGTCCATCCGGCCGCGAGGTTCCGCGCCCTCATCGACGGTCGGGGCGACGGCGGGTCTGCCGGGCGGCCGCGGCGGTCGCGCGATTCGCCGGATACTGACTACCGTTCAGGACAATGACCCAGGATCGAAGCACCGGCCGGGCGCGCCTCCGCGGCGGTCTGCGATTGGCCCTGCGCGGCACTCGCGATCCGGCCCCCGGCGCGGGTCAGCGCCGCGCCGCCGGCGGTCTCGATGAACTGCACACCCGCAAGGTGCTCGATCTCACCATCCGCCTCGCCGAGGTGATGTTGTCGAGCGGGTCGGGCACCGCGGACGTCGTCGCCACCGCACAGGACGTGGCCGAGGCGTATCAGATCAAGGACTGCGTCGTCGACATCACCTTCACGACGATCATCGTGTCGGCGCTGCCGAACGCCGACCATCCGCCGGTGACGATCGTGCGGTCGGTGCGGACCCGGTCGACCGACTTCACCCGGCTGGCGGCGCTCGACCGGTTGGTGCGTGAGATCACCTCCGGCGGGGTGTCGGTGCATCAGGCCCACGAGGCCATGGACGAGTTGTCCGAGCAGCCGCATCCGTACCCCCGCTGGCTGGCCACCGCCGGATGGGCCGGCTTCGCCTTCGGTATCGCCATGCTGATGGGCGGCACCTGGGTCACCTGTTTTCTGGCCGCGTTTACCTCGGCGGTCATCGACCGGGTGAACCGGCTGTTGAACCGGGCCGGCACACCGTTCTTCTTCCAGCAGGTGGTGGGCGCCACCATCGCGACGGTGGTCGCCGTGGCCGCCTACCAGTACGCCGGGCAGGGGGTGACCACCCTGGTGGCGACCGGCATCGTGGTGCTGCTCGCCGGGCTGACCCTGGTCGGTTCGATGCAGGACGCGCTCACCGGCCACATGATCACCGCGCTGGCGCGGCTGGGGGATGCGGTGTTCCTCACCGCCGGGATCGTGGTCGGCATCCTCGCCGGCCTGCAGATCGCTTCGCTGGCCGGGGTGGAGATCCAGTTGCGCGTCGACGTCGGGCAGACCTTCGTGGTGCCGACCGAGCCGAGAACGATCACCGTCGCGATCGTCGGGTCGGCGCTGGCCGGGATCTGCCTGACCATCGCCTGTTACACACCGATGCGCTCGGCGCCGATGACCGGGGTCGCGGCGGCGCTGGCCACGGTGGTGATCTTCGGTGTCGGTGCGGCCGGTCTGGGCCAGATCATGGCGACGTTCGTGGCGGCGATCAGCGTCGGTCTGCTGGCCACCCTGGTGTCGATCCGGCGGCAGGCGCCGGCGTTGGTGATCGCCACCGCGGGTATCACCCCGCTGCTGCCCGGCCTGGCGGTGTTCCGGGCGGTGTTCGCGTTCGCCGTCGAAGGACGGTTCAACGACGGTCTGGCGCAGCTGATGACCGCGTCGGCGATCGCGTTGGGCATCGGTAGCGGTGTGGTGCTGGGTGAGCTGGTCGGCTCCCCGCTGCGGTACGGGGCGGGCCGGGTCGGCGCGTTCTTCCGCAAGGACGGTCCGCCCGGGCTGCGTCGCGGTGTCGGCCGGGTGGTCCGGTTGCGGCCGAGCCCGGCCGCACCGCCGCAGGCCGGCAAGCTGGAGCCGCGGCTGCGGAGCCTGCCGCTGGAACCGGAATCCGAGATCGAGGCCGAGGACGCGCAGGCCGACAGACCCGCCGCGGAGGCCGAACCCGACGACCGGCCCGACAGCGAACGTCCCCAACCCCAGGACAGGCTCGAGGACAGGGCCGATCCCGGGGCCGATGACGGGGCCGGGCAGGAGCCCGGTAAGAACGGCGAGCCGCCGGACCGATAGCCACCGAGCCAGTACGCTGCGGACGTGCACGTCGATGTGATGGTGGTCCCGCAGCCGCTCGGCCGTGTCGGCGACACCGCCCGGCAGGTGCAACGGTGCGGTTTCTCCGGGTTGCTGTTCACCGAAACCGGCCGCACCGCCTATCTCAACGCCGCGGTGGCATCGCAGGCGGCACCCGGGTTGGAGTTGTCGACGGGGGTGGCGGTGGCCTTTCCCCGCAGCCCGTTCGTCACCGCGGCCGCGGCGTGGGAACTTCAGGAGGCGACCGGCGGAAAGTTCCGGTTGGGACTCGGGACCCAGGTCCGCACCCACGTGGTGCGCCGCTACGGTATGCCGTTCGACCGCCCGGGGCCCCCGGCTGCGCGACTACGTGCGCGCGGTCAAGGCGTGCTTCACCGCGTTCCGGACCGGCACCCTGGACCACCACGGCGAGTTCTACGAGCTGGATTTCATCACCCCGCAGTGGAGTCCGGGCCCGATCGACGCACCGGACCCCAAAGTCGATGTGGCCGCGGTCAATCCGTGGATGCTGCGGATGGCCGGCGAGGTCGCCGACGGGGTGCACGTCCATCCGATCGGTGAACCCGGATACCTCACCCGGCATGTGCTGCCGAATGTGGCTGCCGGGGCGGCCAGATCGCAGCGGTCGCCCGATGACATCGCGCTCATCGTGCCGGTGCTCACGGTCGTCGGCGACACCGACGAGGAACGGCACACCGAACGGGAGCGGGCGCGCGCCGCGCTCAGCTTCTACGGCAGCACCCCGAACTACGCGTTCATCTGGGATGAGGCCGGTTTCGAGGGCACCACGGCGCGCATCCGCGAGAAGCAGAAGGCCCGCGACCACGCCGGCATGGCCGCGGTGATCACCGACGAGCATCTCGCGGTCTTCACCACCGAGTCGACCTGGGACGGTCTGGCCGACGCGCTGCGCGCCAGATACGGGGGCGTCGCGACCCGGCTCGTCTTGTACAACGCACAGAACACGCCGGAGCAGATGGAACGGTACGGGGCGGTGGCCCGGCAACTTTCGGCCGACTGAAGCGCCGTTTCATCCGATGTTTGCCGTCCGGGGTGGGCGGTTATGGGTTGACCCGAACCCGGTTGCTCGGGCGCCGGTTGTCGTCGGGTAGTGAGGATGAGTTCTTGGCGCGTTATCTGCTGGCGGCCACCCCGCTCTCCGGGCATGTGGCGCCGCTGGTGCAGATCGGTGCGACGCTGCGATCGCGCGGCCACACCGTCACCGTGCTGACGACCACCGAGTTCGCCGACGCGGTGACACGAGCCGGTTTGCGGTTCACCGCGCTGCCGGCCGGCACCGCCATCGACCCGCCCGCGGCCCCGCCGTGGTGGGCCCGGTACCTGCCGTCGCAGGCCCGGCGGTTCCTGCTGGGACGAGCCGAGCTGGACTCGGTGTACATCCGGCCCCTGGGACATCAGGCGGCGGCTCTTCGCTCCGTGCTGGACCGCGAGCCGGCCGACGCTGTCCTGGTTGACATGACGTTCACCGGTGCGGCGGCGCTGCTGCTCGACGATCGCCCACGCCCACCGCTGTTGGTGTGCAGCGTGGGCCCGCTGACCCTGTCCAGTGCCGACACCCCGCCGTTCGGGATGGCGTGGCGGCCGCGGCCCGGCGTCGACTACCGCGGTATGACCGCGGTGGCGCACCGGGTGATCATGGCGGGCAGTCGGCGGCGCTTCGACCGGGCACTGCGCACCGCCGGAGCCGGGCCGGCGCCGGTGTTTCTCAGCGATTGGCCCGCCTTGGCGGACCGGCTGATCCAACTGGGCGTGCCCGGCTTCGAATACCACCGCGGCGATCTGCCGTCCACCGTCGACTTCGCCGGCCCGGTGCTGCCCACCGGCCTCGACGGGGTCACCCTGCCCGCCTGGTGGGACGACATCCGGAGCGCCGCCACCGTCGTTCACGTCACCCAGGGCACCTTCGACAACACCGACCTCGATCAGTTGGTCGTGCCGACGCTGGAGGCGCTGACTGACCGGCCTGACGTGCTGGTGGTCGCCACCACCGGCGGCCGGCCGGGACAACGCTCGGGATTCCGGGTCCCGGGGTAATGCCCGTGTCACCGACTGGCTTCCGTACCGGATGCTGATGCCCCACGTCGACGTGATGATCACCAACGGCGGGTACGGCGGCGTGCAGTACGCGCTAAGCCACGGGGTGCCACTCATCGTGGCGGGGGAGACCTCCGACAAGGCCGAGATCGGGGCCCGGGTCGAGTTCTGCGGCGCCGGAATCGATCTCGGCACGGCAACGCCGACGGTGCGGGCGCTGCGGGCCGGTTTCGACCGCATCCGCGACCAGGACCGGTACCGCACCGCCGCACGTCGGCTGGCCCGCGAGATACGGTCCGCGGCGCCGTTGGACTCGATCGCCGCGACCCTCGAGCGGATCGTCGCCGCCGACGCGCTCAACCGGTCGGCGCGCACCGGAAGTGCCGGCGCACCAGATCCACTCAACGGATGATCGACCAGCGCCGCGGCCAGCACGGCCCCGAGTTCACTGATCGCCGGGTCCGCCTCCACACCGCGGGCGGCCAGCAGTTCGGACAACCACACGGCGGTCTCGGTGATCGGTCGGGTGTCCCCGGTGAGCAGGGCCGCCGACACCGCGTGCAGGGTCTGGGGCAGTGCCTCGCGCGCGACGGTGCGCAGCGAGGTCACCGCGGGGCCGGACGCCGCGCCGGCCGTCACCGTCCACTGCCGCCGGATGCCGTCGAGCAGCCGTGGCTGATCGAGGTCGAGGGCGCGTTGTTCGCGCGCGGGCGCGGCGGGCAGCGGCGGCGCCGGCGGCACCACGGTGGCCAGGGTGGTGATGACGTCCCGGGCTGTCCGGGCGTCGGGCGCCCACGCGGTAGCTCCCAGTGCGGCCGCCCGGAGTTCGTCGGCGCCCAGGGCCGCGCCGCCGACCATGACGGGCACCCCGGCCGCGGTGGCGGCCTCGATGAACCGGCGGGTGGTGGGCAGCGCGCCGAGCACCGAGCAGCTGACCGCCACCGCGTCCGGCCCGAGATCCTGGATGTACCGGCTCAACCGCATCGGCGGCGTCGCCGGCCCCAGCTGGGTCGTCCGCCACCCGTCGGCCCGCAGCACGCAGGCGATGATCGCGGCCGGCAGCCAGTGCCATTCGCGTTCCGCGCAGGTCACGATCACGTGACCGGCGGTGACCGGCAGCTGGTTCAACCGCCGCGCGACGACGTCGGTGGCCGCCATCGCCATCGCGGTCGCGGCGTGTTCCTGCGCGACCGTCCATTCGCCGCGCTGCCAGCGTTCACCGATCGCGCGCTGCACGGGCGCCACCACCCCGGTCAACACGTCCGGCGGCGCCACCCCGTCGTCCAGCAGACGCTCGACCAGCCCGGCGACGGCGGTCCGGTCGTCGGCCGCCAGGGCGTTCTCGTAGTGCTGCCGCGCTTCCCGCAGCGGTGTCAGCGGACGCATGTGACGGCCACCATCGCCATGTCGTCGTGCGGGCGGCCGTCGAGGTACTCCATGACGTCCTGCTCCACCGCCTCGCACACCACTTCCGGTGCGGCGCCCGCGTACGCCGGCAGCAGGGCGTGCAGCCGCGCCATCCCGTACTGACCGCCGGCGCCCCACGCCTCATCGATGCCGTCGGTGAACATCGCCATGGTGTCACCGCGGTGGAGTTCGAGAGCCGTTGCACCGTAACGCATGCCCGAGACCAGGCCGGCGGCGGTCCCGTACACCTCGGCCTGTTCGACGCGGCCGTCCCCGCGCACGATCAGCGGGGCCGGGTGGCCCGCGGTGGCCAGGTCCACCCCGACGCCCCCACCCGGACGCGCACGGATCCGCGCGCACAGCACCGTGACGAACTGCTTCACCCGCAGATCGCACAGCACACTGTTCACCGCGCCGAGCACGACGTCCGGGCTGCGGTCGAAATGTGCTGCGGTTCTGAGACTCTGACGGGTCTGGCCGGTCAGCGCGGCGGCCTCGACCCCTTTACCGCACACGTCGCCGATGGCGATCAACCAATCGTGGTCGCTGCCGGTGACGTCGTAGAAGTCGCCACCGATGTCGAGGTGTTCGGCGGCGGGCCGGTAGCAGGCCGCCAACCGGACACCGGGGATGTCCGGCAGGGACGGCGGATGCAGACTCTGTTGCAGCACCGACGCCACCCGGGCCTGCTCCTCGTAGAGCCGCGCCGAATCGAAGGCCAC
Source organism: uncultured Mycolicibacterium sp. (assembly GCF_937941905.1). Classification (GTDB taxonomy): domain Bacteria; phylum Actinomycetota; class Actinomycetes; order Mycobacteriales; family Mycobacteriaceae; genus Mycobacterium. The sequence continues at coordinate 8,160 of NZ_CALDGS010000022.1, read as the reverse complement.
GGCCGCGCGGTCGGCGACCCGCGCCACCACGTCGAGTTCGTCGGCGCGGAAGCCGGTGTCGCCCCGTCGCAGCACGACCAACGCGCCGAAGGTGCTGCCGCGGGCGGTCAACCCCACCGCGACCACCTCGGCCGGCGCCAGCGCGACGGCGGACTGCTGGAACGGTTCGACGGGGATCAATCCGGCCAGGTCGGTGTCGTGGATCTGTTCGACGGATCCGCTGCGCAGCACCCGGCCCAGCGGCAGATCATCGAGGTCGGCGCGGCGGAGCGGAACCCCGGCCGGGGCCGCGTCACCCACCGCGACGAGCACACCGGCCCGCGGGTCCGGCAACACCACCATCGCCCAGTCCGCCAACCGGGGTTGGATGAGCGAGATCAGTCGCAGCGCGGTGCGGCGCAGGTTGAGCGATCCGCCGAGGGTTTCGGCCACATCGGCGATCACGCTCTCACCCATCGATGCCGGTGCGGTGTCGCCGATGTCGGTGTGGGCGCTCACCCGCGCCCGTTTTCAGCGGGTTTCCGCACCGATGACTCCAAGCGGGCTGGTTGTGCAACGAACCCGCACCACACTACCCGTGTTCGCCGGTCTGGCGCGCCAACCAGTCCTCGAACGTGGTGGGAGCGATCCGTGCGTCCGGTCCGGGCAGCAGCACGTTGCCGGCCATCCGCTCGTCGAAGATGCCCGACCAGGTCGGAACCAGCTCGATATCCCGGCCGCGTGCCGCGAACGTGCGCCGCGCCATGTCGACGAGGTCCTGGGTCTGCGGCCCGGCCACGTCGACGTGACGGCCCCGCGGTTCACCAGTCGCGATCTCAGCCAGAACGGCGGCGACGTCGTCGGGGTCGATCGGCTGGACCAGCAGCGGCGCGATGGTGGCGACCCCGTCCGGTTCGGTCCAGCCGGCCACCATCGCGGCGAAGTCGTGGAACTGGGTGACCGGAACGATCGTCCATCCCACCGGGCTCTCGGCGATCAGCCGTTCCTGTTCCCGTTTACCGGCGTAGTGCGGATTGCCCTCGACCCGGTGGATGCCGACGATCGACAGCAGCACGTGGTGGCGCACCCCGGCGCGCTGCTCGGCGGCGAGCAGATTGGCCGTGGTGGTGCGGAAGTAGTCGACCGTCTGGTCCCGGCTGCCGGGCGGGGCGCTGATGGCGTCCACGACGGCGTCGACCCCGGTCAGGGCCGCGTCCAGACCCTCACCTGAGACCAGGTCGACACCGTGGGTGCGGCTGATGCGGACCACCTCGTGGCCGTCCCGCTCGAGCACCGACACGGTGCGACTGCCGATGTTCCCGGTGGCGCCGGCGACCGCGATACGCATGGTGGTGACTCTATCGGGCCGAGCCTTCTCGACCGGGCGTCACAGCCGGCCTGCCCGGAACTTCTCCAGCATGCGGCGGTCGCGTTTGGTGGGCCGCCCGGCACCGCGGTCCCGCACCGCCACCGGCGGCAGCGGCACTGCCGGTTCCGGTGGGGTGCGGTCGAGATAACAGGTCACCGCGTCGGCGGCCCCGACCCGCTTCTGGATCACCCGCACCACCTCGACGATGCGGGTGCGGCCGCCGATCCGGGCCTTCACCCGGTCACCCGGGACGACCGCCGAGGACGGCTTGGCCGGTTTGTCGTTGATCCGCACGTGTCCGGCCCGGCACGCTGCGGCGGCGTCGGGCCGCGTCTTGGCCAGCCGGACCGACCACAACCATCGGTCCACCCGGGTCGACTCCATGGCTCCCATGATGGAACATCGCCGCGAGATGCGTCACCGGCGGCCGGACTGATCATGGGCCGCAACACGTTCAGCCCGCACCGCGGCGCGTGTGTGCAGCCGCCGCTGTGCGGTCTCACAGGCGAGGGTGAGTCGGTGGTGTTGATCGTGCCGCCACTGCGGGATTCGGCCGGTTTTCGCGCAGTGGCCGCACATCCGACTGCGTGACCGCACACCCACCTCAGCCAGCGCACAGCCGGCTCAGCCGGTGCACCGTCGGCTGTTCGGCGATGAGTTCCGCGCCCGCACCGGGTCTGTGCCGGCGTGATCATCGTTGCGGGACACATCACCGTCGATCCCGGACAGCGAGCGGCGTACCTCGCGGGCCGTGTCAACGTCGTCGAACGGTGGGAATCGCCCCAGGCTCTCGAGGCGTTCCGGGACACGCCCATTGACGGCGAGCAACCCTCGAACCGTTTCGGACAGGGGCCTGAGGTAACACTGTGGCCATGAGTTCCCTGTTCCGTACCGCCGCGGCCACCGCGGCATCGGCCCTGGCCGCTGTGGCAGTCCATGACGTGTTCCAACGCCGGCGCGCGATCCTGCGCAACTTCCCGGTGATCGGGCACGCCCGCTATCTGCTCGAGTCCATCGGACCCGAACTGCGGCAGTACATCTCGCCGGCGACGACGAGGAGCGCCCGTTCACCCGGGATCAGCGCCGTTGGGTGTACGCCTCGGCGAAACAGGAGAACAACTACTTCAGCTTCGGCACCGACAACGACATCGAGTACACCTCCGGCTACCCGGTGATCCGGCACCGCACCTTCGGCCGCTCGATCCCGGCGTCCGCACCGCGGGCAGCGCTGGACGTCGAACTGCCGGCGGCGAAGGTGATCGGCGCCGCCCGCAACCGCGCCCAGGCGTTCCGGCCCCAGGCGGTGGTCAACATCGGCGCGATGAGCTTCGGGTCGCTGTCCGGCAAGGCCATCGAGGCGCTCAACCGGGGCGCGGCGCTGGCCGGTTGTCTGCACAACACCGGTGAGGGCGGCATCTCCCGGTACCACCGACACGGCGGCGAACTCATCTTCCAGATCGGCACCGCCTACTTCGGCTGTCGTGACGCCGAGGGCCGGTTCGACCTCGCCCGGCTCAAGGATCTGGTGGCCGGCGCACCGGTCCGGGCGTTGGAGATCAAACTGAGCCAGGGCGCCAAACCGACGCTGGGCGGGGTGCTGCCGGCCGCCAAGGTGTCGGCGGAGATCGCCGCGACGCGTGGCATCCCCGAGGGCCGCGACTGCGTCAGCCCGTCGCGGCACGCCGAGTTCACCGACGCCGACAGCATGCTCGACTGGGTGGAGATGCTGGCCGCCGAGACCGGGCTGCCGGTGGGGATCAAGTCGGCGGTGGGCGATCTCGACTTCTGGGAGCAGCTCACCGATCTCATGCGCGACACCGGTCGCGGGGTCGACTTCGTGAGCATCGACGGTGGCGAGGGCGGCACCGGCGCGGCGCCGCTGATCTTCACCGACACCGTGTCGCTGCCCTTCCAACTCGGTTTCGCCGAGGTGTACCGGATCTTCGCCGAACGCGGTCTGCACGAGCAGGTCACGTTCATCGGCAGCGGCAAACTCGGCCTGCCCGACAACGCGGTGGTCGCGTTCGCGCTGGGCTGCGACATGGTCTACGCCGCGCGGGAATCGATGCTGGCGCTCGGCTGCATCCAGGCCAAGAAATGTCACACCGACACCTGTCCTACCGGGGTGGCCACCCAGAACGCCTGGCTGACCCGCGGGTTGGTGCCCGACGACAAGGCTCCGCGGGTCGCCAACTACATCAGGACGCTGCGGCGCGATCTGGTCAAGGTCGCCGAGGCGTGCGGGGTGGAACACCCCGGGCTGATCAGCGGCGATCTGATCGACATCCTCGACGGGCATACCAGCGCGAGATCGCTGTACGAGGTGTACGGGTACCAGCCGGGCATGGGTCTGCCGTCGGCCGAGGACCGCGCCGAGATCCTGCGGCTGATGGCGGACCGCGCCACACGGGGTGGGTCGGCCCCGCCGTCGCATTCCGCGCCGGCCCGGTGAGGCGTCAGGCAGGCGCGGCTGCCCGCAGATGTCGTGGCGTCACGCCGTCTTGCGGTGCAACCGACCGCCGATCCGCAGCCAGCGCACCTGTCCGGTGTCGTCGCGGACGAAGTCGGCGCGGCTGGGCAGCGGTTCGCCGTCGCGGTCCAGTTGCAGCACGTAGTCGTCCCGGTAGAACGCCAGATACGCGGGGGTGCCGGGCGGCGGGTCGGTGACGGGAGCACCGTCGTCGGAGAGCATCTGGTAGCGCAATCGGCCACGGTCGGCGGTGAGGACGGTGTCGGTGGCGTCCACCGAGCCGTCGACGCCGGTCTCGTAGGCGTGGTAACGCCCCTCGTAGTCGGCCAGTTCGGCGGGGGAGAGGTCGCGGACGGGCGCCGGCAGATTGTGCAGCCCGGCGAAATGGTCCAGCGCCCAGTCGGTGTACATCAGGTCCGCGACCAGCATCGCCCCGCCGTCGGAGTTGGTCAGCACCGTCATCGCGAAGTCCCGGTCCGGCACCAGGTAGAAACCCGAATGCTGACCGGACCAGGCCCCGCCGTGCTGGACGATGTGCACACCCTCGGCGCTGGGCCGCAGATGCCAGGTGACTCCCATCCCGTCGATCTCGACAGCCAGGGTTCCGCCCGGCCCCGGATCCGACCGCATCGCGGTCAGGGATTCCTCGCTCAGCAGGCCGAGGTCCGGCAGTCCGCCGCCGTCGCCGAGATGGAAACGGGCGTAGCGCAACTGGTCGCGGGCGGTGGAGATCAGCCCGCCGGTCGGGTTGAGGCAGCGAGGCATGTACCAGGCGGACCGGTCGAACCTCGGAGCGCCGTCCGCCATGGTGTGCGGTTCGGCCACCGGCGGGCCTTCGAGGTTGTCGACGCTGAAACCGGTGTGCTGCAGGCCCAGCGGCTCCAACAGTTCGGTGCGGACCACACGTTCGTAGCCGGTTCCGGTCACCGCCTCGATGATGCGGCCGGCCAGGGCGATGGCCGCGTTGTTGTAGGCGAACGTGGTGCCGAGCGGCGTCTGCTGCGGCAGTGTGGCAATCGCCGCAACGTATTTCGCCAGTGCGTCCTCGCCGGAACCGGTGTCGACGAAGTAGTCGCCGTGCCAGCCCGGCGTGTGGTTGAGCAACTGCCGCACGGTGACCCGCTCGGCGACCGTCGGGTCCGCGGTGGTGAAGTCGGGCAGATACGTGCGCACCCGTTCATCCAGGTCGATCCGGCCGGCCTCGACCAGCCGCATCACCGTGGTTCCGGTGAACGTCTTGGTGGTCGAGCCGATGCGGAACAGGGTGTCGGGGGTGACCGGTTCGGGATCGTCGACGTTGGTGACCCCGAAACCGCGGAGGTGTTCCACACCGTCGTGCCACACGCCCACCGCCACACCGGGCACCCCGTGGCGGTCCATGAGGTCCTGGATCTTGGCGTCGAGTTCGGCGAACAACCGGTCGCCCGAATCGGAGTCCTCGCGACGTCCGCATCCGGTGGTGGCGCCGGACACCGCACCGGCCAGCAGCGCACCCGCCACCACACCCCCGGTGGCGCGGAGCATCGACCGCCGGGACAGCCGCATCACCGGGCCGCCCCTGTGGTGGGGTACGTGTTGGACGCGCTAATCATGTTGCACCGCCTCGGATCTGCGCATATTGACTTCGCCGTCGATAATTGCCACATCGTAGCAACGGACGTGCTCGCCGACAGTGCATCTCGCCCAACTACGCGTGAATGTCTTGCGACAAGTGGCCTGTGCGACACTGGCGGCCATGGCGGATCTCCAGATGTCAGAGTCGATTTTCATCGCAGCGTCGCCCGAGCAGGTGTACGCGCTGGTCTCCGATGTGACCAGAACCGGCGAGTGGAGCCCGATCTGCAAGGCGTGCTGGTGGGACGAGGGCGACGGACCGGAGGTCGGCGCTTGGTTCACCGGCCGCAACGAGACCCCCGAACGCACCTGGGAGACCCGCAGCCAGGTGGTCGCCGCGACCCCGGGCCGGTCCTTCGCCTGGCAGGTCAACGGCGACTTGGTGTATTGGGCCTACACCATGGAACCGCGGGACGGCGGCACCCTGCTGACCGAGTCCTGGAAGGTGCTGCCCGCGGGCATCGCCGCCTTCCGGGAGCGCTTCGGGGAGCAGGCCGAAGCCGAGTTGGAGGCCCGGCGGCTGGCGGCCGAGACGGGTATTCCGGCGACGCTCGCCGCGATCAAGGCGATCGCCGAGGCGTCCTGACCGCCAGACCGGCCGGTCCTCTCACTCCGTGAGATCTCAGTCTGTGGCGTCGAGGATCGAGATCGCGAAGATCAGCGAGTCGCCCGGCTGGATGCCGGCGGCGGGCTGACCGTCGGGGTAGCCGTCCTCCGGCGTCATCGCCACCGCGACGGTCGATCCGACGGTCTGGCCGGCGATGGCCTTCTGGAACCCGGTGATCACCCCGTCGAGCGGGAAGTTCACCGGGGTGCCCCGTTCGAAGCTGGTGTCGAACACCGTGCCGTCCCGGCCGTTGACGCCCAGGTAGCACACCAGCACGTCGGCGGTGTCCGCGACGACCGGCCCGTCGCCGTCCTGCAGCACCTCGACCCGGGTCTCGGAGACGCTGAACGGTCCCTCGACGGTGACCAGCGGAGCAGCCTCATCGGTGGGTCCGGTGACCGCGATGCTGCCGGTGTCACCGGTGAACGTCCAGTCCGGTGCGACGTCCTCGCCCGGTGCGGCGGTGGGGCAGCTCTGTGCGACGGCGGTGCCGGTGGGTGACGTCGTCATGGTCGACGTGGTGGTGTCCGATGTCGTGGTGGCCGACGTCGAGTCGCTGTCGGAACCGCACGCGCTGAGCGTCAGGGCCAGCGCCGCGGCGCCGGCGACGATCGCGCCGGGAATCGCGAGGGGAGAAGACACACGAGATGAGTTCACGGTCAGCCACGCTACCGCCGTGTCGAACCCCGGTGCCGCCAGCCCCGTCAGCCGGGTGGAACAGCACCGTCGCTTGACTCCGCCCGCTTCGGGCAGGCGGTGGGCACCGGCGATAATCGTTCGGATGGACGTTCGGTTGGACAGCGTGGGTAGTGACGCCGCACGCGCCGGGGCGATGGCGCAGGTGCGGCGCCGGTTCGCCCTCACTCCCGGCGAACTGGCCCAGGCTGCGGTGTTCGCGGCGCTGATCGCGGCGCTGGGGCTGCCGGGCACGATCACGCTGGGCGCCAGCGGGGTGCCGATCACTTTCCAGACGCTCGGGGTGATGCTGGCCGGGTCGATCCTGGGGCCGCGCAAGGGTGTGCTGGCGGTCGGGCTGTTCACCGTCCTGGCGATCGCCGGGCTGCCCATTCTCGCCGGTGCGCGCACCGGGCTGGTGTCGTTGGCGTCGCCGACAGCCGGGTTCTTCGTCGGTTGGCTGCCCGCGGTGTTCGTGATCGGGGCGCTGACCGCGCTGATGATGCCGCGCTACCGGGTGGGCTGGGGCATCGCGATCAACATTCTCGGCGGCATGGCGGTGATCTATTGCTTCGGCGCCGCCGGGCTGTTGATCCGGACCGATCTGTCCTGGTGGGCGGCGGTGACCAGCAGCGGCATCTACGTCCCCGGTGACCTGGCCAAAGCGGTCATCGCCGGTGTTGTCGCCGCGCAGGTGCACCGCACCCGGCCGGGACTCGTCGCACCGTGGCGGCGGCGCCGCTCGTTCGATGGTTGACCAACAGCCGGACTCGGTTGTCTTCGAGGACGTTTCGCACTCCTACGGCGACCGGAAGGTGCTCTGCGACGTGTCGCTGGTGCTCACCGAGCGCCGGATCGGCATCGTCGGCGCCAACGGCAGCGGGAAGTCGACGTTCGCGCGGATGATCAACGGTCTGGTGCTGCCCGACCGGGGAACGGTGCGGGTCTGTGGGCTCGACACCCGCCGGCACACCCGCCGGGTCCGCCGCCTGGCGGGGTTCGTGTTCACCGACCCCGACCGGCAGATTCTGATGCCGACGGTCGCCGAGGACATCGAACTGTCGCTGTCACGGCACCGGCTGACCACCGACGAGCGGCGGGATCGGGTCCACGAGGTGTTGGGCAGGTTCGGGTTGGCCGGTCACGCCGACCATCCCGCCCATCTGCTCTCCGGTGGGCAGAAGCAGCTGCTCGCGTTGGCGTCGGTGCTGGTCACCGAACCGCGCATCGTGGTGGCCGACGAGCCGACGACGCTGCTCGACCTGCGTAACACCCGGATGATCCGGGATGCGTTCGCCGCCCTGGACCATCAACTCGTCGTCGTGTCTCACGATCTGACGCTGCTCGACGACTTCGACCGGGTGATAGTGTTCGACGAGGGCAGGGGGGTCGCCGACGACGCACCCGCCGCCGCGATCGACGCCTATGAGCGGATGATGCTGCGAT
>NZ_CALDGS010000021.1 GCF_937941905.1 uncultured Mycolicibacterium sp. | reverse complement strand
CGGCCGATTGACCAGCCGATTGCTCGTCGTGGTGCCCCCACCAGGGCTCGAACCTGGGACCTGCGGATTAAAAGTCCGTAGCTCTACCAACTGAGCTATAGGGGCGTCTGCGATGCACAAGGATACTAAGTCGGCGGCCGATCCCGCGAGTCCCGCAAAAAACCGGCTCTGACCAGCCGATTTGGGAATCCGGGGATCTGTTGCTTAAGCTATCGGAGCTCCCAACGCGCGGGCGTTGCGAGTGCCCCGGAGAGATTCGGCTCAGGCCCCCTTCGTCTAGCGGCCTAGGACGCCGCCCTTTCAAGGCGGTAGCGCGGGTTCGAATCCCGTAGGGGGTACGTCGTAGCGCTCCGAGCGATGAGAGACGACACATGGCCCTGTGGCGCAGTTGGTTAGCGCGCCGCCCTGTCACGGCGGAGGTCGCGGGTTCAAGTCCCGTCAGGGTCGCCAGCAAGGCGAGGCACTTCGGTTGCGAGGGCCGGTGCCTTCCGGCCAGGTAGCTCAGTTGGTACGAGCGTCCGCCTGAAAAGCGGAAGGTCGCCGGTTCGATCCCGGCCCTGGCCACCACCAAGCTCGAACATGAGCTTATGCCCCAAGTCCCGGCGATTTTTCGCGCATCGGCTCACGCCGGATGACGCATGATCTCCGCACCGACCGCGTACAGCGCGGTGTCGATGCGGGTGGCACCGGGATAGCCCTGATGCACCCCCACCACCCAGGCGTTGCCGGCGTGGTCGAGCACGTACACCGGTGACCCGGAGTCCCCGTTGCGGGTCACGTGGGCGTAGCGCAGCAGTTCCATGTCCACCCGGTGCAGCTCGGTGCGCACCGTGCCGCTGGCCTGTCCCCGGATGAACAGCGGCGTTCCCGGCGCCAGCCGGTCCAGCGCCCGGCTGGGCAGCACCCCGCGCACCGGATGGCCGGCGATCGTCGTCGCCTGCGCCGACAGCGGCACCTCGGCCCACACCACGGCCGGATCGGCCGGTCCCCGGTAGTCCGGGGTCTCGGCGACGCCGAGCCGGCTCGTCGCCCCACCCGGCTCGGCCTGCCAGTAGATCCGCCGGCTGCCGTCGGCACAGTGCCCCACGATGAGGAACCCCGCGCGGCCGTCCCGGCCGCGCACCGCCGGACCGAGCGTGCAGGCCTCCACCTCGCCGCCGCTGTTGACGTGCCCGATCCGCACACCGGGCACCGGCGCCGCCGCCCACCGGGTCGGCGGCAGCGCGTCGGCGACCCCGACGAACCGGGTGGGCGGCGGCAGCTGCGGCGGCTCGGCCGCGGAGCCGGCACCGGCCGCCTCGGCCGCCGGGGTGTCGGGGACGGCGGCCGGCCGCAGCGGCGCGCACCCGGCCAGCACCGCGGCGGCGGTGACGGCGGCGAGCGCGCGGCCGATCATGCCTGGGATGGTAGGGGTGCGAGCCGCCCGGCGAGCAGCTCGGCCAGGTGCACCCCGCGCCGGTCGGACAGGTCCGCCAACTGGGTGCGGCAGGAGAAGCCGTCGGCCAGCACCACCGCATCCGGTGCCGCCGCCCGCACCGCCGGCAGCAGCTGCTGCTCGGCCACCGCCACCGACACCTCGTAGTGGCCCCGCTCCACCCCGAAGTTGCCGGCCAGCCCGCAGCAGCCACCCAGCCGCTGCACCCGGGCACCGGCCGAGCGCAGCAGCGCCAGATCGGTCTCCCAGCCCATCACCGCGTGGTGGTGGCAGTGCGGCTGCGCGACGACCGTGGTGCCGGTCAGCGCCGGTGGCCGCCAGCCCCGCGCCGTCAGCAGCTCGGCCAGCGTGCGGGTGGCGGCCGCCACCGCCTCGGCATCCGGCCCGCCCACCAGCTCGAGCGCATCCGAGCGCAGCACCGCCGTGCACGACGGCTCCAGCCCGACCACCGGCACCCCGCGGCGCACCGCCGGCGCCAGCGCGGACAGGGTGCCGTCGAGCCGGCGGCGGGCGGCGTCGAGCTGGCCGGTGGAGATCCAGGTCAGCCCGCAGCACACCGGCCGCTCGGGCAGCCGCACCCGGTAACCGGCCGCGGCCAGCACCCGCACCGCGGCGATGCCGACCTCGGGGCAGAAGTGGTCGGTGAAGGTGTCGACGAACAACAGCACCTCGTCGCCCGCCGGCAGATCCTGGCCGGCGAACCAGGACCGGAAGGTGCGCGGCGCGAACGCCGGCACCCGGCGGCGCCGGTCCACCCCGGCCAGCGCCACCGCCCCGGGCAGCCGCAGCACGGCGTTGGCCAGCCACGGCGCGGCCGCGGCCAGCCGGGCCCAGCGCGGCAGCCGGCCCAGCGTGTAGTGCGACACCGGCCGGATCCGGCCCCGGTAGGCCTGGTGCAGCACCTCGGCCTTGTAGGCGGCCATGTCCACCCCGGTCGGGCAGTCCGAGGCGCAGCCCTTGCAGGCCAGGCACAGCTCCAGCGCCTCGTGCACCTCCGGGGCGCGCCAGCCGTGCACCAGGTTTCCGTTGATCATCTCCTGCAGCACCCGGGCCCGGCCCCGGGTGGAGTCCTTCTCCTCCCGGGTGGCCCGGTAGGACGGGCACATCACGTCGGCGCCGCCGCCCCCGGCCCGGCACCGGCCCACCCCGGTGCAGCGGTGCACCGCCCGGCCGAAGTCCCCGCCGTCGTCGCGGTAGGCCAGCGCCAGGCCGTGCCGCAGCGCCGGCGCGGCCGGGATACGCAGGTCGGCGTCCAGCGGGCGGGGCGCGACGAGCACCCCAGGGTTGAGCAGGCCGTCCGGGTCGAAGGCGTGCTTGACCGCGGCCTGCAGCGCCAGCGCCCGCTCGGAGTACATCAGCCCCAGCAGCTCGCTGCGGGCCCGGCCGTCGCCGTGCTCACCCGACAGCGACCCGCCGTGGCGCACCACCAGTTCGGCGGCGGCGAACATGAACTCCCGGAACACCGCGGCCCCGCCCGGCCGGTCCAGCGGCAGGTCGATCCGCACGTGCATGCAGCCGTCCCCGAAATGCCCGTAGGGCATCCCGGTCACACCGAAATCGGCCATCAGCGCGTCGAATTCGCGCAGATAACCGCCCAGCCGGTCGGGCGGCACCGCGGCGTCCTCCCAGCCGGCGTGGGCGGGCCGGCCGGCCGGGCTGCGCGCCGAGAGCCCCGCCCCGTCGGCGCGGATCCGCCACAGCGCGGCCGCCTGCGCCGGGTCCTCGACAACGATGGAATCCATTGCGCCGCAACTGGTTGCCACCGCGCGAGCCCGGTCGGCCACCTCGGCGGCGGCCGCGCCGGCCACCTCCACGAACACCCACGCGGCCCCGGCCGGCAGCGGCGGCACCGCCGCCGCCCCCTTGCGCCGGCGCACCACCTCGACGATGCGGGAGTCCAGGCCCTCGCAGGCGGTGGGCCGGAACGGCAGGATCGCCGGGGTGGCGTCCCCGGCCGCGGCGATGTCCGGGTAGCCCAGCACCACCAGCGTGCGGTGCGCCGGGTCGGCCACCAGCCGCACCGTCGCCTCGGTGCACACCGCCAGCGTGCCCTCGCTGCCGACCAGCAGCCGGGCCACGTCGAACCCGCGCTCGGGCAGCAGGTGCTCGAGCGCGTACCCGGACACCTGGCGGCCGAACCGGCCGAACTCGGTGCGGATCACCGCCAGCCCGGAACGGGTCAGGCCCGCCAGCGCCGACAGCGCCGGGTGCTCGGGGGCGGGGGCGCCGGAACGCAGCCGCAGCTCGTCCCCGGCGGCGGTGAGCACCCGCAGCCCGGTCACGTTGTCGGAGGTGCGGCCGTAGCCCAGCGCCCGCGACCCGCAGGCGTTGTTGCCGATCATCCCGCCGATCGTGCAGCGCGACGCCGACGACGGGTCCGGGCCGAACCGCAGCCCGAACGGGGCGGCGGCCCGCTGCAGCTCGGCCTGCACCACCCCGGGCTGCACCACCGCGGTGCGGGCGTCCGGGTCCACCGTGAGCACCCGGTTCAGGTACCGGCTGAACTCCAGCACCACCCCGGCGCCCACCGCGTTGCCGGCGATCGAGGTGCCCGCCCCGCGCGCGGTGACCGGCACCCCCTCCCGGCGGCATACGTCGAGCACCGCGGCCACCTCGTCGTGGTCGGCCGGGAACGCCACCGCCGTCGGCACCACCCGGTACAGCGACGCGTCCGACGAGTAGACCGCCCGGGTGGTGGCGTCCACCCGGACGTCGCGCACCCCGGCCGCGCGCAGCAGCCCGCGCAGTGCCTCCGCCCGATCCATCCCCTGCATGCTAGAAGGGCGCACGCGGGCGCGGACGACACTAGGATTTGCTCGTGGCCGTCAGAGCGTCGCGGGAGATCGTCGTCGACGCCCCGCCGGAACGGATCATGGACGTGCTGGCCGACATCGAGGCGATGCCGTCCTGGTCACCGCTGCACCGCCGCACCGAGGTGCTCGACCGCCACCCCGACGGCCGGCCCCACCGGGTGCGGGCGAGTCTGCGGCTGATGGGCATCACCGACCAGGAGGTTCTCGAATACCACTGGGGCCCAAGGTGGGTGGTGTGGGATGCGGAGGAGACCTTCCGGCAGCGCGGCCAGCACGGCGAGTACAACCTCACCCCCGAGGGCGACCGCACCCGGGTGCGCTTCGACCTCGTCGTGGAGCCGTTCGCGCCGGTGCCGCGGTTCCTGGTCAAGCGGGCCAAGCGCATCGTGCTGCAGGTGGCCACCGAGGAGCTGCGCCGCCGGGTGATGCAGCAGTGCGCGCGCTGACCGGTCAGCGGCGCAGCGCGGCCAGCCGCCGGATGCCCTCGTCGAGGGTCTCGTCGCGCTTGCAGAACGTGAAGCGCACCAAGTGTTTCCACGCCGCGGCGTGCGGCGCGTCCGGATCGCAGAACGCCGACATCGGGATCGCCGCCACCCCGGCGCGGTGCGGCAGCTCGGCGCAGAACGCGGTCCCGTCGTCGTAGCCGAGCGGCCGGGGATCCGCGCACAGGAAATAGGTACCGAAACTCGGGTGCACCCCGAAGCCGAGCTCGGCCAGCGCCGAGGCCAGCCGGTCGCGGCGGGCCCGCAGGGTGTCCCGCAGCCCGGCCACCCAGGCGTCCTCGTGGTTGAGCGCGTGCGCCACCGCCGGCTGGAACGGCGCCCCGCCCACGTAGGTCAGGTACTGCTTGGCCGCCCGCACCCCGGCGATCAGCTCGGCCGGGCCGCAGGCCCAGCCGATCTTCCAGCCGGTGCAGTTGAACATCTTGGCCGCGCTGGAGATCGTCACCGTGCGTTCGGCCATGCCCGGGAAGCCGGCCAGCGGCAGGTGCCGGTGCCCGTCGTAGATGAGCTGCTCGTAGACCTCGTCGGTGATCACCAGCAGGTCGTGTTCGACGGCCAGTTCGGCGATCCCGCGCAGTTCCGGCTCGCCGAACACCCGCCCGGTGGGGTTGTGCGGGGTGTTGACGATCATGGCGCGGGTGCGCGGCGTGACCGCGGCGCGCAGGGCGGTCAGGTCCAGGGTGAAGTCCTCGGCGCGCAGCGGCACCGCCACCCGGGTGCAGCCGGCCATCGCCACGGCGGGGGAGTAGGAGTCGTAGAACGGCTCGATGAGCAGCACCTCCGAGCCCGGTTCGACGAGCCCGAGCACCGCCGCGGCGATGGCCTCGGTGGCGCCGACGGTGATGAGCACCTCGGTCTCCGGGTCGTAGGAGATGCCGTGGTGGCGCGCGCGCTGGGCGGCCACCGCCTCACGCAGCGCGGCGATGCCGGGTCCGGGCGGGTATTGGTTGACGCCCTCGGCGATGGCGCGCTCGGCGATCCGCAGCATCGCGGCCGGGCCGTCCTCGTCCGGGAAGCCCTGCCCGAGGTTCACCGCCCCGAGCCGGGCGGCCAGCGCCGACATCTCGGCGAAGATCGTGGTGGCATACGGGCGCAGGCGCTGCACGGTCACGCCCGTCGAGCGTAGTGCCGGGTCCCCCTGCGCTGCCGAGCAGACGCGGACACCCCCGCACGGGCGCCGAAAAAGGGGATGTGCGCGACCGCTCGCGGGAGGAAAGGGACCTCGTTGTTACCGGCGGGTAGGCCCAACCAAGCGGTTGGGGGAGGCTGATAGGCTCGCGGTCAGCGGGACAATCCGCACGTTCCGAACAGGACTTGGAGAACCGACAGACATGTCCGAAGAAGCCTTCATCTACGAGGCGATCCGTACGCCTCGTGGCAAGCAGAAGAACGGGTCGTTGCACGAGGTCAAGCCGCTTGATCTGGTGGTGAACCTGATCAACGAGCTGCGCCGGCGCCACCCGCAGATGGATCCGGCCCTGATCGACGACCTCGTGCTGGGGTGCGTGTCGCCGGTCGGTGAGCAGGGCGGCGACATCGCCCGCACCGCGGTGCTGGCCTCCGGGCTGCCGGAGACCGTCGGCGGTGTGCAGCTCAACCGGTTCTGCGCCTCCGGCCTGGAGGCGGTCAACATCGCCGCCCAGAAGGTGCGCTCGGGCTTCGAGGACATGGTGCTGGCCGGCGGCGTGGAGTCGATGAGCCGGGTGCCGATGGGCTCCGACGGCGGCGCCTGGGCCGGCGACCCGGACACCAACTACCAGGTCGGCTTTGTGCCGCAGGGCATCGGCGCGGACCTCATCGCCACCATCGAGGGCTTCTCCCGTGAGGACGTCGACGCCTACGCGCTGCGCAGCCAGCAGCGGGCGGCGGCGGCCTGGTCGGGCGGGTACTTCGCCAAGTCGGTGGTGCCGGTGCGCGACCAGAACGGCCTGGTCATCCTCGACCACGACGAGCACATGCGTCCGGATACCACGATGGAGGGCCTGGCCAAGCTCAAGCCGGCGTTCGCCGACATCGGCGCGATGGGCGGCTTCGACGACGTGGCGCTGCAGAAGTACCACTGGGTGGAGAAGATCAACCACGTCCACACCGGTGGCAACAGCTCCGGCATCGTCGACGGCGCGGCCCTGGTGCTGATCGGCTCCGAGGCCGCCGGCAAGGCGGCGGGGCTGACCCCGCGGGCCCGGGTGGTGGCCACCGCCACCAGCGGCTCCGACCCGGTCATCATGCTGACCGGCCCGACCCCGGCCACCAAGAAGGTGCTGGCCAAGGCGGGCCTGACGGTCGACGACATCGACCTGTTCGAGCTGAACGAGGCGTTCGCGTCGGTGGTGCTGAAGTTCCAGAAGGACCTGAACATCCCCGACGAGAAACTCAACGTCAACGGCGGTGCGATCGCGATGGGTCACCCGCTGGGTGCCACCGGGGCGATGATCACCGGCACCATGGTCGACGAGCTGGAGCGGCGTGGCGCCAAGCGTGCGCTGATCACCCTTTGCGTCGGCGGCGGCATGGGCGTGGCCACCATCATCGAGCGAGTCTGAGAGGCCTGAGAAACCATGGCAGAAAACACCATCAAGTGGGACAAGGACGCCGACGGCATCGTCACGCTGACGCTGGACGACCCGACCGGCTCGGCCAACGTGATGAACGAGCACTACAAGGAGTCCATGCACAACGCCGTGGAACGCCTTGTGGCCGAGAAGGATTCGATCACCGGCGTGGTCATCACCAGCGCGAAGAAGACGTTCTTCGCCGGCGGTGACCTCAAGGGCATGATCAACACCCGCCCGGAGGACGCCCCCGCGGTGTTCGCCGAGGTCGAGGCGATCAAGGCCGACCTGCGCAAGCTGGAGACCCTGGGCAAGCCGGTGGTCGCCGCCATCAACGGCGCCGCGCTCGGCGGTGGCCTGGAGATCGCGCTGGCCTGCCACCACCGCATCGCCGCCGACGTCAAGGGTGTGCAGATCGGGCTGCCCGAGGTCACCCTGGGCCTGCTGCCCGGCGGTGGCGGGGTCACCCGCACCGTGCGGATGTTCGGCATCCAGAAGGCCTTCATGGAGATCCTGTCCCAGGGCACCCGGTTCCGGCCGGCCAAGGCCAAGGAGATCGGCCTGATCGACGAGCTCGTCGGCAGCGTCGAGGAACTCGTCCCGGCCGCCAAGGCCTGGATCAAGGCCAACCCGGACGCCGGTGTGCAGCCGTGGGACGCCAAGGGCTACAAGATGCCCGGCGGCACCCCCGCCAGCCCGGCCCTGGCCGGCATCCTGCCGTCGTTCCCGGCCCTGCTGAAGAAGCAGCTCAAGGGTGCGCCGATGCCGGCGCCGCGGGCGATCCTGTGCGCGGCGGTGGAGGGCGCGATGGTCGACTTCGACACCGCCAGCCGCATCGAGAGCCGCTACTTCGTCGAGCTGGTCACCGGTCAGGTCGCCAAGAACATGATCCAGGCGTTCTTCTTCGACCTGCAGACCATCAACGGTGGCGGGTCGCGTCCGCAGGGCATCCCGGCCAGCCGGCCGACCAAGATCGGCGTGCTCGGCGCGGGCATGATGGGCGCGGGCATCGCCTACGTGTCGGCCAAGGCCGGCTTCGAGGTGGTGCTCAAGGACGTCACCCTCGAGGCCGCGCAGCGCGGCAAGGGCTACAGCGAGAAGCTGGAGGCCAAGGCGCTGGAGCGGGGCCGCACCACCGAGGAGAAGTCCAAGGCGCTGCTGGACCGGATCAAGCCGACCGCCGACGCCGCCGACCTGGCCGGGGTGGACTTCGTCATCGAGGCCGTCTTCGAGAACTCCGAGCTCAAGCACAAGGTGTTCCAGGAGATCGAGGACATCGTCGAGCCCAACGCCATCCTCGGCTCGAACACCTCGACCCTGCCGATCACCGGCCTGGCCACCGCGGTGAAGCGTCCGCAGGACTTCATCGGCATCCACTTCTTCTCGCCGGTCGACAAGATGCCGCTGGTCGAGATCATCAAGGGCGAGAAGACCTCCGACGAGGCGCTGGCCCGGGTGTTCGACTACACCCTGGCGATCGGCAAGACCCCGATCGTGGTCAACGACAGCCGCGGCTTCTACACCAGCCGGGTGATCGGCACCTTCGTCAACGAGGCGCTGGCGATGCTCGGCGAGGGCGTGGAGCCGGCCAGCATCGAGCGGGCGGGCGGCATGGCCGGCTACCCGGCCGCGCCGCTGCAGCTGTCCGACGAGCTCAACCTGGAGCTGATGCAGAAGATCGCCACCGAGACCCGCAAGGCCACCGAGGCCGAGGGCAAGACCTACGAGCCGCACCCGGCCGAGGCGGTGGTGAACAAGATGGTCGAGCTCGGCCGCTCCGGCAAGCTCAAGGGCGCCGGGTTCTACGAGTACGTCGACGGCAAGCGGGTCGGCCTGTGGCCGGGGCTGCGGGAGCTGTTCAACTCCGGCAGCACCCAGATCCCGCTGCAGGACATCATCGACCGGATGCTGTTCGCCGAGGCGCTGGAGACCCAGAAGTGCCTCGACGAGGGGGTCATCACCTCCACCGCCGACGCCAACATCGGCTCGATCATGGGCATCGGCTACCCGGCCTGGACCGGTGGCACCGCCCAGTTCATCCAGGGCTACCAGGGTGAGTTCGGCACCGGCAAGGAGGCGTTCGTCGCGCGCGCCAAGCAGCTCGCCGAGCGCTACGGCGACCGGTTCAACCCGCCGGCGTCCCTGCTGAAGTAGCACGCTCCGCAGATGGGGCCCCCGACCGAGGTCGGGGGCCCCGTTCGCATGTCCGGTGGTGCGGACCGCCTCCGGTGCAACCGAATTCGCCGGACCGGTGGGCACCGGGATCCCGACGGCCGCGCAAAACCCGTGCCCGACGCCGAGGCCCGTCCGCGCGCTACAGGGCACCCAGGTCGGCCGACAGCCAGTGCAGCGGCCGCAGATGGATCGCCACGTGCTCGCCGAGCTCGCGGTGCGCGTACTCCAGATAGGGTTTGGCCCGCTCCGGCGGCAGGTAGCGGTAGGCCAGCTCCTCCATCATGGCGTCGGTGCCCGGTTCGATCCGGTCCACCGCCCCGTCGACGGAGACGTAGCGCACCGTCGGCTCCAGCCGCTGCACCATCAGCGAGAAGTACCCCGACGACTCGATCAGCCGGTGCTTGCGCGAGCCGGCGCCGGTGAGCACCCACGGCTGGCCGCCCGGCCGGTACTGGTACCAGATCGGCACCGTCAGCGGGCCCCGGCGGTCACCGGCGAAGACCGACAACGCCGCGATGTGCGGTTCGGCGAGGAACTGCTCGCGTTCCTCCCTGGAAAGGGCCATGTCCGCGAGGGTAGTCCGCAACCCCGACAGGTTCCGGGCGAACCGGGAAAGCTTCCCGGGCGAACCCCGACAGATCCCGGGTGGACATGGCAAACCCTCCGGTGCAGCCCGCGCCTCCGGGGCTAGAGTCGGGATTCATGCGCTTCGGTTTGTTCATCCCGCAGGGCTGGCGGCTGGACCTCGTTGACATCCCCACCGAGCGGCACTGGCAGGTGATGCGCGACCTGGCCGGCTACGCCGACGCGAGCGACGGCTGGGACTCCATCTGGGTCTACGACCATTTCCACACCGTGCCGATGCCGACCGACGAGGCCACCCACGAGGCGTGGTCGCTGATGGCGGCCTACGCCGCGGCCACCGACCGGGTCAAGCTCGGCCAGATGTGCACCGCCATGAGCTACCGCAATCCGGTGTATCTGGCCAAGGTGGCCGCCACCGTCGACATCGTCTCCGGCGGCCGACTGCAGATGGGCATCGGCGCCGGCTGGTACGAACACGAATGGCGGGCCTACGGCTACGGTTTCCCGTCGGCCGGGGTGCGCCTGGCCCGCCTGGACGAGGGCGTGCAGATCATGCGGGAGGCCTGGCGGGCCGGCCGGGTCAGCTTCGACGGCCGCCACTACCAGGTCGACGGTGCGATCGTTGCGCCGAAGCCATTGCAGCCCAACGGAATCCCGCTGTGGATCGCCGGCGGCGGGGAGAAGGTGACGCTGCGCATCGCGGCCAAGTACGCCCAGTACACCAACTTCACCTGCGACCCGGAGGGTTTCGCCCACAAGTCCGAGGTGCTCGCCGCGCACTGCCGGGAGGTGGGCACCGACTTCGACGCGATCGTGCGCTCGGCCAACTTCAACGCCGTCATCGGCGAAACCGAGGCCGACGTCGCCGACCGGCTGGCCCGCATCCGCAGCCGGCTGGTCTCCCGGGTGGGGGAGGAGGCGGCCGCGGCGATGCTGGAGGCGACGACCGCCCCGGAGGCGGCCACCGGCACCCCCGAGCAGGTCGTCGAGAAGCTGCAGCGGATGCGCCGGCTCGGCTGCGAGTACGCCATCCTCTACTTCCCCGAGGCGGCCTACGACCGCTCCGGCATCGAACTGTTCGAACGACAGGTCATCCCGGCGCTCGGCTGATCCGCGCGCGCTGCCGGGCCGGTCCCGCCAACGGGGCCCGAGAAAGGGGGTACGGAGTATGGAGAAGATCTCGCTGACCGCGCTGGCCCGCGAGCACCTCGCCAAGGCGCGCACCGCCGGCGCCGGGCGCAGCGCCACCACCGTCTACGGCGGCCACGAGCACACCCTGCGGCAGACGCTGATCGCGCTGGTCGCCGGCACCGCGCTCGACGAGCACGAGAGCCCGGGCGAGGCCACCCTGCAGGTGCTGACCGGCCGGGTCCGGCTCACCGCCGGCGACCACGGTTGGGAGGGCTCGCCGGGGGATCAGATCGTCGTGCCGCCGCAGCGCCACGCCCTGCACGCGCTGGAGGACTCCGCGGTGCTGCTGACCGTCGTCAAACCGGTCGGCCCGCACACCTGACCCGACCGGGCGGTCAGATCGCCGGGCCGAGCAGGTCGTCGGCGTCCTTGATGATGTAGCCGTAGCCCTGCTCGGCCAGGAACCGCTGCCGGTGCGCGGCGTACTCGGCGTCGAGGCTGTCGCGGGAGACCACCGAGTAGAACACCGCGCCGCCGCCGTCGGCCTTGGGCCGCAGCAGCCGGCCCAGCCGCTGCGCCTCCTCCTGGCGGGATCCGAAGGTGCCGGAGACCTGCACCGCCACCGACGCCTCGGGCAGGTCGATGGAGAAGTTCGCCACCTTCGACACCACCAGCGTGGACACCTCGCCGCGCCGGAACGCGTCGAACAGCGCCTCCCGCTCGGCGTTCCGGGTGGACCCGGTGATCACCGGCGCGTTCAGTTCCTGCCCGAGCTCCTCGAGCTGGTCCAGGTACGCGCCGATCACCAGCGTCTGCTCGCCCTTGTGCCGCTCCAGGATCGACTTCACCACCGCGACCTTGGTGTGCACGGTGGCGCAGATCTTGTAGCGCTCGTCCGGTTCGGCGGTGGCGTAGAGCATCCGCTCGTTGTCGGTCAT
The DNA here is from genome assembly GCF_937941905.1 of uncultured Mycolicibacterium sp. GTDB lineage: Bacteria > Actinomycetota > Actinomycetes > Mycobacteriales > Mycobacteriaceae > Mycobacterium. Next base: position 78 of record NZ_CALDGS010000021.1, on the reverse strand, counting down.
GGTGACCCGCACCTCGATGCACTCGGCCGGCGCGATCCAGCCCTGCGCCTCGATGTCCTTCCACGGCGCGTCGTAGCG
>NZ_CALDGS010000020.1 GCF_937941905.1 uncultured Mycolicibacterium sp. | reverse complement strand
CCTAGATCGCGGCGCAGCTTGGCCACGTGCCCGGTGGCCCGCACGTTGTACTGGGCCAGCGCGATGCGGCCCTCCTCGTCGACGAGGAAGGTGGACCGGATGACGCCCTGCACGGTCTTGCCGTACATCGTCTTCTCGCCGAAGGCGCCCCACGCGGTGAGCACCTTCTTGTCCGGATCCGACAGCAGCGGGAAGTTCAGCTGCTGGTTGTCGCGGAACTTCGCCAGCTTCTCGGGCTTGTCGGGGGAGATGCCGACGACGTCGAGCCCGGCGTCGTTGAGCTCGCGCAGGTTGTCCCGGAAGTCGCAGGCCTGCTTGGTGCAGCCGGGGGTGGAAGCGGCCGGGTAGAAGTACACGATCACCTTGCGCCCGCGGTAGTCCGACAGCGAGACGGTGTTGCCGTCGGCGTCCGGCAGGCTGAACTCGGGCGCCTTGTCGCCCACTTCGAGTCGTGGCGTCTGTGCCATCCCCTCACCCTTCTGCTCGGCCGGTGCCACCGGTGGCGTCCCGGCTGCTCTAGGGTAGTTCGGCAGAGGAGTGTTCGGCAGGCACGCCGAGACGATCTGGAGGGCGAGAGTGGCGGACCGGGATCCCGAGGTCATCAAGCAGGAGATCGATCAGGCTCGCGAACAGCTGGCGGCCACCGTGGATGCCCTCGCCCAGCGTGCCAACCCGACCCGGCTGGCCGAGGACGTCAAGGCGAGTGTGCTGAGGTTCGTCACCAAGCCGGCGGTGCTCGCGTCGATCGCCGGGGTGGGCGCGGTGGTGCTCATCCTCGCCGTCCGCCGCGCCCGGGGCTGACCGGGCGCGCCGGCGGCCGCGGCTCAGCGGTGCCGGCGCGACGAGAACCAACCCGTCCAGGAGAATCCCGGCGGGCTGGCCTGCATGCCCAGCCGACGGCAGGACCGTACGGCAACCGGGCGTTGCCCAATTACCTTCTCATTGGCCTTGCCCGGTCGGTTCGGCGTGCGATCCGTCGGCATCAGCGAAATCCTCGATCTGCAACTGGGGGGTGGGTCCGACCGGGCGGTGCCCGATCGCTAGCTAACTCGACCCTAGCATCGAAGCTGCGTTTTGCGCAGTACCGGGGCCATGGACCGGGAGAAAGTCTGACGCTCGCAACAATTTCTCGCGGGCGATCCGGATTCCGGAACGATTCGCGGGCGCGTCCGCCAGCACATCTGTAAGCATGACTACAGTTCCCGCCGACGAGCGATCTCCGCAACATCGAAAGAATTGCCACGAGCGTCGATTAGTGGCCGGTGTCACGCCTCGGGGCGGGTCGCGCCCGAGGGGCGGCGGCCAGCCACCTCGCGAGCCGGCTGTCGCCGGTGCGGTCGGCCCGCGCCCGACGATGCCGAGGTGGGGGGCCGTACTCCTGCCGAATCCCGGCGACGCCGGGCGGCAAGCACAGCACCGGGGAACGGCCGCCGGTGACCTATGGCGGGGAGATGCGCTCGCGGGCGCACTCGGGCGCGCGTCGCGAACGAGAAGACCCCTCCGGCTGCCGCCGAAGGGGTCGTGCTGTGCGCCGTGAGGGCCTCGAACCCCCGACCCGCTGATTAAGAGTCAGCTGCTCTACCAACTGAGCTAACGGCGCTTGCGGTGAGAAACGGTAACAGGAGTCGGGCCGAAGTATGAAATCGGCTGGTCAGAGGCGGTGCCGGCGGCGCCGGAGCGGCGCTCGTCGGGGGCTGCCCCTAGACTGTTGGCTGACGATCCGATCGAAGGTTCGCCGTTGTGGGGCGGAGAGGTGGAGCAAACATGGGGCAGGTCCGTGTCGAGACCCGTCCGCGTCGGAGAAAAACCTGGTGGGCGGCGTTCGCCTGCATTCCGGCGGTGGTGTTCGCGCTGTCCGGCTGCAACAGCACCAGCGCGCCCGAGGCGCCGCGGGTGATCGCGGAGAAGGGCACGCCGTTCGGCGATCTGCTCGTGCCGAAGATCACGGCCTCGGTGCACGACGGTGACGTCGACGTCGAGGTCGACGACCCGGTGACCGTCACCGCCGAGGGCGGGGTGCTCGGGTCCGTGACGCTCGTCAACGAGGCGGGCCGCGTCATCGAGGGCGAGATGAGCCCGGACGGGGTGACCTGGACCAGCACCGAGCCGCTGGGCTACAACAAGCGCTACACGCTGACCGCGAGGTCGCTGGGCCTGGGCGGGGTCACCAGCCAGACGATGACCTTCCAGACCCACTCCCCGGACAACCTCACCATGCCGTACGTGGTGCCCAGTGACGGGGAGGTGGTCGGCGTCGGGCAGCCGGTGGCGGTGCGGTTCGACGAGAACATCCCGAACCGGTTGGCCGCGCAGAAGGCCATCACCATCAAGACCGACCCGCCGGTGGAGGGCGCCTTCTACTGGCTCAACAACCGCGAGGTGCGCTGGCGGCCGGCCAACTACTGGAAGCCCGGCACCAAGGTCGAGGTCGAGGTGAACACCTACGGCGTGGACCTCGGCGACGGGCTGTTCGGCCAGGAGAACGTCAAGACCTCGTTCACCATCGGCGACGAGGTGATCAGCACCGTCGACGACACCACCAAGACCATGACGGTCCGGCGCAACGGCGAGGTGATCAAGACCATGCCGGTGTCGATGGGCAAGAACAGCACGCCCACCAACAACGGCGTCTACATCGTCGGGGACCGGCGCGCGCACATGGTGATGGACTCGTCGACCTACGGTGTGCCGGTGAACTCGCCCGACGGGTACCGCACCGAGGTGGACTGGGCGACGCAGCTGTCCTACAGCGGCATCTACGTGCACTCGGCGCCGTGGTCGGTGGGCAGTCAGGGGTACGCCAACGTCAGCCACGGCTGCATCAACGTCAGCCCGAGCAACGCGAAGTGGTTCTACGAGAACTCCAAGCGCGGCGACATCGTCGAGGTGCGCAACACGGTGGGCTCACCGCTGCCCGGCACCGACGGGCTCGGGGACTGGAACATCCCCTGGGAGCAGTGGAAGGCCGGTAACGCCGGGATCTGACCGGGAGTGCGAGAAACGGGCCGCAGCGTATCCGCTGGGGCCCGTTTTTCGTGCGGGCTGTCAGCCCCTCCAGAGATCGGTGATCGCCGGGGGCACCTGATCCCGGCGCACCTCGGTCTTGGTCCAACCGCCGTTCGCATCCGGCTCCACGTAGGACGCCGCGACGTCGCCCGAGTAGATCCAGAGCTGATTCGGCTCGGTCGTCAGCCAGGTGATCAGCACACCGTGGCGGGTGCCGTACGCGTGGCCGTCGTCATCGTTGATCGCTTTGGGGCCGAGATTGTTCAACCCGGCCGGGGTTCGGCGCCAAGGTCGATGGCCCGGTTGGCCGGATACTTGCCGCCCTGGGTGGCGGCGGGGGGTGGGAGGGTCCGCTGTTGACCGTTGCCGGATCGGTTCGTGCGCCCATCGGCCGGAGACTGCGCACCGTAATCTCCTGGTACCCAGACGTGTTGGGAGCTAGTGGCATCGATCACCGGTGGCGCTACAGACGAAACCCTTCCACTGCGGCTGCACCGCCGGCCGCCGAACCGCCGGCTCCGGCAGCTGCACCGCCTGTGGCGCCTCCTTCTGGCCGGGGGAGTGCCACCTCCGCCGCTCGGTATAGGTAGCGATTCAGTCAATCCGCCACCGCCGCCGCCAGTGCTTGCGGAAGGCTTGTTGACGCCGGAGCGTCCTTGGACGGGCTGTCCAGTGAGTGGTTGATCGTCGTTTTGGTCGCTTCCGCCTCCGTCGGCGGCCCCCTTCTCCATCAGCCAGTCTCGGCCGCGTTGGGTGGCAGACATGCCTTTGTCGATCGCTCCCCTGACAAGGGATCACGGTGGGCGGTCGTATATCGAGCGCATGTTGTCCCCGACCACTCGATGGTGCCCCCACCCCGCCAGCGGGCTGTGCGGCACAGGGCGGTGCACCGGCGGGAAAGCGACGAGGCCGCCGCGTCGAGGCGCGGCGAATTGTCGCCGTCGTTGGTTAGCATCCCGGCGTGGGGGCGAGAAAAGACGACGACAACAGCTTGGCGTGGGCGATTCTGCTGTTGCTCGTCTTCCTGGTCGTCGCGTGGCCCTACCTGCTGGGGACCTGGCTGGCCGTGCAGATGGGGGCGGACAACCCGTCGACCGCGCGGTCGGTGACGGGGTGGGTCCTGGAAGCGCTGTGGCTGGGCTTCTGGATGTGGTTGGCCGCACGGTCGTGGCTGGAGCACAAGCGCGCCGAGCTCGAACAGCGACGCAAGGAGGAGGCGGCGCGGCGCCGCGAACTCCTCAAGCAGCAACGCCGGCGGGAGTTCGGGTCGGCCGGGGCGCGCCTGTACGAGGAGGCCGAGGCGGCGGTGTCGAGGATCACCGGTTCGGAGGCCGCCCGGACGGGATGGCTCGGGGACCCGGCCGATTTCGACTTCCGCGCCGACCTGTCGGCGATCGCCGACTATCTGCGCCGGGCCGAGTCGATCCGGGCCGCCACGGCGGACGCCGCGTCGATCCGGGGCTTCACCGAGGCCGATACCGAGATGCTGCGCGATGCCGAGCGCGAGATCGCCAGGCTCGAGAAGTCGGTGAAGGAGCGGGTCGAACTGATCGGAAAGTGCGCCCGGCTCGCCGCCGACATCGACCGTGCGCTGCGTGCGGAACGCGAGAACGAGGTCATGGCCAAGCGGCGCGAGGAGTTCCGCAGGCGCCTCGGCTCGGTGCTCTACGGATCGACACAGGCACCGGTCGACCGTCCGTCGGAGTCCGCCGACGTGGTGACCGCCCGCGCCGCCGCCTTTCACGAACTCAAGGCCCTGATCGGCAAGTACCGGGTCGACGGCCCGTGACATCGAAGACCGGCCCGGTCGGTGGATTGCCGACCCAACGACGAAGAACCGCCTCCGGGCGACCCGGAGGCGGTTTCTCCTGCCAGGGGTGGCTGACGGGACTCGAACCCGCGACCCCCAGGACCACAACCTGGTGCTCTACCAACTGAACTACAGCCACCATCGCTGCCGCCTCGCGGTGACAGCGCCGTCGATACTAGCGGGTCGATGGCCCGGAAGACGAATCGGTCCCCGCCGACGCGGAGATCTCGGCGGCGATCGCCGCGATTTCGCTGGTCGAGGGCCCGGGCTGGGGCACGAACGCGGTGCGGCGGTAGTACTGCAGCTCGCGGATCGACTCGTGGATGTCGGCCAGCGCGCGGTGCGCCAGGCCCTTCTCCGGCTGGCCGAAGTAGATCTTCGGGTACCACCGGCGGCACAGCTCCTTGATGGAGCTCACGTCGATCATCCGGTAGTGCAGGTAGTCGTCGAGCTTGGGCATGTCACGGGCGATGAAACCGCGGTCGGTGGCGATGGAGTTGCCGGCCAGCGGGGCGGTCTTGGCCTGCCCGACGTGGCTGCGGATGTAGTCCAGCACCATCTCCTCGGCGGTGGCCACGTCGACGGTGGAGGCGCGCACCTCCTCGATCAGGCCGGATCTGGTGTGCATGTCCTTGACCACCGGGGCCATCGCCTCCAGCGCGGCGTCATCGGCGTGGATCACGACGTCGACGCCGTCACCGAGGATGTTGAGGTCTGGGTCGGTGACAAGCACCGCGATCTCGATGAGCAGGTCGGACTTGAGGTCCAGGCCCGTCATCTCACAGTCGATCCACACGAGTTCGTCACGCACAGCGCTCCACAGTAGGCGCATCGGTCCGGTCGGGCTGCGGATACCCGCGCCGAACAGCCGGTCGGACGGGTTAGGGTCGGGCCGATCGGTCTGCGGCGACGGAAGGATTATGCGATGGAGACCACTGCTGCACAGCAGATCGCCGCGGGATACGCGTTCAACGGGCCCGCGATCGAGCTGGGCACGGTTGTGGTGGACGGCACACCGGACCCGGCCGCCCGGGTGCGGTTGCCGTTGGCCACCGTCAACCGGCACGGGCTGGTCTCCGGCGCGACCGGGACCGGCAAGACCAAGTCGCTGCAGCTGATGGCCGAGCAGCTCTCCGCCGCCGGGGTGCCGGTGGTGATGGCCGACATCAAGGGCGACCTGTCGGGGCTGTGCCGGCCGGGCGAGCCGGGGGAGCGGGTCGCCCAGCGCGCCGCCGCCACCGGGGACGACTGGACCCCGACCGGCTACCCGGTGGAGTTCCTGTCGCTGGGCACCGGCGGCATCGGGGTGCCGGTGCGTGCCACGGTGTCCAGCTTCGGGCCGATCCTGCTGTCGAAAGTGCTGGGGCTCAACCAGACCCAGGAGTCGACGCTCGGGCTGATCTTCCACTGGGCCGATCAGCAGGGGTTGCCGCTGCTGGACCTGAAGGATCTGCGCTCGGTCATCCAGTTCCTGACCAGCGACGAGGGCAAGCCGCAGCTCAAGGCGCTCGGCGCGGTGTCACCGGCCACCGCCGGGGTGATCCTGCGCGCCCTGGTCAACCTGGAGGCCGAGGGCGGGGACACCTTCTTCGGCGAACCCGAGCTGGAGCCGGAGGACCTGCTGCGCCTCGACGAGCAGGGCCGCGGCGTCATCACCCTGCTCGAGCTCGGCAACCAGGGCACCCGGCCGGTGCTGTTCTCCACCTTCCTGATGTGGGTGCTGGCCGACCTGTTCGAGAACCTGCCCGAGGTGGGTGATCTGGACAAGCCCAAGCTGGTGTTCTTCTTCGACGAGGCCCACCTGCTGTTCACCGACGCCTCCAAGGCGTTCCTCGAACAGGTGGAGCAGACCGTCAAACTCATCCGCTCCAAGGGCGTCGGGGTGTTCTTCTGCACCCAGCTGCCCACCGACGTGCCCAACGACGTGCTGTCCCAGCTGGGTGCGCGGATCCAGCACGCGCTGCGCGCGTTCACCCCCGACGACGAGAAGGCGCTGCGCAAGGTGGTGCGCACCTACCCCAAGACCGACGTCTACGACCTGCAGTCGGCGCTGACCTCGCTGGGCATCGGTGAGGCGGTGGTGACGGTGCTCTCCGAGCGCGGTGCGCCCACCCCGGTTGCCTGGACGCACATGCGCTCGCCGCGCTCGCTGATGGACACCATCGGCCCGGACGCCATCGCCGCGGCGGCCCAGGCCAGCGCGCTGCAGACCCGCTACGGCCGGACGATCGACCGGGAATCGGCCTACGAACTGCTGGCCGCCCGGCTCGCCCCGCCGGAGCCCGCCCCGGCGCCGCCGGCCCAGCCGCAGCCCATGCCCCGGGGTCAGTGGCCGGACCTGCCCCCGGTGTACGCGCCGGTGCCCGACCTGCCGCCGGTGCCGCAGGAGCCCGGGCTGCTGGAGAAGGTGATGGACAGCCCGGCGTTCAAGAGCGCGATGCGCTCGGCGGGCACGGTGATCGGGCGGGAGATCACCCGCAGCCTGTTCGGCACCGGCCGCCGCCGGAGGCGGCGGTAGTACTTCAGCCG
>NZ_CALDGS010000019.1 GCF_937941905.1 uncultured Mycolicibacterium sp. | reverse complement strand
ACGGCACGCCCGCGAGCAGGGGGCCGCGTGTTCCGATCGTCGTCGTAGCCGTGTGTTCCATCAGACGCTCACCAGATGACGGAGGCCTTTGCTTTCGCAAGCGTCAAAATTAGCGACGGGTGACATCGCGGCCCGTAGGGTCTTTAGCCCTTTTTCCTTCCGCGAAACCGGGATCTGGCAAACCCGGGCCGGGTAACCGCCGGGTCGCCCGATCCGGTCGCGGCCGCCGCCGGACCGGCGATCCTGCCGCCGGGCGGGCCGATCGACCGACGCCGCGGCACCGGAATTGCTGAAGACGTCGAACGGTGCATGGACGATCGTTCCGATCGCCCGGCTTGTCTTTGCCAAATCTGCACCTCGATGTCTTGTATCGGACCCGGCGGTCGCTCGGAATACCCAATTGACGTGTAAGTCAGAAGCATACTTGACGACGGAACCAATCCGTCGCGCGTTGGTGTGACATTCGCCACGATCAAGATCGAGCGTCGTCTTCGTCTCCGACCGGATCGCCGTCCGGATTTGCTGAAACTGAAACGTGTTGCAGTTTTGCCGGATCTTCGCCGGGAATCGGCGGGCCGACGTGCGCACGCCCGGGCCGGTGGGGGAGGCTGTCGGTATGGCGGGAAGCGGTCGGGTCTCCGGCATCTACATCGCGTCGCCGGAGGGGGACACCGGGAAATCCACCATCGCGCTGGGCATCCTCGGCCGGCTGACGGCGACGGCGCCCCGGGTCGGGGTGTTCCGTCCGGTCACCCGGGCCGGGAACGGCCGTGACCACATCCTGGAGCTGCTGCTCGCGCACGCCACCGCGGACGTGCCCTACGAACAGTGCATCGGGGTCGACTACCAGCAGCTGCACACCGACGCCGACGCCGCCATGGTCACCATCATCGACCGCTACCAGGCCGTGGCCGGGCGCTGCGACGTGGTCGTGGTGGTGGGCAGCGACTACACCGACATCGCCAGCCCGACCGAACTGGCGACGAACGCGCGCGTGGCGGCCAACCTCGGCACCCCGATGGTGCTGGCGGTGCGCGGCCGCGGACGCACGCCGGAGGAGGTGGCCGAGCTCGTCGGGGTGTGCCTCGACGAGATCGCCGGCCAACACGCCCACCCGGCCGCCGTGGTGGTCAACCGGTGCGCACCGGACCGGCTCGACGAGACCGCACAGGCGCTGCGCCGGTTCAGGCCGGCCTGCTACGTGCTGCCGGAGGAGCCGCTGCTGGCCGCCCCGTCGGTGGCCGAACTGCGCGACGCGGTCGCCGGCACCCTGATCAACGGCGACCCGGCGCTGCTCGACCGCGAGGTGGAGGCGGTGCTGGTGGCCGGTATGACCGCCGAGCACGTGCTGGAACGGCTGCGCGACGGGATGGCGGTGATCACCCCCGGCGACCGGTCCGACGTGGTGCTCGCGGTGCTCAGCGCGCACGCCGCCGAGGGGTTCCCGTCGCTGTCGACGGTGATCCTCAACGGCGGGCTGGCGCTGCACCCGGCGATCGCCGCCCTGGTCGACGGGCTTCGGCTGCAGCTGCCGGTGATCGCGACCGACCTGGGCACCTTCGACACCGCCAGCGCGGTGGCGGCCACCCGCGGCCGGGTCACCGTGCGGTCGCAGCGCAAGATCGACACCGCCATCGAGCTGATGGAACGGCGGGTCGATCTCGACGAGATGCTCGGCGTGCTCTCGCTGCCGATCCCCGCCGTGGTCACACCGCAGATGTTCACCCACCGGCTGCTCGAACAGGCCCGCGCCGACCGCCGGCGCATCGTGCTGCCCGAGGGCGACGACGACCGCATCCTCAAGGCCGCCGGCCGGCTGCTGCAGCGCGGGGTGGCCGACCTGACCATCCTCGGCGAGGAGAGCCGGGTGCGGGCCCGCGCCGCCGAGCTCGGCGTGGACCTCGCCGCCGCCGACGTCATCGACCCGCGCACCAGCGAGCTGCGCGACCGGTTCGCCGAGCAGTACGCCGAGTTGCGCGCCCACAAGGGCGTGACGCCGGAACAGGCCCGCGAGACCATGCGCGACGTCTCCTACTTCGGCACCATGCTGGTGCACAACGACCTCGTCGACGGGATGGTCTCCGGGGCGGCGCACACCACCGCGCACACTGTGCGGCCGGCGTTCGAGATCATCCGGACCGCACCGGACGTGTCCACGGTGTCCAGCATCTTCTTCATGTGCCTGGCCGACCGGGTGCTGGTCTACGGCGACTGCGCCATCGTGCCCGACCCCACCGCCGAACAACTCGCCGACATCGCGGTCTCCTCGGCGCGCACCGCCGCCCGGTTCGGCATCGACCCGCGGGTGGCGATGCTGTCCTACTCCACCGGCACCTCCGGCTCCGGCGCCGATGTCGACAAGGTGCGCGAGGCGACCGAACTCGTGCGCAAGCGGGCCCCGGACCTGTTGGTGGAGGGGCCGATCCAGTACGACGCGGCGGTGGACCCGACGGTGGCGGCCACCAAGATGCCCGACTCCCCGGTGGCCGGGCGGGCCACCGTGCTGATCTTCCCGGACCTCAACACCGGCAACAACACCTACAAGGCCGTGCAGCGCAGCGCGGGCGCGATCGCGATCGGCCCGGTGCTGCAGGGGCTGAACAAGCCGGTCAACGACCTGTCCCGGGGTGCGCTCGTCGAGGACATCGTCAACACTGTGGCCATCACCGCGATCCAGGCCCAGGGGCGTCGATGAGCCGGTCGGTCCTGGTCCTCAACTCGGGCTCCTCGTCGCTGAAATACGAACTCATCGACGGTGATTCGTCGAAGTCGCTGGCCGTCGGCATCGTCGAGCGGATCGGTGAGGACAGCTCGCTGGCCCGGCTGCGGGTCGGCGAGCGGGAGCTGCACCGCGACGGCCCGCCGATCGCCGATCACGAGGCCGCGCTGCGCACCGCGGTGGAACTGTTCGAGGAGGCCGGGGCGCACCCCGCCGAACTCGGCCTGGTCGCGGTCGGGCACCGCGCGGTGCACGGCGGGCGCACCTTCTACGAACCCACCTTCGTCACCGACGAACTCATCGCCAAGATGGAGGAGCTCGCCCCGCTGGCCCCGCTGCACAACCCGCCCGGGGTGCTCGGCATGGAGGTGGCCCGCCGGCTGCTGCCCGACGTGCCGCACATCGCGGTGTTCGACACCGCGTTCTTCCACGACCTGCCGGCGGCGGCGGCCACCTATGCCATCGACGCCGAGGTGGCCCGCGCCTGGCGCATCCGCCGCTACGGGTTCCACGGCACCTCGCACCAGTACGTCAGCCGGCAGGCCGCCGAATTCCTGGGCGTGCCAATCGAATCGATCGACCAGATCGTGCTGCACCTGGGCAACGGGGCGTCGGTGTCGGCGATCGCCGGCGGCCGGCCGATCGACACCTCGATGGGGCTGACCCCGCTGGAGGGACTGGTGATGGGCACCCGGCCCGGCGACCTGGACCCGGGCATCATCACCTATCTCATGCGCACGGCCGGCCTGACCGCCGACGAGATCGACACCCTGCTCAACCGCCGGTCCGGGGTGTTCGGGCTGGCCGGGGTCAACGACTTCCGGGAGCTGACCAAGCGCATCGAGGCCGGCGACGCCGACGCCCGGCTCGCCTACGACGTCTACATCCACCGGCTGCGCAAGTACATCGGCGGGTATCTGGCACTGCTCGGCGGCGCCGACGTCATCACCTTCACCGCCGGGGTGGGGGAGAACAACGCGATGGTGCGCCGGGACGCGCTGGCCGGGCTGTCGGCGCTCGGCATCGAACTCGACGAGCAGCGCAACGCCGCGGCGGCGGCCGGGCCGCGGCGCATCTCCGCCGACGGGTCCCCGGTCACGGTGCTGGTGGTGCCCACCGACGAGGAACTCGCCATCGCCCGCATCTGCCTGCGGATGGTCGACGGCCGGCCGGGCGTCTAGAAGGTGCTCATCGGCCGCACGCTGTTGGCCAGGTCCACCAGCGCGTAGCGGTGCGCCTGGGTGGGCGCCACCCGGGCCAGCGCGCGCAGCGCCGCCTCCACCCCGAGCCGCAGCCCGTGGTCGGTGAACGGGAAGCCGAGGATGTGGTTGGTGCTGGCCTCGTGGTCGGCCAGCCAGTCCAGCGCGGTGCCCAGCACCAGCGCCCGGATCTGCAGCACCCGGGGCTCGGTCTCCGGCAGCTGCTCGACCCGGCGCGCGGCCTCCCGGATGTGCTGCTCGGTGATCTCGTTGGCCGACCGGCCGCTCAGCAGCGTCACCGCACTGGTCAGCCGCGCGGTGGTGTGGTGCCGCGACCCGGCCGGCACCTGGTCGAGGGTGCGCACCGCGGCGTCCCGGTCCCCCTCGGCCGACTGCGCCCGGGCCAGCCCGAAGCCGGCCGAGATGATGCTGTTGTCGGTGCTCCACACCGTCTGGTAGAAGTGCTTGGCGCTCGGGTCGCCGGCCAGCTCGGCGGTGGCCGCCAGCGCCAGTTTGGGCGCCAGCTCGCCCGGAAGCATGTCCAGCACCTCGGTGAAATGCGTTGTCGCCGAGTCGTAGTCGGCGCTGAGCAGCTCGGAGACCGCGCGGAACCAGACCAGCCGCCAGCGCCGGCCGACGCGCTCGGCCAGCGCGTCGAGCTTGCGGGTCGCCTTGTCCACGTCGCCGAGGTCCAGCAGTGCCCGGACCTCCATCAGCGGCAGCTCCACCGACTGCGACAGGTCGATGCCCTCGGTGTCGAGCGTGCCGTGCCGGGCCGCGCGCAGCTGGTCGAGGGTGTGCACCGGGTCGCTGAGCACGCTGGCCGTCAGCACCGGCGCGGCCACGTCGGTGGGGTCCACCAGCGGCACCGGCAGCGCCTTGACGATCTCGGCGGCGGTGAGCTTCTCGGAGTGCACCTGGCCGTCGCGGTAGACGTCGGTGTGCGCCACCAGCAGGTCGATGCCGAACGTCGAGCGCGACGGACTGAACACCGTCGACAGGCTGGGCCGCGGCACCCCGGTGTCCTTGGCGACCACCTCGCGCAGCACCCCGAGCAGCTGTGCCGACATCTCCTCGGCACTGCCGAACCGGCGCTGCGGGTCCGGGTCGGTGGCCCGGCGCAGCAGCCGCGCGTAGGAGTCGTACTCGGCCAGCACCGGGTCGTCCTCGGGCAGGCCGTCGACGTAGCGGCCCTTGCGGGTGCGCAGCTTCAGCGTCAGCGCCGCCAGGGTGCGGCCCACCGTGTAGATGTCGGTCTGCACCGTCGGGCCGGTGCGCACGATCTCCGGGGCCTGGTAGCCGGGGGTGCCGTAGAGGTAGCCGAACGAGTTGATCGTCGACACCGCGCCCAGGTCGATGAGCTTGACCTGGTCCTCGGTGAGCATGATGTTCTCTGGCTTGAGGTCGTTGTAGGCCAGCCCGATCGAGTGCAGATAGCCCAGCGCGGGCAGGATCTCGAGCATGAAGCCGATGGCCTCGGCGACCGGCAGCTTCTTGTCCCGGGCCTGCTTGAGCGAGGTCCCGCCGACGTACTCCATCACGATGTAGCCCACCGGGTTGCCGTGCCGGTCGGCGTGTTCGACGAAGTTGTAGATCTTGACGATGCCGGGGTGGGTCACCTCGGCCAGGAACCGCCGCTCGGCCATCGCGATGCGCTGCGCCTCGGCGTCCCCGGAGTGCACCAGGCCCTTGAGCACCACCGGCCGCTGGTTCACATTGTGGTCGAACGCCAGGTACACCCAGCCCAGCCCGCCGTGCGCGATGCAGCCCTTGATCTCGTACTGGTCGGCCACCATGTCGCCGGGTTTGAGCTGCGGCAGGAACGAGTAGGCGCTGCCGCAGTGCGGGCACCAGCCCTCGCTCGGCGCCTCCGCGCCGTCCGGGCCGGACCGGCCCACCGGCCGGCCGCAGTTCCAGCAGAACCGCTTCGACTCGGCGACCACCGGGTCCTTCATCAACGCGCTCAACGGATCCCGCGCCGGCACCCGGGGCACCTCGACCAGTCCGCCGCCCAGCCGCCGGGTGCGCGAGACCGCCCGCGTCACCGCGGTCGGGCGGGACTGCGGCACGGTGACCGCACCGCCGGCCCGGTGCTCCTCGTCGTCGGGCAGGTGCGGCCGGAACACCGCCTGGGTGGCCATCGGCCGGACGGTGGAGGCGGTGTCGAGCCCGAGGTCGTCGAAACTGGCCGGCTGGGTGCCCGGCCCGATGTCGTCCGGGTCGTCGGCGTACGAATCGTCCTGCGGTGCCTGTGCCATCAGTCCACGTACCTCGCGACGGGTGGTGCCGGGGCCGGCCCGAGCACCGTCAGCCATTTGCGGTAGAGCGTGTACCAGGTGCCGTCGTTGCGGATCCGTTCCAGCGTGCCGTTGACGAACCGGACCAGGCCGGTGTTGTGCAGGTTGATCCCGATCCCGTACGGCTCGGTGTTCATCGCCGGGCCGACGATACGCAGATAGGGGTCCTGCGCCATCAGCCCGGCCAGGATGGTGTCGTCGGTGCTCACCGCGTCGACCTGATCCTGCTGCATCGCCACCAGGCAGTCCGCCCACGTCACGGTGGCCACGATGATCGGCGGCGGGCTGATCTCGCGCACCCGGTTCAGCGAGGTGGTGCCCTGCACCACGCACACCCGCCGGCCGGACAGGTCCGAGGCCCGGGCGATCGAGGAGTCCCGCGGCACCAGGATGCGCTGGTTGGCGGTCAGGTAGACGGTGGAGAAGTTGACCAGCTTCTTGCGCTCGCAGGTGATGGTCATGGTCTTGACCACCACGTCGACCTGGTTGTTCTGCAGCGCGGCGATCCGCTCCGAGGACGGCAGGATGCGGTACTCCACCTGCGAGGGGGTGCCGAAGATGTCGCGGGCGATCTCCCCGGCGATGTCGACGTCGAAACCGGTGACCTCGCCGGTGATCGGGTCGCGGAAGGAGAACAGGTTGCTGCCGATGTCCAGTCCGACGATCAGCCGGCCGCGGGCCTTGATGTTGGCCACCGCCGCCTCGGCGTCGGCCCGGTTGGTGAACGGGCGCAGGCTGGCGTAGGGGTCGCAGTCCTGTTCGTCGGGACTCGGCACCCGCGGCGGCTCGGGCGGCAGCTCGACCATCCCGGCCGGCGTGGGCGGGGCCAGGGTCACGCTGGGCGGCACCACGATCGGCGCGGAGTCCCCGGCGCAGCCCGCCGGCAGCACGGCCACGGCCAGCGCCGCGACCGTCCGGATCAGGCCGGCACGAATCCGCTTCGGGGTCATCGGTACTCACTCAGCCTCGGCCACAGCCCCAGCGCCACCGCCACCGCCGCGGCGATGGACAGCGCCGCGGCCCCGACGGTCGCCCCGGACAGCACCCGGCGGGCGTCGGCGATGTCGTTGCGCAGCGCCACCCGGGTCTTCTCGATCGCCCGCGCCAGCGCGGCGTCGAGCTTGTCGAACGCCGGGGTGGAGTCGTCGTCGCCGGTGCCCAGCGCCACCCGGGTGGCGGCCTGGTAGTTGCCCACCGCGATGTAGGCGTTGATGCGGTCGTCGGCGGCGCGCCAGCGGGCCAGCAGCTGTTCGGCGTCGCGCAGGTCGGACTTGTCGATGGAGTCCTTGTGGTTGAGGTACTCCCGCAGCTGCTGCTGCATGGTCTCGATACGCCGGTAGTAGGACTGCTTGCGCAGGTTCTCGTCGCCGCGGCGGATCAGCGCGAGCGTCTCGTCGGCGCGGGCCTGCTGGGCGGTGATCGCCATCGTGGTGACGGTCTTGAGCGACTCGGCGGCGGTCTCCTTGGCGCGGCGGCTGTCGGCGGTGGACAGCGCCAGTGCGGTGCCCACCCACACCACCATGATCGCCACCGCCAGCCCGCCGGCCACGAAGCCGATGTTGATGCGGCGTCGGGTGCGCCGGGCCAGCCACCGGTTGGCGAACAACCCGAACAGCACCGTGGCCGCGACCACCAGGATCACCGGGGCCGGGATCCGGGTGGACGCGGTGGTCTCGGCGTCGACCTGCGCCGACAGCGCCTCGTAGAGCCGCTCGGCGTCGGGCAGGATCTGCGACTGCATCAGCGAGGAGGCCTCCGACAGGTACGACGACCCGACCGGGTTGCCGGCCCGGTTGTTGGTGCGGGCGGTCTCCACCAGCCCGGTGTAGACCGCCAGCTCGGCGTTGATCCGGCCCAGCAGCTGCACCAGCGGTTCGTCGGTGAGCCCGCTGGAGGCCCGGGTCAGCGCCACCGCGGCGTCGGTGATGGCCTGCTCGTAGCGCTGCCGCACCTCGCGCGGCTCGGAGCCGGCGATGAAGCCGGTGGCCGCGGCCGCGTCGGCGACCGACAGCGTGGTGTAGAGCTGGCCGGCGGAGAAGGCCAGCGGCTCGGTGTGGTCGAGCACCGTGGTCAGGGCCTGCTGGCGGTCGTTGATGGTGGTCGAGGTGGCGAACGCGCTCGCGACGACCAGCGTGGAGAGCACCACCGCGATGGTCAGGATGCGGCCCGGCGTGGTCCACAGGAACCACCAGCGCGGATGCGACGGCGCCGAGAGGGACCGGGACGCCAACGGTTCGGTCGACGGATGCGCAAGCTCCACAGTCACGTGCGCGCGGACCTCGTTTCTGGTGTGCCTCGGCGTCGCCGGCGTATCTCGGTGTCCCGACCGACCGCTGGTTCTCTTTCTATAAAAGAATTCTAAGAGAATCCGGTGGGCTCCGCGCCGGATCGAGGTGCCCGGGTTGGGCGGACGTTTCCTATATTGAAGCGGTGCGTGGCGACGGCGACGGCTGGGTGATGTCGGCGAACGGCGCCCGCTTCTGGGGCCGTTACGGCGCCGCCGGCCTGCTGCTGCGCGCGCCCCGGCCCGAGGGCGGCCCTGCGGTGCTGCTGCAGCACCGCGCCCCCTGGAGCCACCAGGGCGGAACCTGGGGGCTGCCGGGCGGGGCCCGCGACAGTCACGAGAGCGCCGAACAGGCGGCGGTGCGGGAGGCCCGTGAGGAAGCCGGGCTGAACGTCGACCTGCTCGTGGTGCGCACCGCGGTGGTGACCGCCACCGCGGCCGGCACCGACTGGACCTACACCACCGTGATCGCCGACGCCCCCGAGCCGCTGGCCACCGTGCCGAACCGGGAGAGCGCCGAGCTGCGCTGGGTGCCGCTCGACGAGGTGGTCGACCTGCCCCTGCATCCCGGCTTCGCGGCCAGTTGGCAGCGCCTGCTGGAGGTCACCGCCTCGATCCCGCTGCTGGTCAATCCGCAGCGCTGAGGGCCTGCCGGAGCCGGCGGGCGGCCGCCTGCGGATCGTCGGCGGCGGTGATCGCCCGCACCACCACGATCCGGCGCGCCCCGGCCGCCAGCACCTCCGGCAGTCGCTGCTCGTCGATGCCGCCGATGGCGAACCACGGCTTGGCGGTGCCGGCCGCGGCGGCGGTGCGCACCAGCTCCAGCCCGGCCGGCGCGCGGCCCGGCTTGGTCGGGGTGGCCCAGCACGGGCCCACGCAGAAGTAGTCCACCGCGTCGTCGGCCGCCGCCGCGGCGGCCTGCGCCGGGTCGTGGGTGGACCGTCCGATGATCACCTCGGGTCCGACGATGCGGCGCGCCACCGGCACCGGCAGGTCGGCCTGGCCCAGGTGCAGCACGTCCGCGCCGGCCGCCGCCGCGATGTCGGCGCGGTCGTTGACCGCCAGCAGCGCCCCGTGCCGGCGGGCCGCCTCGGCCAGCACCGCGAGCGCATCGAGCTCCTCGCGCGCCTCCAGCGGGCCGAACCGCCGCTCCCCGGCCGACCCCTTGTCGCGCAGCTGCACGATGTCCACCCCGCCGGCCAGCGCGGCGTCGGCGAACTCGGCCAGGTCGCCGCGCTCGCGGCGGGCGTCGGTGCACAGGTACAGCCGGGCCGCGGCGAGCCGGTCCCGGAGTCGTTCGGCACGTTCGGTCACACGCCGAACGTTAGCCCGCCGCGCCGGCGGAGTAGGGTGGGGCCCGGCACGGGAGTCCCGGGACGCGGGGACTGAGAGTGGGCCACGACACACCGGCCCTGACCGTCACACCTGATCCGGGTCATGCCGGCGAAGGGAGCAGCATCCATGTCCGAGCCCACCGCGCGCACGCTGGCCGTCATCGGCGGCGGCGTCATCGGGCTGTCCATCGCGCGCCGCGCCGCCCGCGACGGCTGGGCGGTCCGGGTGCACCGCACCGACCGGCCCGGCGCCGGCTGGGTGGCCGGCGGCATGCTCGCCCCGCACAGCGAGGCCTGGCCGGGCGAGGAGCAACTGCTGCGGCTCGGCCTGGAGTCGTTGCGGCTGTGGCACTCCGGCTTCCTCGACGGGCTGCCGCCGCAGGTGGTGGCGGCCCGCGAGTCGCTGGTGGTCGCCGTCGACCGCGCCGACGCGGCCGACCTGCGCACCGTCGCCAACTGGCTGGCCGGACAGGGCCACCCGGTGCGCCCCACCACCGCCGCGCGTGAGCTGGAACCAGCTCTGGCGCAAGGAATCCGACACGGCTTCGTGGCCGAGACCGAGCTGGCGGTGGACAACCGCGCCCTGCTCGACGCGCTGGCCCGGGCCTGCGAGCGGCTCGGGGTGCGGTGGGCGGGGCCGGTGACCGATCTCGCCGAGGTCGACGCCGACCAGCGGGTGATCGCCAACGGCGTGGACGCCCCGGCGCTGTGGCCCGGGCTGCCGGTCCGGCCGGTCAAGGGCGAGGTGCTGCGGCTGCGCCGGCGGCGCGGCTGTATGCCGGTGCCGCAGCGGGTGATCCGCGCCCGCGTGCACGGCCGGCAGGTGTATCTGGTGCCGCGCGCCGACGGGGTGGTCGTCGGCGCCACCCAGTACGAGTGCGGGCGGGACACCGCGCCGGCGGTGTCCGGGGTGCGCGACCTGCTCGACGACGCCTGCGCGGTGCTGCCCGCGCTCGGCGAGTACGAGCTGGCCGAGGTCGCCGCCGGGCTGCGCCCGATGACCCCCGACAACCTGCCCGTCGTGCGCCGCCTCGACGAGCGCACGCTGGTCGCCGCCGGGCACGGCCGGTCCGGATTCCTGCTGGCGCCCTGGACCGCCGAGGTCATCGCCACCGAACTGAAGGAGTGCGTCGCCGCATGAGAGTCACCGTCAACGACGAGGCCGTCGAGATCGACGAACACACCACGGTCGCCGACCTGCTGGCGCGACTCGGCTTCCCGGAGAAGGGCATCGCGGTCGCGGTGGACTGGGAGGTGCTGCCCCGCACCGACTGGCACACCACCGTCCGCGACGGCGCCCGCATCGAGGTCGTCACGGCGGTGCAGGGTGGCTGAATCCGCCGACCCCCTCGTCATCGCCGGCCGCGCGTTCGGCTCCCGGCTCGTCATGGGCACCGGCGGGGCGGCCAACCTCGCCGTACTGGAACAGGCGCTCGTCGCCTCCGGCACCGAACTGACCACGGTGGCCATCCGCCGGGTGGACGCCGAGGGCGGCACCGGGGTGCTGGACCTGCTCGACCGCCTGGGGATCAGCCCGCTGCCCAACACCGCCGGCTGCCGCACCGCCGCCGAGGCGGTGCTCACCGCGCGACTGGCGCGCGAGGCGCTCGGCACCGACTGGATCAAGCTCGAGGTCATCGGCGACGAACGCACCCTGATGCCCGACGCCGTCGAACTCGTCCGGGCCGCGGAGCAACTCGTCGACGACGGATTCGTGGTGCTGCCCTACACCAACGACGACCCGGTGCTGGCGCGCCGGCTCGAGGACGCCGGCTGCGCGGCGGTGATGCCACTGGGCTCGCCGATCGGCACCGGGCTGGGCATCGCCAACCCGCACAACATCGAGATGATCGTCGCCGCGGCCGGGGTGCCGGTGATCCTCGACGCCGGCATCGGCACCGCCAGCGACGCCGCGCTGGCCATGGAGCTCGGCTGCGACGCGGTGCTGCTGGCCAGCGCGGTCACCCGGGCCGCCGACCCGCCCGCGATGGCCGCGGCGATGGCCGCCGCCGTCACCGCCGGGCGGCTGGCCCGCCGGGCCGGGCGCATCCCGAAGCGGTTCTGGGCACAGGCCTCCAGCCCGCCCCGGTGAGGCCGACGGTCTGACAGGATGGGGCCGGTGATCGAACTGTCCGGCCTGACCAAGGTCTTCGGCCGCACCCGTGCGGTCGACGACCTGACCTGTTCGATCGATCCCGGCGTGGTGACCGGCTTTCTGGGGCCCAACGGCGCCGGCAAGACCACCACGATGCGGCTCATCCTCGGCCTGGACCGCCCGACCGCCGGCAGCGCCACCATCGCCGGCCGCCACTACCGGCAGCTGCGTGACCCGCTGCGCACCGCGGGCGCGCTGCTCGACGCCCGCCGCACCCACCCGAACCGCTCGGCCCGCGACCACCTGCGCTGGCTGGCGGCGGCCAACCGCATCCCGGCCCGCCGGGTCGACGAGGTGCTCGACCTGGTCGGGCTGGCCGCGGTGGCCGACAAGCGGGCCGGGACGCTGTCGCTGGGCATGAGCCAGCGGCTGGGCATCGCCGCCGCGCTGCTCGGCGATCCGCCGGTGCTGCTGTTCGACGAACCGGTCAACGGCCTGGACCCGGAGGGCATCCGCTGGGTGCGCACGCTGATGCGCGACCTCGCCGCGCAGGGCCGCACCGTGCTGGTGTCGAGCCACCTGCTGGCCGAGATGGCCAACACCGCCGACCGGCTGGTGGTGATCGGCCGCGGCCGGCTGATCGCGGCGACCACGGTCGCCGAGTTCGTCGCCCGCTCCGGTGCCGACGCCGTCCGGGTGCGCAGCCCGCAGCTCGACGCGCTGGCGCGGGTGCTGGCCGACGCCGGCCTGACGACCGAACCGGACCCGGCCGGCGGTGCGCTCACCGTGCGCGGTGCCGGCACCGAGCTGGTCGGCGAGCTCGCCGCCCGCAACGGGCTGATCCTGCACGAGCTGTCCCCGCGGTCGGCGTCGCTGGAGGAGGCCTACCTCAAGCTCACCGACGCCGCCGTCGACCACCGGGCGGGCCGGCGGTGAGTCTGCTCGCGGCCCTCGACGCCGAACGCATCAAGTTCACCACCACCCGCGCGCCGCTGTGGTGCACCGTCGGCGCCGCCGTGTGCAGCCTGGGGCTGGCCGCCCTGCAGGGGTCGACCGCCTACGGTCCCGGGGTGCTGACGCCGCAGCGGGCCGTGCTCGGGGTGGCGGTGTTCGGGGTGCCGCTGCTGATGGTGCTGGCCGCCCTGTCGATCACCGGCGAGTACCGCACCGGCACGATCGACGCCACCCTGCTGGCCGTGCCCGGCCGGACCGCCGTGCTGGCCGCCAAGGCCGGGGTGGCCGCGGTGTTCGCGGCCGGCTGCGCCGGCCTGCTGGTGCCGGCCGCGGTGCTTCTCGCCCGCGCCTGTGCGCCCGCCGCGGCGGGCGCGGGACCGTCCCCGCTCGCCGCGGACACCTGGCGGCTGGCCGTGGCCGTCGGCGGGTTCGCCGCGCTGTCGGCGGTGCTGGCGGTCGCGGTCGGGGCGCTGCTGCGCTCGAGCGCCGGGGCCGTCGCGGTGCTGCTGCTGTGGCCGCTGGTGGCCGAGCCGATCCTGGCCGGCCTGCCCGACATCGGCCAGCGGCTGGGCCGGCTGCTGCCGTTCGCCAACGCCTTTCGGGCCGTCGGGGTGGACTGGCTGTTCTCGGCCTGGCTGATCCCGTGGGGTACCGCCGGGTCGTGGCTGTACTACGCCGCGGTGGTCGCGGTGGGCTTCGCCGCCGCGGCGGTGGTGCTCAACCGCCGTGACGCCTGAGGCGGGTGTGGCGCCGCGCCGGGGTGCCGCCGGTTCGGGCTAACGTGGTGCCAATGCGACGCACAACGTTGGCCACGGTGGCCGTGCTGACCGCATTCGGCCTCACCGCGTCCCTGGCGGGCTGCGGCACGGACCGGTTTCCGCAACCCGGCGCCGGTGAGGACCGCACGGCACTGGCCCAGGCGTTCGCCGCCCGGCTCGCCGAGCGGGTCAGCGTCAACGCCATGATCGGGCACCTGACCCGGCTGCAGGAGATCGCCGACGCGCACGACGGCAACCGCGCGCTGGGCACCCCCGGCTACGACGCCAGCGTCGACTACGTCGTGGCGACGCTGCGCGAGCGCGGGTTCGACGTGCAGACCCAGGAGTTCGAGGTGCGGCTGCCGTTCGCCGAGGACCCGCGGCTGACCGTGGACGGCCGCGCGGTGCCCGCCAAGCCGCTGCTGTTCACCATCGGCACCCCGCCGGACGGGGTGAGCGGCCCGGTGGTGGCCGCACCCGTCGACGACGACACCCCCGGCTGCACCGCCGACGACTACGACGGGCTGCCGGTGCAGGGCGCGGTCGTGGTCGTCGACCGCGGCCACTGCCCGTTCGGGCAGAAGCAGGCGGTCGCCGCCGAGCGCGGCGCGGTGGCGCTGATCGTGGTCAACACCGCCGACGAGGAGATGGGCGGCACCCTCGGCGAGGACACCGACGTGCAGATCCCGGTCGTCAGCGTCACCCGGGGCGAGGGCGAACGGCTGCGCGAGCGGCCCGGCCGGGCCACGCTCCGGCTCGAGGCCGGTGTGGAGACCAAGCGCAGCCGCAACGTCATCGCCCAGACCGAGACCGGCTCCACCACCGACGTGGTGATGGTCGGCGCGCACCTCGACAGCGTGCCCGAGGGGCCGGGGATCAACGACAACGGTTCCGGGGTGGCGGCCGTGCTGGAGACCGCGCTGCGGCTCGGGCCTGACCCGGACATCGCCAACGCGGTGCGGTTCGCGTTCTGGGGTGCCGAGGAGGTGGGCCTGCGCGGCTCGCGGGCCTACGTCGAGTCGCTCGACGTCGAGCAGCTCAAGGACATCGCGCTCTACCTCAACTTCGACATGCTCGGCTCGCCCAACCCCGGCTACTTCACCTACGACGGCAACATGTCGCTGCCGCCGGGCAACCAGGCGCACAACCCGCGCATCCCGGAGGGCTCGGCCGGCATCGAACGCACCCTGGCCGGCTACCTGGACCGCGCCGGAAAGCCCGCCGAGGACACCGAGTTCGACGGGCGCAGCGACTACGACGCGTTCACCCTGGCCGGGGTGCCGGCCGGTGGGCTGTTCGCCGGCGCGGAGACCGACAAGTCCGAGGACCAGGCCGAGCTGTGGGGCGGCGAGGCGGGCCGGCCGTTCGACCCGAACTACCACAAGGACACCGACACCATCGACAACATCGACCGGGAGGCGCTGCAGATCCACGGCCGCGGCGTGGCCTACGCCGTCGGCATCTACGCGCAGAACCAGCGCGGGCGCAACGGCATCCCGGTGCGCGAGGACCGGGTCCGCCACGAGTTGTCCTGACCGGCCCGGCGCCCCACGATCTCGGCGCCCCTCGGTTCAGCCGCGCGCGCCGAGCAGTCGCATGCCGTGGTAGACCAGCAGCGCGGCGACCGAGCCCAGCGCGATCCCGGTGAACGTGAGTTCCCCGGCCTGCCAGGTGAAGTCGGCGATGCCGATGATGAGCGGGATGGCCGCCGTCATCTGGTTGATCGGCTTGGCGAAGTCGACGTGGTTGGTCAGCCAGATGCGCACCCCGAGGATGCCCACCAGCCCGTAGAGCACGATCGTCGCCCCGCCGAGCACCCCGGCCGGGATCGCCGAGATCACCGCGCCCACCTTCGGGCACAACGACAGCGCGATCGCCACGATCGCCGCCACCCAGTAGGCGGCGGTGGAGTACACCCGGGTCGCGGCCATCACCCCGATGTTCTCGGCGTAGGTGGTGGTGGCCGAGCCGCCGCCGAACCCGGCCAGCGTGGTGGCCACCCCGTCGGCGGCCAGCGCCCGGCCGATCAGCGGGTCGGCGTCGCGGCCGGTCATCTGCCCGACCGACTTGACGTGCCCGATGTTCTCGGCGACCAGGGCGATCACCGCCGGGATGAACATCGGCAGCACCGACAGCGTGAAGGTCGGGGCCTGGAAGTCGGGCAGCCCGAACCACGGCGCGGCGGCGATCGCCGAGGTGTCCACCTCGCCGCGGGCCAGCGCCAGCAGGTAGCCGAGCGCGACGGCCAGGAAGATCGCCAGCCGGCCGATCAGGCCGCGGAAGAAGGCCAGCGTCGCCACCAGCAGCACCAGGGTGACGATCCCGACCACCGGGCCCTGCTCGAAGTTGTTCTTGGCGGCCGGGGCGAGGTTGAGCCCGATCAGCGCCACGATGGCGCCGGTCACCACCGGCGGCAGCGTCACGTCCAGCCAACGGGTGCCGACCAGGTGCACCACCGCGCCGATCACGATGAGCAGCAGGCCGAGCACCACCAGCCCGCCCAGTGCGCTGCCGGTGCCGGCGGTGGCGACCGCCCCGGTCACCGGTGCGATCACCGAGAAGCTCGACCCCAGATAGCTCGGCAGCCGATTGCCGGTGATGAGCAGGAACAGGATGGTGCCGATACCGGAGAACAGCAGCGTGGTGGCGGGCGGGAAGCCGGTGAGCACCGGCACCAGGAAGGTGGCGCCGAACATCGCCACCACGTGCTGGGCACCGATACCGATGGTGCGGAACCAACTCAGCCGCTCGTCGGGGGCGACCACGAAGTCGGGTTCGGTGCGGGCCTCGACGGGTTTCCAGGTCAGCGGGATCACGAGTGCCTATCCTGCACCGGCCGCCGCCGCGACGCGGGGTCAGGCCCGGATCAGTCCGGCTCCGGCGGCCCGGCCGGCGACTCGCGGGCCGACCGGGTGGCCGCCACCAGCGTCACCCCGACGAGCGTCAGCGCCCCCACCGCGACCATCGGGACGGTCCACGCCCGCCGCAGCGCCAGCGCCGACCGGCAGGCGCCGGCCGCACCGGCGTGGTCGGCCTGGGTCAGGTCGGCGCCGTACCCGGTCCCGCACCTGATCTGCCAGCCCCACTGGTCGTAGCTGTCGAGGAACACCGGGAACCGCAAGGCGAACAACCCGATCCCGATCAGCAGCGCCCCGGCGACGGCGAGGTAGGTGCCGCGTGCCCCCACAGTCCCCCCTGAGTCGTCCGTCCGGCACGGTCGGTCAGACCATGCACACGTCACTGAACAGCAGCACCGGCCAGGACGCAATCGCGCCCAGGTAGGACACCACCAGGTCGGCGCCGGCCATGCCGTGCAGGTGGTCGGTGTGCAGGCCGGCCCAGACCGCCCCGACCACGACGTAGGGCACCCCGAGCACCAGGGCCGCGACGAGCAGTTCGCCGACCGACACCCGGAAGCCCAGGATTCGCCGCACCCGGGCGAGCATGTTCGACACCATGATCTATGTTAATAACGATTCTTGGGACCCCGTCCGTATCGGACCCCGACGATAGGGTGATGTCCATGGCGCGATCAACCAACCGCAGCGATGCGGTCCGGCGCCGCCCTCGTGATCGCAAGGCGCAGATCGCGCGGGTGTCGGCCGAGGCGTTCAGTGAACTCGGCTACTACGGGGTCACCATGGAGCTGATCGCCTCCCGGGTGGGGGTGTCGGCCACCGCACTGTACCGGCACTATTCGAGCAAGTACGAACTGTTCCGCGACGCGGTGCTGAGCCTGGGGCAGCAGCTCGTCGACTGCACCGATTTCGCCGACCAGGCCGACGGGGACCCGCAGCAGCTGCTCGACCGGATCCACCTGGCGCTGATCAACACCGCGCTGGCCAACCGGGAGTCCGGCGGCCTGTACCGCTGGGAGGCCCGGCTGCTCGCGCCGGAGGACCAACGCATCCTGATCGACCAGATGCGCACCGTGCACAAGCGCATCCAGCGGCCGCTGCGCGAGCTGCGGCCCGGGCTGACCTCCCGGCAGTGCTGGACGCTGTCGACCGCGGCGCTGTCGGTGTTCGGCAGCCTGGTCGACCACCGTTCGAAGTTACCGGCCAATCAGATCCGCGCGTTGCTGGCCGAGCTGGCCGACGCGGTGCTGGCCACCGACATCGGCGACCTGCCCGACGAGGACACCCCCGGCGCCGGGCCCGAGCGCCCCGATCCGGGCGCGGGGGCGCCGCTGTCGCGCTACGAGGCGCTGCTGACCGAGTCGATGCGGCTGTTCAACGAGCGCGGCTACCACGCCACGAGCATGGAGGACATCGCCGAGGCGGTCGGCATCCAGGCCTCCGGCATCTACCGCTACTTCGCCGGCAAGGCCGACATCCTCGCGGCGGCGTTCCGGCGCTCGGCCGACCGGCTGTCGGCCGACATCGCCGAGATCCTGCGCACCCACCCCGACCCGCCCGACGCCCTGTCGGCGGTGATCGAGGCCTATGTGACCCGCGCGCTGGACCATCCCGAACTGGACTGGGTCTACTACACCGAGCGACTCAACATGAGTCCCGCCGACCAGGCCATCCTGAACAGCCTGCAGCGCGCCACCGTCGAGGAGTGGGTGCGGCTGGTGGTCGCGTTGCGCCCGGCGTGGACGGCGGCGCAGGCGCGCTTCGCCGTCCACGCCGCGATGGCGCTGGTGATCGATGTGGGCCGGCTCATCGAGTACCGCCACACCGCGCACACCCACACCGCGGTGGTGCGGCTGATGGATGCGGCCCTGCTGGGCAGCTACCGGTTGCGCACCGCGTTGCCGGCCAGCCAGGCCAGGTAACCGAGCAGGCCGAGCACGCCGGCCCTGCGGGTGCGCGGGTTGGCCAGCGCCAGGCCCACCGCGGTCTCGATACCGCCGTTGGCGTAGATGTAGGTGCGGGTGTTCTTCGGGAACGCCGGCGCGGTGATCGCCTCGAACAGCTGGGGCCGCACGAAGTGCGACAGCCCCACCGCCGCCATCACCAGCCCGACGATCGTCATCCGGTTGGACTTGCCTTCGGCCACTCGCGTCCTTTCTGGTCCGGTTTTCTGCCCGGGGTCCCGCGTCGCCGGCGGGACGTCGGGATTGCCATCCTACGAACGCCGCGGCCCTCAGCCGCGCAGCGAACCGGTGCGGTCGTGCGGCGTGGTGGCGATGCAGGTGACCGTGTGCTCCCCGGCGCGCCAGGCCCGTTCGGCGGGGTAGAGCACGAACAGCTCCACCGCCGGGTCCGCGGCGGCGGCCGGGGCGTACTGCGCCAGCACCGGCCGGCAGCGCCGGTCGAACTCCTCGGGCGCCGGCCGCTCGGCCGGCCCGTCGAGCGTCAGCACCGCGAACACCTCGCCGCGGTGCGGCTCGGTGCAGGCCACCGGGGCCAGCGCCGCCACCCGGTCGCGGTCCGGCACGTCGCGCACACAGTCCCCGACCGCCACCTCGGTGACCGGCACCTCGTCGCGGCCGGCGAGCCACCAGGCCAGCAGCGCACCCGCGCCGAGCACGGCCAGCACCGCCCCGGCCAGCACCGCCGGCCACCGGCGGCGGGCGGGTTCGGGCCGTGGCCGCCGGCGCGGCGCGTCCGGATAGGGCAGCGGCGGGGGCGGCGGATAGGACCCGGGTGGCACCGTCACATCCGCCACGGTAACCCGGCCGGCTCAGTCCCCGGCGCGGCCGAGCAGGCGCAGCGCGGCGGACACCGCGGCCGCCGGCACGTCCAGCGTCCGGCTGGCCAGGTCGTGGCGGGCGCCGGTGATCTCGACGACCTCGGTGGGCGCGGCGACGAGCGCGGCGGCCGCGCGCACCTCGTCGATGCCGCCGAACGGGTCGGCGGTGCCGTGGGTGAACACCGTCGGCACGGTGATCGACGGCAGGTGCTCGGTGCGGGCCCGCTCCGGCTTGCCCGGCGGGTGCAGCGGATAGGAGAACAGCGTGAGCGCGGCGAGGTCGACGCGGCCCTCGGCGGCCACCATCGAGGTCATCCGCCCGCCGTAGGAGTGTCCGCCGGCGACGACCGGGCCGTCGGTGTGCCGCTGCGCCCACCGCACCGCGGCGACCACCCCGTCCCGGTCGGCCGCCCCGGACCCGGACGGCGGTCCCTTCGGCCGGCGCTGCCGGTAGGGCAGGTTGTAGCGCACCGCCAGCCAGCCGTGCCGCGCCCACTCGTCGCAGATCCGTTGCAGCAGCGGCGCTTCCCGGCTGCCACCGGCGCCGTGGGTCAGCACCACCACGCCGGCCGGCTCCCGGTCCGGGTGGTGGACGATCCCGGCGATCTCGTCGGCGTTCACGTGTGCAGCCGGAACAACGGGGACACCGGCCCGTGGCCGTTGCCCAACGGATATGCGGCGCGCAGACATTCGGTGACCCACCGTTTGGCGAACGCCACCGCCTCCGGCACGCTGTAGCCGTGCGCCAGGGCCGCCACCGTCGCGGCCGCCAGGGTGTCCCCGGCGCCGTGGTCGTGGCCGGTCGGTACCCGGTCGGCGTCGAACTCGTGGAACTCGGTGCCGTCGAACAACAGGTCGGGACTGCGCGACGAGGACCGCAGGTGCCCGCCCTTGACCAGCACCCAGCGCGGCCCCAGCGCGTGCAGCGCCCGGGCCGCGGCGCGCTGCGACTCGGCGTCGACGACCTCCACCCCGACCAGCAGCCGCACCTCGTGCAGGTTCGGCGTGATCACGGTGGCCAGCGGAAAGAGTTTGTCCCGCAACGCGTCCAGGGCGCTGTCGTGCAGCAGCGGATCACCGTGCATGGACGCGCACACCGGGTCCACCACCAGCGGCACCGACTCGGCGAGTCCGAGCTCCCGCCACGTCGCGGCCACCGCCTCGATGATCGGCGCCGAGGCCAGCATGCCGGTCTTGGCGGCCTGCACGCCGATGTCGGTAGCCACCGCCTCGATCTGCCCGGCCACCACCTCGCCGGGAACCTCGTGGAATCCCTTGACGCCCATCGAGTTCTGCACGGTGACCGCGGTGACCGCGACCGTCGCGTGCACCCCGAGCAGGGCGAAGGTGCGCATGTCGGCCTGGATCCCGGCGCCCCCGCCGGAGTCCGACCCGGCGATCGTCATCACCCGCACCGGAGTACGGCCCGGTTCCGGCGGCGGCAGCGGCGTCACGGTCGCACCGCCGCACGGTCGAGGAATCGGTCGAGAACACCCATGCTCATCTCCCTACGCCGGCATTACCCGGTCAGGTTCGTACGGTCGACGGCGCCGTCCGGGGCACGCTGCCCCTGCCGTCCTCTCAGCGCACTCGGCGTGCGCTCCCGCGTGCTGTCGGCCGACCGGCGGACCGCCGGTCGGATCCCAACCTAGCGCACCGCCGCCGCGATCCGGGCCGCGGCGTCGTCGGCCGACTCCGCGGCGGTGTCGATGCGCAGCGCCGCGGACCTGCTCCCAGGTCGGCAGCACCAGCCCGGGCAGATCGGGCCGGCGCCGCCGCACCCGCTGCCGGTGCAGGTCGGGGTCGCCGCAGACCACCTCCACGGTCAGCAGGGCCGCGCCGGCCCGCTCGGCCACCTCGGCCCAGGCCCGCCGGGTCACCGGGAACGGGTTGACGCAGTCGGCGACGACGTGGTGCCCGGCCCCGAGCAGGTCGGCGGCCAGCGCGTAGGCCACCCGGTAACCGGCGTCGGGCACCCGGTCCCAGCCGCCCGCGGCGTCGATCACCCCGGCCCGGTGCAGCGCGGCCTCGACGGTGTCGATGCGCAGGTGCACCGCGCCGGTCAGCGCGCCCACCCGGCGCGCCAGCGTCGTCTTGCCCACCCCGGGCAGGCCGGACAGCACCACCAGCACCGTCCGATGCGCCGTCGGCACCGGACTACCGCAGTTCCACCAGCACCGGGGCGTGGTCGCTGGGCGCACCCACCTTGCCCTTGGTGCGGCGCTCGTCGCGCACGATCTCGGCGTGGGCCACCCGTGCGGCCAGCGCCGGCGAGCCCAGGATGAAGTCGATGCGCATGCCCTGGTTCTTCGGGAAGCGCAGCTGGGTGTAGTCCCAGTAGGTGTACACCCCGGGGCCCGGGGCGAACGGGCGCACCGGGTCGGTGAACCCGGCCGCGACGATCGCCTCGAACGCGGCGCGCTCGGCCGGGGTGACATGCGTGGCACCGCGGAACACCTCGATGTCCCAGACGTCCTCGTCGGTGGGCGCGATGTTCCAGTCGCCGACCAGCGCGATCTGCGCGCCGGGGTCGTCGGCCAGCCAGCCGGCCGCGGTGTTGCGGAGCGCGGCAAGCCATTCCAGCTTGTAGCGGTAGTGCGGGGAGTCCACGGTGCGGCCGTTGGGCACGTACAGGCTCCACACCCGCACCCCGCCGCAGGTGGCGCCCAGCGCGCGGGCCTCCGCCGCACCCGCGCCGTCGGGACCGTCGCCCCAGGTGGGCTGCCCGTCGAAACCGACCTGCACGTCGTCGATCCCGACCCGGGAGGCGATCGCCACCCCGTTCCACTGGTTGTACCCGCAGTGCACCACCTCGTAGCCGGCCGCCGCGAACGGCATGGTGGGGAACTGCTCGTCGGCGCACTTGGTCTCCTGCATGGCCAGCACGTCGATCTCGGCGCGCTGCAGCCAGTCCACCACCCGTTCGGCACGGGCACGGATCGAGTTGACGTTCCAGGTCGCCAGCCGCATGGGCTACACCCTACGGTCCGCCCGCAGGTGGGACCCGCAGGTAGGACTCGGTGTGCTGCACCACGAAACCCAGCCCCGCATACAGTGCCCGGGCCGCGGTGTTGTCGGGTTCGACCTGTAGATACGCCTCACCGGCGCCGCGGGCCGCGCCCCAGGCCAGCAGCGCGGCGCACAACCGGCGGGCATGGCCGCGGCGGCGCTGGTCCTCGGCCACCCGCACCGCGGCGATGCCGACGAACCGGCGGCCGTCGGGGGCGGTGGTCACCGCCGCCCGGCCCACCGCCGCGCCCGGGATCGACGCGAACACCACCGCGCCGTCGCACACCGCGGTGAGCACCGGCACCGGCACCGGCCGCCGGTAGAGCTCCAGCCACGCCGCGTCCGGCTCCGGCGCCAGCGTCACCGCCGGATCCGGTTCGGCGGCCGCGGCCGGGCCGACCATGACCAGCGACTCGAACGCCGGGGCCGGCCCGTCCGGCAAGCGCAGCAGCCGATCCGGGACGGCCAGCCAGGCCGGCAGCCCGCGTTCGGCGTACCAGGCGGCGATCCGGGGCAGGGCCGCCGGCGCGGCGCCGGGTGCCAGCGGCACCGCCGAATTGGCCCGGTGGGTGTGACCGCCGGCGGCGCGCAGCAACCAGCCGTCCAGCCACTGTTGCTCGGTGCCCGGCCAGGCCAGCGCCGCGGCGTGCTCGACCGCCCGGATCTGT
Organism: uncultured Mycolicibacterium sp.; assembly: GCF_937941905.1. GTDB lineage: Bacteria > Actinomycetota > Actinomycetes > Mycobacteriales > Mycobacteriaceae > Mycobacterium. The sequence continues at coordinate 25,046 of NZ_CALDGS010000019.1, read as the reverse complement.
GCGGTGCGCACCGGAACCGCGGTCAGGGCCCGCACCGCGACCACGTCACGGGGTGACACCCGCACCACCGCGCCGGTCCTGGTCGTCACCCGGATCTCGGGCGCGGTCGCCTCGAGCACGCCGACGACGTCGGACAGCGGCGGCCGCGACCCGGCCGGCAGCCGGTAGCGCAGGCTCACCCGCGTCCCCACGGGCGGCAGGCGCACGGTGGTCAGTGGCCGAACGGGTCGGGCACCTCGCCCGGCATCCAGGACAGGCCGGGCACCCCCCAGCCGTTGCGCTTCACCGCGCGCTTGGCGGCCCGGGCGTACCGGCCGATCAGCCGGTCCAGGTACAGGAACCCGTCGAGGTGGCCGGTCTCGTGCTGCAGCATCCGGGCGAACAGCCCGGTGCCCTCCAGCGTGATCGGCTTGCCGTCGGCGTCCAGGCCGGTGACCCGGGCCCACTGGGCGCGGCCGGTGGGGAACTGCTCACCGGGCACCGACAGGCAGCCCTCGTCGTCGGTGTCCGGATCCGGCATGGTCTCCGGGATCTCGGAGGTCTCGAGCACCGGGTTGATCACCACCCCGCGCCGGCGCGGCCCGCCGCCCCGGTCGTCGGCGCAGTCGTAGACGAACACCCGCAGCGGCACGCCGATCTGGTTGGCCGCCAGACCAACCCCGTTGGCGGCGTCCATGGTGTCGAACATGTCGTCGATGAGGTCCTTGATGTCCTCGGGCAGCGAACCGTCTTCTCCGACGGGTACCGGTTCGGTCGGCGTGTGCAGAACGGGATCGCCCACGATCCTGATGGGACGGACGGCCATGGTTGCCAGCTTATGTGAGCCGACTCGCGGGCATACTGTCACCTCTTCTTCACCGGATCGTGATTGAATGATCGCCGAACTACAAGGCTGTCATTCGAATTGTCGGAAGGGTCCACGAACGACATGGACGGCGCCATCGCGCGAACCGAGCACACTGGCGATGACTCCGACCTCCCCGAAGGATTGACCCGGCGCGAGGTCGACATCCTCGCTTTCGAACGTCAGTGGTGGAAGTACGCGGGCTCCAAGGAAGAGGCGATCAAGGAACTGTTCTCGATGTCGCCGTCCCGCTACTACCAGGTGCTCAACGCGCTGGTGGACCGACCCGAGGCCCTGGCCTACGACCCGATGCTGATCAAGCGCCTGCGCCGGATGCGGGCCAGCCGGCAGAAGGCGCGCGCCGCCCGCCGGTTGGGCTTCGAGGTCACTTGAGCATGGCCACCCGCTCGATAGAGTGGGCGCGATGAGTCGAGATTCCTCCGGCCTGCCCCTGCGCGCCATCGTCATGGTGCTGCTGTTTCTGGGCGTGGTCTTCTTCCTGGTCGGCCTGCAGGCGATGGGTGGCGGCGATTCCGACGACGAACCGACGGTGGCCACCCCGCTGACCACCACCAAGGCCACGCCGACGCCGTCGGCCGAGCCCGAGGTGCGCGCCGAGGTGCGCGTCTACAACATCTCCGAGGTCGAGGGCGCGGCCGGGGCCACCGCCGACCGGCTGCGCGAGGCCGGGATCGAGGTGGCCGAGACCGGCAACCTCGCCGTGGAGGGCGTGCCCGTCACCACCGTCTACTACGGCGACGGCGAGGGCGAGAAGGAGACCGCCGACGAGGTCGGCCGGGTGCTCGAGGCGCCGGTCGAACTGCGCACCGAGGCGCTCGCGGAGCAACCACCGGGCGTGGTCGTTCTGGTCACCGGATAGGCTTCACCCATGCTCAAGCCGCTGACCGTCGCTGCCATGTTCGCCGTGCCCGCCATCGCGCTGAGCGGGTGCAGCGCCCACCAGGACTCCGATGTCGAGGGAACCACCCCGCCGGTGTGGACCGGCTCGCCGGCCCCGTCGGCCGAGGCCGAGCACGGTGACCACCACGGCGCCGGGAAGAAGCTCAGCACCCGGTTGCGCACCGCCGACGGCACCGAGGTGGCCGTCGCCGACATCGAGTTCAACGACGGGGGCTACGCCACCGTCACCGTGCGCACCACCAAGTCCGGTGTGCTCACCCCGGGCTTCCACGGCCTGCACATCCACCAGTACGGCAAGTGCGAGCCGAACTCGCTGGCCCCGTCGGGCGGCACCCCCGGCAACTTCAACTCCGCCGGCGGGCATTTGCACACCGCCGGTGACGGCGACGCCCACGGCCACCGGTCAGCCGGCGACCTGACCTCGCTGCAGGTCCGCGAGGACGGCTCGGCGCTGCTGGTCACCACGACCGACGCGCTCACCATCGAGGACCTGACCGGGCCGGACGGGTCCGCCATCGTCATCCACGAGCGTCCGGACAACTTCGCCAACATCCCGCCGGAGCGTTACCAGCAGATCAACGGTGCGCCTGCGCCCGATCAGACCACGCTGGACACCGGCGACGCCGGAAGTCGCGTGGCCTGCGGTGTCATCTCCGCCGGGTAGGACGTCGGCCGTCGGCCGCATCGACTTCGCCGGATCCCCCCGCCCGACGCTGGGCGTCGAATGGGAGTTCGCGCTGGTCGATGCGGCCACCCGCGACCTGGCCAACGAGGCCGCCACGGTGATCGCCGAGATCGGCGAGAACCCGCGGGTGCACAAGGAACTGCTGCGCAACACCGTCGAGATCGTCACCGGCGTCTGCGCCGACACCGGCGAGGCCATCGACGACCTGCGCGCCACCCTCGCCTCGGTGCGCAAGGTGGTGCGCGGCCACGGGATGGAGCTGTTCTGCGCCGGCACCCATCCGTTCGCGAAGTGGTCGGCGCAGCAGTTCACCGACGCCCCGCGCTACGCCGAACTCATCAAGCGCACCCAGTGGTGGGGCCGGCAGATGCTGATCTGGGGGGTGCACGTCCACGTCGGCGTCTCCTCCGCGCACAAGGTGATGCCGATCATCTCCGCGCTGCTCAACCAGTACCCGCACCTGCTGGCGCTGTCGGCGTCCTCGCCGTTCTGGGACGGCGAGGACACCGGCTACGCCAGCAACCGGGCGATGATGTTCCAGCAGCTGCCCACCGCCGGACTGCCGTTCCAGTTCCAGACCTGGGCGGAGTTCGAAGGCTTCGTGCACGACCAGAAGAAGACCGGGATCATCGACCACATCAACGAGATCCGGTGGGACATCCGGCCGTCGCCGCACCTGGGCACCATCGAGGTGCGGGTCTGCGACGGGGTGTCCAACCTCGATGAGCTGTCGGCGCTGGTCGCGTTGATCCACTGCCTGATCGTCGACCTGGACCGCCGGCTGGAGGCGGGCGAGACGCTGCCGGTGATGCCGCCCTGGCACGTGCAGGAGAACAAGTGGCGCGCCGCGCGTTACGGGCTGGACGCGATCATCATCCTGGACGCCGACAGCAACGAGCGGCTGGTCACCGAGGACCTCGCCGACCTGCTCGACCGGCTGGAACCGGTTGCGCGGTCGTTGAACTGCACCGACGAACTGGCCCGGGTGGCCGAGATCCCGCGGCGCGGCGCCTCCTACCAGCGGCAGCGCCGGGTCGCCGAGGAGCACGACGGTGATCTGCGTGCGGTCGTCGATGCGCTCACCGCCGAACTCGTGCTCTGAGATTCAGCTCGAAAGAATCTGTGCCGCAGGCGAACCCGGCGGAGTCCGCCGGGGCCTGACCGGTTTGTAGTGCACGGCGATGTAAAGCCAGGACTGCAGTTCGGCCACGCCGTCGATGCCGCGGATCCGGCCGTCGACCACCGCGAGCAGCTGTTCCCCGTCGCGGCAGACCACCTCGGCGAGCACGTCCCAGCGGCCGGCGGTGAGCGCGACGTAGGACACCGCCTCGATCCGGGTGAGCGCCTCGGCCACCTGCTCGGCGCGGCCGGTGCCCACCCGGACGGCCACCCAGCCGGTGCACGCGTAGCCCAACCGCAGCGGGTTGGCGATGCACATCACCCGGGCCGCGCCGGAGGCCACCATCCGGCTGTAGCGGAACCGGATGGTGGTCTCGGAGACACCGAGCTCGGCGGCGAAGTCGCGGAACGGCGCCCGGCCGGCGACGGCCAGCCGGGAGATGATCGCCCGGTCGGTCTCGTCGAGCCGGCGCGGCCGCACGCCGTCGCGGGCGTCGCGCGGGCCGCCGAACCTGGCCTGCTGGTAGTGCAGCCGCAGGTAGGGCAGCAGCTCCACCGACGCCACCCCCGCCAGCGCGGCGATCCGGCCGAACGCCGCGTCGTGCAGCTCGCGGACGTCGGTGCAGATCAGCTCCACCTGGACCGGGAACGGCCCGGCGGTGACGGTGACGTAGTCGGTCTCCGGCAGCCGGGCCAGCTCGTCGGCGAGCTGCGCCGGCGACCGGGACCCGTCGGTGGTGAGCAGCGCCAGCGCCATGGCGCCGTAGCCCAGCAGCGCGGGATCGGTCACCGCGGCGATGGTCACGAAGTTCTCCTCGAGCAACCGCGAAACCCGGCGTCGCACCGTCTTTTCGGTGACCCGCACCCGGCGGGCCAGTTCGGCGAACGGCATCCGGCCATCGCGCTGCAGGTGCTCGATCAGCAGCAGGTCGAGCTCGTCGAGGTCGGCCGGCCGTGCCCGGACGGGCTCCGCTGGCATCGCCATGTGAGCAGGCTACTCCCGGCGTGCGACCAGCGCGCCCGACCTGCGCGGGGCGGTCCGGCCGGCGGGTTTCGGCCGGTGGCGCGCGGACCCGGGGATTACCGTGGGGGCATGCTCACCCCGATGTTCCCGCTCGAGGTCGCCATGCTGCCCGGCGAGGCACTGCCGCTGCGGATCTTCGAACCGCGCTACGCCGCGCTGGTGGCCGACTGCCTGGCGATGACCGATCCGTCGTTCGGGGTGGTGCTCATCGAGGCCGGTCGCGAGGTGGGCGGCGGTGACATCCGCACCGACGTCGGCGCGGTCGCCCGCATCGTCGAGTACACCGCCGCCGGCCCGGGCCGCTACCGGCTGCGCTGCGTGGTGGGCGAGCGCATCCGGGTGCTGCGCTGGCACCCCGACGACCCGTACCCGCAGGCCGAGGTCGAGCCCTGGCCGGACGAGCCGGGCCCGCCGGTGGCCGACGACCGGATCGCCGAACTCGAGGACAGCATCGTCGCGCTCTACGACCGCATCGCGGCGGCCCGGGGCGCCGAACCGTTCGGCCGGTCGGTGCTGGCCGGCACCGACGTCGTCGACGACGTCGGGGTGCGGCTCTACGAACTGGCCGCCCGGGTGCCGATGGGGCAGGCCGACCGGTACGCGGTGCTGGCCGCGCCGTCGCCGGCCGAGCGGCTGGAGGCGCTGCGCGACGCGGTGGAGACGGTGCGGGCCATGGTGGAGTTCCAGCTCTACTCGTAGCGTTGCGGTCGGTGCCGTGCCCCCGAACCGGCCGGTCAGGATTCCGGTTGTGCGCGTGAACCCGCCTACCGCTCACCGTATCTCGCGTCGATGAGGGCGAGGGTGGCGGTGCCGTCGGGGCCGGCGGGCAGGTGGTTGCGGTGCAGCACGTCGACCGTGGACTCGCCGGCGACGGTCCAGCCGTGTCCGGTCAGCGCGGCGGTGAGCCCGGCGCCGTCGGCGCTCACCGCGGCCAGCCGGCTGCCCCGGGCGCTCAGCGCGAACACCGCATCGGGCACCGTCGCCGGCGGCTGCTCGAACACCCACACCGTCGGAACCGAGTGGTCGAACCCGGTGTCGCGCAACCGTTGTGGCCATCCGTCGGCATCGACGGGGCGGTGGTCGACCGGCGGTGCGCCGAGCACCCGCAGCTTGAACGCCGTCACCGCGGGACGCTCCACCTCGTAGACGACGCTGTCGGCAAGCCACGGCAGCCGCCACGGCCGGGTGTCCAGACCGGCGCCGACGAGCACCACCCGGGTCAGTCCGTGGGCGGCCGCGGTGGTGAGGTAGTCGTCGAACCAGCTGGTGCGCACGGCGATCCGCGCCGCCGCGGCGTCCGGCACCGGCCCGGGGTGCAGCCCCCGCGCCGCGGCGGCCGAGAGCAGAAGCGGCGCACAGGGATCGGTGATCAGCGGGCAGCCGCAGCCGAGTCGCTCGACCCGGCAGCGCACCGCGGTCAGTCCCGCGCGGATCGCGTCATCGATCACCGCCACGGGGTGCGGATTCCCCGTCGGCGTCGTAGTCAACCATCTCGTCGCGGGTCAGCAGATCGTCGCGGATGTTCTGCTCCCGGTAGGCCAGCTGGCCCACCCGGTTGGCGATCACCGGGGCGGTGATCACCGCGAACATGCCCGCCAGCACCAGCATCCCGACGTCCGGATGGCCGCGCAGCTGGATCGCCGCGCCGCAGAGCACCAGCAGCAGCCCGAGCACCTGCGGCTTGGTGGCCGCGTGCATCCGGGTCAGGGTGTCGGGGAAGCGGACGATGCCGATCGCGGCGGTGAGCGCCAGGGCGGTGCCGGTCAGCACCAGCACGGCGGTGGCGAGGTCGGCGATGCTCATCGCGGCTCCCTGGGTTGGTCCGGCACGCGGAAGCGCGCCACGCTCACCGAACCGACGAAGCTGATCAGCGCCAGCGCGGTCAGGCTGTAGGTGACGGTGGTGTCCCGGCTGAACGCCGCCCAGGTGCCGATGCCGCACATCGTCACCGCCACCAGGGTGTCGAGCGCGACCAGCCGGTCCAGCGTGCTCGGCCCGGACAGCAGCCGGAACATCGTGATCGCGGCCGCGGCGCTGAGCATCACCGCCGCGATGATCCAAACGGTCGTCATGCCCGATCCGCCTCCGTCGTCAGCTCGGCCGGCCGCCACTCCGCGTCCCGCTCGAAGGTCCGCACCAGCAGCCGCTGCAACCGCCCGACCTGCCGGTAGAAGCGGTTCACCGCGCGATCGGTGCCGACGTCGAGGACGTGCACGTACAGCATCCGCCGCACCTGGTCGATCTCCAGCACGATGGTGCCGGGGGTCAGGTTCATGATGTTCACCGCCAGCGCGAGCACCAGGTCGGACTTGACCGCCATGTTCGCGCGCAGCACCGCGCTCAGCGGCGGCGGCCCGGGCTTGATCGCGAGCCAGGCCACCTGCAGCGACGACATGATCATCCAGTAGACGATGTGCAGCACCAGCCACACCAGCGACAGCGGGTGCAGCCGGCCCTCCACCGGCACCACCGGCAGCGGCAGCAGCAGCGTCACCACCAGTGCGACGGCCAGCCCGCCCAGCACGTTGGCCCAGGTGAGCGTGCCCCACAGGAACACCCACACCAGCGTCAGCCAGCACAGAATCCACAACCGCAGCAGCACGCTTCTCACCGCGCACCCCCCATCACCGCGGCGATGTACTCCCCGCGGTCGATCACCTGCGCGGCGGCCCGGTCGCTGTAGGCGATGATCGGCCCGGCGAAGACCGTCAGCGCCAGCCCGACCACGATGAGCGCCCCGGTCGGGGCGAGCATGCCCACCGGCATCCGGCCCACGTGGTCGCGGTCGGCGAAGTGGATGTCCTCCTCCTCGTCGAGCAGCACCGAGGGCGCGGCGGCGGCCAGGTGCCCTTCCGGCGCGTCGGCGCGGGACCGCCAGAACGCCTTGGTCCACACCCGCGCCACCACGTAGAGGGTGAGCAGGCTGGTCAGCACCCCGCCGCCGACCAGGATCCAGGCCAGCACCGAGCCGTCCCGGGCGCCGGCCTCCATCAGCGCGATCTTGCCGATGAACCCGGAGAACGGCGGAATCCCGCCGAGGTTCAGCGCCGGCACCACGAACACGAAGGCCAGCAGCGGGCTCGCGGCGGCCAGCCCGCCCAGCCGCTGCAGCGTGGAGGCGCCGGCCTGCCGCTCGATGAGCCCGACCACCAGAAACAGCGTCGTCTGCACCACGATGTGGTGGGCCACGTAGTAGATCGCGCCGGACATGCCCAGCTCGTTGGACAGCGCGATGCCGAACACCATGTAGCCGATGTGGCTGACCAGGGTGAACGACAGCAGACGCTTGATGTCGCTCTGCGCGATCGCACCCAGGATGCCGACCAGCATGGTCAGCAGCGCGGCCACCAGCAGCAGCGGGTTGAGCCCGCCGTCGGGGAACAGCAGCGAGTGCGCCCGGATGATCGCGTACACACCGACCTTGGTCAGCAGGCCGGCGAACACCGCGGTGACCGGGGCCGGGGCGGTGGGGTAGGAGTCCGGCAGCCAGGTCGACAGCGGGAACACCGCCGCCTTGATGCCGAACGCCACGATCAGCACGGCGAACAGCGCGGTGCGGGTGCCGGGGGTGATGTCGTCGAGCCGCACCGCCAGCGTGGCCAGGTTCAGGGTGCCGGTGGCGCCGTAGACCAGCGCGATGCCGAACAGGAAGATCATCGACGACACCATCGACACCATCACGTAGGAGATGCCGGCCCGCACCCGCTCCTTGCTCGCCCCGATGGTCAGCAGCACGAAGCTCGCCGCGAGCAGCACCTCGAAGCCCACGTACAGGTTGAACAGGTCGCCGGCCAGGAACGCGATGCACACGCCCGACGACAGCACCAGGTAGGTGGGCAGGAAGATCGACACCGGCTGGCGTTCGTCGCCGTCGCGGATGCCCTGGCCGATGGCGTAGAACACCACCGCCAGCAGCACGATCGACGAGACCACCAGCATCAGCGCCGAGAGCCGGTCCACCACCAGCGTGATGCCCAGCGGCCCCATCCCGGGCACCGTCGGCCCCCAGCCGCCGACGTTGAGCACCAGGGTGCCGTCCCGGTCGGTCAGGTACAGCAGCAGCCCGCACACCACGACCACCGCCGACAGCGCGGCCAGCGTCACCGACCGCTGCAGCCGTGGGTGCCGGCCCATGATCAGCGTCAGTGCCGCGGCGACGGTCGGGATCAGCACCGGCAGCGGGATGAGCACGCCCGACAGGCTCATCGGCTGCCCTCCATCCCGGGCACCGCGTCGAGTTCGTCGGGTTCGTCGGTGTCCCTGGTCGGGTCCGGCGCGACCGGCCGGTCGCTGTCGAGCGCCTGCCCGGACAGCTGCGACACCCGGGTGTCCTCGGGGTCGTCGGCCACTTCCTCGACGGTGGTCAGCCGGTAGGACCGGTAGTTCAGGGCGAGCACGAACGCCGCGACCCCCATCGCGATGACGATGGCGGTGAGGATCATCGCCTGGGCCAGCGGATCGGCGGTTGCGGTCTCGCCGTCGCTGGTGCGGCCGCGGATCGGCGGATTGCCGGCCGCCCCGCCCACGGTGATGATGAGCAGGTTGATGGCATTGCCGATCAGCAACAGCCCCAACAGCATCCGGGTCAGGTTGCGTTCCAGCAGCAGGTACACCCCGGCGCTGGTGAGCGCACCGATGAGCACCAGTTGGACGAGGTAGACGGTCATCGGGTGGTCACCGCCGCCGGTCGGGCCGCACCCCGGGCGGGGCCGGACTGGGACAGGTCGACGTCCACGCGCGCACCGAGGCTGCGCAGCACGTCGAGAACGAGACCGACCACGATCAGGTACACCCCCAGGTCGAAGAACAGGGCGGTCACCAGCTTGACGGTGCCCAGCACGGGCAGCTGGACCTCGATGAGCGCCGAGGACAGCGCGGGCGCGCCCAGCAGCAGCGACCCGACCGCCGTCCCGGCCGACAACGCCAGCCCGACGCCGAGCACCTTCCCGGCGTCCAGCGGCAGCGTCTCGCCGAGCTCGTAGCGGCCGCCGGCCAGGTAGCGCAGCACCAGCGCCAGCCCGGCGGTCAGGCCGCCGGCGAACCCGCCACCGGGGGTGTTGTGGCCGGCGAAGAAGAAGTACGCCGACAGCACCATGATCAGCGGGAAGATCACCCGGGTGGCCACCTCGAGCACCAGCGAGCGGTGCTTGGGGTCGCGCAGCTCGCTGCCGCGCAGCCAGGTGACGTCGCCGCTGGCCGGGCTGGTGTTGAGGAACGCGGTGATCCGGCCGATGTCGGGCTGGCCCGCGTCGGCCACCCGCGGCGGGGCGCCGAAGCGGCGGTGCCGGAACACCATCGAGGCCACGCCGGTGGCCGCGACCACCAGCACCATCACCTCGCCCATGGTGTCCCAGGCGCGGATGTCGACGAGCAGCACGTTGACCGTGTTGGCGCCGTGGCCGCGCTCGTAGGCGGCGTCCGGCAGCAGCTCGGCCAGCGGGGTGGCGGTGCGGGCGGCCATCGCGAACGCGGCCAGGATCGTCACCGTCGCCCCCACCGCGACGGCCAGCGCGGCCCGCGGCCACCGGTGTCGCTCGATGTTGGCGCGGTCGGCCTCGGCCGGCAGGGTGCGCAGCACCAGCACGAACACCACCAGCGTCAGGGTCTCCACCAGGAACTGGGTGAGCGCCAGGTCGGGGGCGCCGTGGAAGGCGAACACCGCGCCGCAGCCGTAGCCGGTCACCCCGATGAGCAGCACGGTGGCCAGCCGGTTGCGCATCACGGTGGCGCCGAGCGCGGCGGCCAGCATGAGCAGCCCGACCATGATCTTCAGCGGCGAGTCCCACAGCTCGATGTCGAGCCGGTCGCGGGCGCCGAAGGCCAGCACCACCAGCGGCACCGCCACCAGCGTGCACAGGATGACCGACTGGGTGGCGGGGATCGAACCGCGCTGGGTGACCGCGGTCAGCCGCACCGACACGATGTCCAGCCAGCGCATCACCGCGTCGTAGGCGCGGTCGGCGTTGCCCAGCGGCTCGTAGGGCAGCCGGTACCGGCGCAGCCGGGCCCGGTTGGCGTACAGCAGCGCGCCGGTGACCAGGATCAGCGCCGACAGCAGCAGCGGCAGGCCCGGCCCGTGCCACAGCGCCAGGTGGTAGTGGTAGCCGGGCTCACCGCCGGGCACGGTGTCGGCGTAGGCGCTCAGCGCCCGGTCCAGCGGCACCGGCCACAACCCGAACACCAGCCCGGCCGCGGCCAGCAGCGCCGGCGGGACGAGGAAGGTCACCGCCGGGGTGTGCATCTCGGCTACCCGGCGGCTGGGCTCGGGCGCCCCTTTGCGGGCGAACGCCCCGAACAGGAACCGCAGCGTGTAGACCGTGGTGAACACCGAGCCGACGGCGACGCCGGCCAGCACCCACGGCGCGGACCGGCCCAGCGACGGCGCGTGCAGCAGGGTCTCGAGGTCGGCCTCCTTGGCGACGAAGCCGAAGAACGGCGGCAGCGCGGCCATGCTCGCCGCCGCGCACACCGCGATGACCAGCAACGGCTTGCAGCGCTGGCCGAGCCAGGCCAGCCGGCGGATGTCTCGGGTGCCGGTGGCGTGGTCGATGATGCCGACCACCATGAACAGCGCGGCCTTGAACATCGCGTGCGCGCACAGCATGGCCAGGCCGGCCAGCATGAGCGCGTCGCCGCCGGAGCCGACCATCACCGTGATCAGGCCCAGCTGGCTGACCGTGCCGAAGGCCAGGATCAGCTTGAGGTCGTACTCGCGTACCGCGCGCCAGCCGGCCAGCACCAGCGTCGCCAGGCCGAGCAGCACCACCATCGGCCGCCAGGGCGGCGAGTCGGCGAACCCGGGGGTGAGCCGGGCGACGAGGTAGACGCCGGCCTTGACCATGGCGGCGGCGTGCAGGTAGGCGCTGACCGGGGTGGGCGCGGCCATCGCGCCGGGCAGCCAGAAGTGCAGCGGCACGATCGCCGACTTCGACAGCGCGCCGACCAGGATGAGCACCACCCCGACCGCGGCGGCCACCCCGGTCGGCGGGGCGGTGACCAGCTCGGAGATCAGGTAGGTCCCGGCGATGTTGCCGAGCACCACGATGCCGGTGAGCATGGCCAGGCCGCCCAGCGTGGTGACCAGCAGCGCCTGGGTGGCCGCGCGCCGGCTGGTGGCCCGCTCGGCGTAGTGGCCGACCAGCAGGAACGACAGCACCGTGGTGGTCTCCCAGAAGACGTAGAGCACCAGCAGGTTGTCGCTGACCACCAGGCCGAACATGGCGCCGGAGAACGCCACCAGCTCGGCGGCGAAGGACGGCAGCCGTTTCTCGGTGTGGCCGTCGTGGTGGCGGAAGTAGTCGGCGCAGTAGCACAGCACCAGCGCACCGATCGCCAGCACCAGCACGCTCATCACCGCCGCCAGCGCGTCGAACCGCAGCGTGATGTCCATCTGCAGCCCCGGCACCCAGGGCAGGTCGACGGTGTGCGCGCCGCTGCCGTCCGGCCAGTTGGCGAACACCCACACCAGCGACAGCGCCGGCACCAGCGCGAGCGGATAGAAGGCCGTCCTGCCCCACCGGTAGACCAGCAGCGGCGCCAGCGCGGCGGCGACCGCGTGGGCGATCAGGACAGTGAGCAATACGGCACTCCGATCTCGTCGGTCGTCGGCGATCTGCTCTTCGGCCGAAGAGCATCGGTCGGGGTGTCAGCCCAGCGGGCGAACAATGGGTCCAGCCGAAATGGCTGTGGATTAACAACAGTTTACGGTGCCCGGTTTGTTCGTTCAGGCCGACAAGTGTGCTGGACACCGGGTGTGCCCGGGTGGCGCCGCCGCGCCGGGGTGTGCTATGGACCGCCCGGTTCAGAAGTACCGCAGCCACACGTACACCCAGGCCAGCGTGGTGCTGAGCAGTGTGACGACGACGCCGTAGCGGGTGAACTGCCAGAAACCGATCGGGCGGCCGGCCCGCCCGGCGATGCCGATCGCCACCACGTTGGCGCTGGCGGCCACCGCGGTGCCGTTGCCGGAGAAGCAGGCGCCGAAGGCGAACGACCACCACAGCGCCTGCCCGATGGTGGGGTCGGGGGTCTGGGCGACCATGCCCTCGACCACCGGGGTCATGGTCGCGGTGTAGGGGATGTTGTCGACGAACGCCCCCACCACCGACGACCCGAACAGCAGCGCGGTGGCGGCGGCGAAGTGGTCGCCGCCGAAGGTGTCGGCGGCCAGTCGGCCGAGCCAGTCGATCACCCCGGTGTGGGTCAGCCCGGCGACCATGACGAACAGGCCGATGAAGAACACCAGGGTGGGCCACTCCACCTCGGGCAGCACGTCGGCGATGTCGACGTCGGTGACGAGGAGCATCACCCCCGCCCCGATGAGCGCCACCAGCGACGGCTCGATGTGCAGCACCGAGTGCAGGCTGAACCCGATCACCACCGCGGTGAGCACGACCAGCGAGCGCACCAGCAGTTTCGGGTCGCGGATGGCGCGCCGTTCCTGCAGTGCCATCACGTCCTCGATGTAGTCGAACCGGCCGCGCAGCGAGCGGCGGAACAGCACCCGGGTGGACAGCACGAACAGCACGAAGATGGCCGCCACTGCGGGGGCCATGTGGATCAGGAAGTCGTTGAAGGACAGCCCCGCGCGGCTGCCGATGATGATGTTGGGCGGGTCGCCGATGAGGGTGGCCGCCCCGCCGATGTTGGAGGCCAGCACCTCGGCGATGAGGTAGGGCTGCGGCGGGATGCGCAGCCGGTCGCAGATCACCAGGGTCACCGGGGCGACAAGCAGGATGATGGTGACGTTGTCGAGCACCGGCGAGGCCAGCGCGGTGATCGCCATCAGCATCACCATCAGCCGGAACGGCCCGCCCCGGGAGCGCTTGGCGGCCCAGATCGCCAGGAAGTCGAACAGGCCGGTCTGTTTGACCACGCCGACGATGACCATCATGCCGAGCAGCAGGAAGATGACGTTCCAGTCGATGCCGTCGTGCTCGGAGAAGAACACCTCGTCGCCGGGGGTCAGGCCGAGCAGCGTCATCAGGCCGGCGGCGACGAGCACCGTCTTGACCTTGTTGGCGCGTTCGGTGGCGATGAACCAGAACGCGACGGCGAAGATGGCTACTGCCAGAACCGAGGCGACCGAGGCGGGCATCGGGTCACTGCCACTCAGTCGTCGGGCCGGCTCAGTCGTTCGGTCCGGCGACCGCCAGGCTGGTCAGTAGCCGTTCCAGCGTCACCGCGCCGGTGAGCCGGCCGTCCCGGTCCACCACCGCGATGAGCGGGCTGCGCTTGGCCGCCATCACGGTGGCGATCTCCAGCAGCGTGGCGTCGGGGGAGACGGTGGCCGGTTTGGCCACCGGGTCGGGCAGGCAGTCGCCCACGGTGAGCTTGCCCGGGCCGTGCCAGAACAGGTCGGCGTGGATCTCGTCGACGGTGCGCACCAGCGCCGGGTCGTCCTGGTAGGTCTCGGGGATGACGAGTTTGAGCACCTGGGTGCCGGGCAGCACGGCGATCGGGCGGTCCTGCTCGTCCACCACGACCAGACCGGGCAGCCGGTTGACCACCATCAACTGCACCGCCTTCGACACCGGGTCGTCGATGTGCACGACGGGCGGGGTCACGGCGATCTCATGAGCTTGCATGGTCCGATCCCATTGTGTACCGATGGCGGTGGTCATGGTGCTGGCCCCTCCTTTTACCCGTCGATTTTCCGCCGAAAGGCCCACTGAGGTGCACAAATCGTGAAATGCGCCGCCCGGAGGCCCCTTTCGGCGCGGATTCGGGGAGCGGGGGAGAGAGGGCTCAGCGGCCGGCGGCGAACGCGCGCAGCGCGGCGACCTGCTGCGGGTCCAGCGAGGGGCGCACGACGGCGCGGGCGGCGGCCACGTCCGCGGCGGTGACGTCGGCGGCGTCGATGCAGCGGCGCATCGCGGTCAGCGCCGCCTCGCGCAGCAGGGCCACACAGTCGGCGGCCGAGTAGCCCTCGAGGTCGGCGGCCAGCGCGTCGAGGTCGACGTCGTCGGCCAGCGGGATGGATTTTCCTGCGGTACGCAGGATTTCGCGACGGGCATCGGCGTCGGGCGGTTCGACGAACACCAGCCGCTCCAGCCGGCCCGGCCGCAGCAGCGCGGGGTCGAGCAGATCGGGTCGGTTGGTCGCGCCGAGCACCACCACGTCGCGCAGCGGTTCGATGCCGTCCAGCTCGGTCAGCAGTGCGGCGACCACCCGGTCGGTGACCCCGGAGTCGAAGCTCTGCCCGCGCCGCGGCGCAAGCGCGTCGATCTCGTCGAGGAACACCAGCGACGGTGCGGATTCCCTTGCCCGCCGGAACAGTTCGCGTACCGCCTTCTCGCTGGAGCCGACCCATTTGTCCATCAGCTCCGCGCCCTTGACCGCGTGCACCGACAACCGGCCGGTGCTGGCCAGCGCGCGCACCACGAACGTCTTGCCGCAGCCGGGCGGGCCGTAGAGCAGCACCCCGCGCGGCGGCTGCACGCCGAGCCGGGCGAAGGTGTCGGGGTGCTGCAGCGGCCACAGCACCGCCTCGGTGAGCGCCTGTTTGGTGGCCGCCATGTCGCCGACGTCGTCGAGGGTGACCGAGCCGACCGCGATCTCCTCGGTGGCCGACCGGGACAGCGGCCGGATCACCGACAGCGCGCCGAGCAGGTCCTGCTGCGCCAGCGCCGGCGGCACGCCGTCGGCACTGGCCCGCGACGCCGCCCGCAGCGCCGCCTCGCGCACCAGCGCCTGCAGGTCGGCGATGACGAAACCCGGTGTCCGCGCCGCGATCTCGTCCAGATCCAGGTCACCGGTGGGCGCCTTGCGCAGCAGCACCTCCAGCAGTTGGCGGCGGATGGCGGCGTCCGGCAGCGGCAGGCCGAGCTCCCGGTCGCACAGCTCGGGGGCGCGCAGCCGGGCGTCCACCCCGTCGGGCACGGCGGTGGTGGCGACGAACGCCACGCCGCGGGCGGCGACGGCCTCGCGCAGCGCGGCCAGGATCGGGGTGGCCACCGGTTCGGCGGGCCGCTCGGAGGTGTCCGGCAGCAACGCGTCGATGTCGGTGATCAGCAGCACCCCGCCGCCGTCGCGCACCCGGGCGACGGCATCGGTGACCCGGGCCAGCCGGTGCTCGGCCGCCAGCGCGCCCACCTCCGGTCCGTCGAGTTCGACCAGCCGTCGCTGCGCGCACACCACCCGCACCAGGGTGGCCTTGCCCACCCCGTGCGGGCCGGAGACGAGCACGCCCAGATGCGGTTGGGCGCCCAGGGTTTCCAGCAGCTCCGGTTCGTCGAGGGCGAGTTTGAGCCACTCGGCGAGCTTTTCGGCCTGGACCGTCGCGCCCTTGAGATCGTCGATCGCCAGCGCCGGGGCGGCCGGCCGGTCGGTTCCGGCGGGCCCGGCGGCGGTGGCCGGGCCAGGTCCGGGCGCCGGCGGGGCGGGGCTGCCGTCGTCGAAGCGGACCACCGAGTTCGGCTGCACCGACACCACCCCGGGCGGGTCGACGGCGGTCACGGTGAGCAGCTCCGAGGTCCAGGTGATGCCCACCGACCGGGCCAGCGCGGTGGTGGCCGCCGAGGTGGAGGTGCCGGGGCCGAGGTCCCGGGGCAGCAGCGACACCGTGTCACCGACCGTCATCACCTTGCCCAGCAGGGCCAGCCGCAGCGTGGCCGGTGCGATGGCGCCGCTGGCCAGCCGGGAGCCGGCCACGGTCACCGACCGGGCGCCGTGCACGGTCACCGGGGCCACCACCACCGGACTGTCCTCGCGCAGCCCGGCGTTGGACAGCGTCACGTCGTCGAGCAGGGCGGTGCCGGCCGGCACCCCCGGCGGGGCGAGGCCGACCACCGCCGCGGTGGTGCGCGATCCGGTCAGCGACACCGCGTCCCACTCCCGGATGCCCAGCGCGGCGATCGCCTCCGGGTGCAGCCGCACCACGCCGCGGCGGGAGTCCAGTGCGGCGGTGTTGAGCCGGGCGGTCAACCGCAGCCGGGGCGGGCCGGGATCGGTCACCGGTCAGCTCCTGGGCGGTTTGCGCAGCCCCAGCCGGGCCATCGAACGGCGTTGCGGGTTGGCGCGGCCGGCCCGGCGCACCGCCCGGCGCGCGGCCCGCCGCTGGCGGGCGTCGTCGCTCCAGGTCTCCGGGTGGGCCTCCAGCCAGCGGCTGGTGCGCACCGCGAACGGGATGTGGATGACGTAGGCGACGATGATCACCATCAGCACGATGTAGCCGTAGAAGATGGAGGCGGCCACCCCGAGCGCGAGCACCACCAGCAGCGGCACCACCAGGTTCGGCGGCACCTTGAAGGTGTGCACCTTGCGCATCGGGATCGTGCTGACCACCAGCAGCGACACCCCGATCATCCAGATGCTGACCGCCCACTCCGAGGTCCACCAGCCGTCGCCGAACTGCATCTTGGCGGTCAGCGGGCCGATCGCGCCGATCGCGCCGGCCGGGGCGGGCATGCCGACGAAGTAGTTCTTGGCCCACGGCGGCCCCTCGGTGTTGAGCATCGCGTTGTAGCGGGCCAGCCGCAGCACGATGCACACCGAGTAGAGCAGCACCACGATCCAGCCGATGCGGGAGTGCCCCAGCATCGTCCAGTAGACGATGAACGCCGGTGCCACACCGAAGTTCACCGCGTCGGCCAGCGAGTCGATCTCCTCGCCCATCCGGCTGGTGGCGTTGAGCATGCGGGCGATCCGGCCGTCGAGGGCGTCGAGGATCGCCGCCACCGCCAGGAACGCCAGGGCCGGCGTGACGTCCTGGTCGTGGGCGAGCTTGACGGCGGTGAGCGCGAAGCAGATCGCCGCCACCGTCATCGCGCTGGGCAGCAGCCGCAGGCTGGAGGCGGAGAACCGTGGGGAAATCCGGGGTTTCATCGGGTCAACTCGGCCAGAACGGTCTCACCGGCGACGGCGCGCTGGTCCGGCTCGACCAGCACGGTCGCGGTCTCGGGCAGGTAGGTGTCCAGCCGCGACCCGAACCGGATCAGGCCGTAGGTGGATCCCAGGTCCAGTTTGTCGCCGGCCTTGGCGTCGCACACGATGCGGCGGGCCAGCAGTCCGGCGATCTGCACCACCGCGACGTCGGCGCCGTCGGGGGTGCGCAGCCACAGGCTGTTGCGTTCGTTCTCCACGCTGGCGCGCTGCCGGTCGGCCGAGCCGAACCGGCCCGGGCGGTAGCGCACCGCGAGCACCTCGCCGCCGACCGGGGCGCGCTGCACGTGCGCGTCGAACAGCGACAGGAAGATGCTCACCCGCTTCATCGGCACGTCGGGCATGCCGAGCTCGGCCGGCGGGGCCGCGCGGTCGACGAGCGTGATGCGGCCGTCGGCCGGCGCCACCACCACCCCGGGGCGGCTCGGCGGTTTGCGCGGCGGGTGCCGGAAGAACAGCGCGCAGGCACCGGCGGCGGTCAGCCCGGTGTTGCGCAGCCACCGGTGGCGGTGGCCCATCGCGGCCAGACCCAGCCCGCCGGCGACGAACGGGAGGCCGGCGGGGTGCATCGGCGGAACGGTGGATTTGACGAGTTCGATCAGCCTGGCGGCTTCGGTGGTGTCCTCGTCGGCCGGTGGTCGGGGGCGTCTGGCCATCGCCGCCGATTCTACGTGCGCCGCCCCCGCCGCAGTGCCGCCCGCGCGTCGGCGCAGAACCCGGCCCGCGTGTCAGCGCAGAACCCGGCCTGCGCGTCAGCGCATATCCCAAACCGTCACCGGGGTGCCGGCGGTCAGCTCGGTGGTGTCCTCGTCGAGCTCGAGCAGACAGTTCGCCGAGGCCAGCCAGCGCAGGTGGTGGCTGGCCGGCGGGCCGTAGCTGACCACCGTGCCGGCCCCCGGGTCGTAGACGCCGCGGCGGAACTGGCGTTTGCCGCGCGGGGAGGTGAGGTCCTCGGCCAGGGCGGCGGTCACCCGCGGCCGCTCCGGCCCGGGCAGCCCCATCGCCGCGCGCAGCGGGGCGCGCACGAACACCTCGAAGCTCACCAGGGCGCTGACCGGGTTGCCGGGCAGGGTCACGATCGGGACGCCGCTCAGCCGGCCCGCACCCTGCGGCATGCCCGGCTGCATCGCGACCTTGACGAACTCCACCCGGTCGGTGCCGGTGCCGGCGCCGAGCGCGTCCTTGACCACCTCGTAGGCGCCGGCGCTGACCCCGCCGGAGGTGATGATCAGGTCGGCCTCCCCGGCGTGGCGCTCCAGCGCGGCCCGGAAGGCGTCCACGTCGTCACCGGTCATCGGGGTGGCCACCACCTGGCCGCCGGCGTCGCGCACCGCCGCGGCGAGCATCACCCCGTTGGACTCGTAGATCTGGCCCGGCCGCAGCGGGGTGCCGGCGGCGACCAGCTCCGAACCGGTCGACAGGACCAGCACCCGCAGCCGGGGCCGCACCGGCAGCGTGGCCAGCCCGAGCGCGGCGGCCAGGCCGAGCATCGCCGGGGTCACCACCTGTCCGGCGCGCAGCACCGTGGTGCCCGCGGTGACGTCCTCGCCGGCGCGGCGGATGTGCTGGCCGGCGCGGGCGGCCGCGCGGATCTCCACCGTCGCGGTACCGCCGTCGGTGGCCTCCACCGGCACCACCGCCGTGGCGCCGGCCGGCACCGGGGCGCCGGTCATGATGCGGTGGGCGGTGCCGGGGGCCAGGGTGAGCCGGTCGGTGCGGCCGGCCGGGATGTCCTCGACGACCGGCAGCCGCACCGGGTGCTGCGGGTCGGCCCCGGCGACGTCCTCGGCGTGCACCGCGTACCCGTCCATGGCCGAGTTGTCGAAGCCGGGCAGCGACAGCGGGGCGGCGACGTCCTCGGCGAGCACCAGCCCGAGCGCGTCGGCCAGCGCCACGGTGGTCGTCGGGCGCGCGGTGATCAGGTCGGCGACGACGCGCCGGTGTTCGGCGACGGAACGCATGGCTGCCTAGACCGGGTAGGTGACGCCGGTCAGCTCCTCGGACACCGTCCAGAGCCGACGTTGCACGGCCTCGTCGTGGGACTGCGGGCTGGACCGCACCGGCACCGGGTGCCCGACGAGCTCACCGGGGCCGGCGGGCCCGTAGTACTCGCCGCCGCGGACCTGCGGATCGGTGGCCGCGCGCAGCGTGGCCAGCGCACCCACCTCGGCGCTGTTGACGATCAGCCCGGCCAGCCACATCGCCCCGGGCAGCCGGGCGCCCGGGATGTGGCGCGTGAGCTCGGTGGCCGACACCCCGGGGTGGGCCGCCACCGCGACGGTCTCGGCGTTCGCGGCGGCCAGCCGGCGCTGCAGCTCGTAGCTGAACATCAGGTTGGCCAGCTTGGACTGGCCGTAGGCGGCGACCCGGTCGTAGCGGCGGCGCTCCCAGTTCAGGTCGTCGAACCGGATCTCGGCGCGGATCCGGTGCGCGATGCTGGCCACCGTCACCACCCGGGAGCCGGACACCGGCAGCAGGCGGTCCAGCAGCAGCCCGGTGAGCGCGAAGTGCCCCAGGTGGTTGGTGCCGAACTGGAGCTCGAACCCGTCGCGGGTGGTCTGCCGCGGCGGGTACATCACCCCGGCGTTGTTGATCAGCAGGTCGATGTGCGGATACCGCTCGCGCAGCTCGGCGGCCGCGGTGCGGACGGAGTCCAGGCTGGACAGGTCCAGCCGCTGCAGCACGACATCGGCGTCCGGCACCGCCCGGCCGATCCGCTCGATCGCGGCGCGGCCCTTGTCCGGGTCGCGCACGGCGAGGACGACGTGGGCACCGTGCCGGGCCAGTTCCCGGGCGGTGTGGAACCCCAGCCCGGTGTTGGCCCCGGTGACCACCGCGATCCGGCCGCCCTGATCGGGGATGTCGTCGGCCGTCCACTTGCTCCTGGCTGCCATGCCCCCAAACCCTAGTCACCCGGAACACCGGCCACATCGGTCATGCTCGAACCATGACTCCTTCCTCACCGGCGCTCGCCGAGCCGGTCCACCGGCCCAGCGCCAAGGCGCCGTTGGTGTGGGCGCTGACCGCGGCCCTGCCCTGGTCGGTGCTGCTGGTGGCGGTGGGGGTGTGGGCCGTGCTCGACGACACCACCCGCCGGGTGCAGCTGGTCGCGGCGGTGGCGGCGGGGCTGGGCGCGGTGCTGTTCGTGGTGGTGGCGCCGTTGTGGCGGTACCGGGTGCACCGCTGGGACATCGACGAGCGCGCGGTCTACACCCGCACCGGCTGGTTCACCCAGGAGCGCCGCATCGCGCCGATCTCGCGGGTGCAGACCGTCGACACCTACCGCGGCCCGCTGGACCGGCTGTTCGGGCTGGCCAATGTCACGGTGACGACGGCGTCCTCGGCCGGGGCGGTGCACATCGTCGCGCTGGACGCGCCGGTGGCCGACACGGTGGTCGCGCGGCTGACCGACATCGCCGCGCTGGGCGCCGAGGACGCGACGTGACCGCGCCGGGGCCGCCGTGGCAGCGGCTCGATCCGCGCATGCTGCTGGTGCACCCGGTGCACGAGCTGGCCCGCCAGCTGCCGTTGCTGATCGGGTCGGCGGCCGTCGGTTCGGCGACCGGCAGCCCGCTGTGGGTGCCGGCCGCGGTGGTGCTCACCCTGCTGCTCGGCGTGGCGCGCTGGTTCACCACCACCTACCGGATCGGCCCGGACGAGGTGCAGCTGCGCACCGGGGTGCTGTACCGCAAGTCGATCTCGGTGCCGCGCAACCGGATTCGCTCGGTCTCCACCGAGGCGCGGTTGCTGCACCGGCTGCTCGGGCTGGCCGTGCTGCGGGTGGGCACCGGTCAGGAGGCCAAGGGCGCCGACGAGTTCGAGCTGGACGCGGTGCCGGCCGAGCAGGTGCCCCGGCTGCGCGCGGAGCTGCTCACCGAATCGCTGGCCGGTCTGCCCGACGAGCCGGACCCGGGGCGGGTGCTGGCCCGCTGGGAACCGTCCTGGCTGCGCTACAGCCTGGTCAGCCTCACCGGCCTGGCCACCATCGCCGTCGTGGCGGCGATGGCGGCCCAGCTGGGAGCCGGTGAGCTGCTGCGGGATTCGGCCGCGGCGCGGGCCGGGCTGGACGCCGCGCAGCGGCTCGGCGTCGCCGCGGCGGTGTCGGTGGCGGCGGTGGTGGTGCTGGTGGCCGGGGTGCTGCTGAACCTGGGGCGCGGCCTGCTCGGCTACGGCAACCTGGTGCTGCGCCGCGACGCCGAGGTGCTGCACCTGCAGCACGGGCTGGTGCGCGAGCGCACGCGCACCTTCGACATGCGCCGCTGGCGCGGCGGCAGCCTGCGCGAGCCGCTGCTGGTGCGGGCGTTGGGCGGGGCCCGGCTGGACGCGGTGATGACCGGTGTCGACGGCACCGGCGAGGCGTCCCTGCTGCTGCCGCCCTGCCCGGCGCCGACCGCCACCGCGGTGCTGGCCGAGCTCACCGGGGACCCGGCGGTGGCCGGCGGGCCGCTGCGGCGTCACCCCGCCGCGGCCACCCGCCGCCGGTTCACCCGGGCGCTCGCCGCCCCGGTGGTCGCCCTGCCCGCGCTGATCTGGGCCGGCGGGGCGGTGCCGGGCTGGGTCTGGCCGGCCTGGGCCGTGCTGACGGGGTGCTGCCTGCTGCTGGCCCTCGACCGGGCCCGGTCGCTGGGGCACCGGGTGGGCGACGGCTGGCTGGTGACCCGGGCGGGCAGCCTGGAACGGCGCCGGCACTGCATCGCCGCCGCCGGGGTGATCGGCTGGACGGTGCGCCAGACGTTCTGGCAGCGCCGCGCCGGGGTGGCCACCCTCGTCGCCGCCACCGCCGCCGGGGTCAAGCATTACGAGGTGGTCGACGTGCCGGCCGAGCAGGCCTGGGCGATCGCGGCGGCCGTCTCGCCCTGGCTGGCCGACACGGCCTGGGCGCGGCCGGCGCCGGGTCCGGGTTGCGCCGCGGCGACCGCGGTTTAGTGTCGCATCATGGCTATCGGTGGAGTGCTGTTCGACATCGATGGCGTGCTCGTCACGTCCTGGCAGCCGATCCCGGGCGCGGCCGAGACGCTGCGGACCCTGGCCGACCGGCAGGTGGCGCGGTCGTATCTGACCAACACCACCACCAAGACCCGTGAGCAGATCGCCGAACGGCTCACCGACTGCGGCATGCCGGTCACCCCGGACGAGGTGCTCACCGCCGCGGTGCTGACCGCCGAGTACGTCCGCGAGCACTACCCGGGCGCGCACTGCTTCCTGGTCAACCACGGCCGCATCGACACCGACATGCCGGGCGTCGACCTGGTCTACTCCGACGAGTTCGACGGCCCCGGCCTGCCCGAGACCCCCGACGTGGTGCTGCTCGGCGGCGCCGGACCGGAGTTCGACCACCGCACGCTGAGCTGGGTCTACGAGTGGATGGCGCAGGGCGTGCCGGTGGTGGCCATGCACCGCAGCACGAGCTGGAGCACCGCCGACGGCCTGCGCATCGACACCGGCATGTACCTGATCGGCATGGAGCAGACCTCCGGCCGCAAGGCCACCGCGGTGGGCAAGCCCGCGCCGAACGGGTTCCTGGCCGCGGCCGGCCGGCTCGGGGTCGACCCCGACGAGATGTTCATGGTCGGCGACGACCTGCACAACGACGTGCTGGCCGCCCAGGTGGTCGGCATGACCGGCGTGCTGGTGCGCACCGGCAAGTTCCGCCAGGACACGCTCGACCGTTGGGCCGCAGACGAATTCGCTATGCAGCCGAACCACGTCATCGACTCGGTGGCCGACCTGCCGGCGCTGCTAGAACTGTAGTTTGCGGACCGCCTCGATGCGGGCCTGCAGCTGCTCGGAGGTGGCCGCCGCCACCGGCGGGCCGCCGCAGATGCGGCGCAGCTCGTTGTGGATCCAGCCGTGCGGCTTGCCGGTGCGGTGGTGCGCGATGGACACCAGCGTGTTGAGCTCGCGGCGCAGCTCGCGCAGCTTGGAGTGGGCGGTCTGGGACGGCACCGGCACCTCGCCGGTGGACCGCTTGCGCAGCTGCTCCTCCTGCCGGCGGCGCAGCAGATCCCGCATCTGCTCGGGATCCAGCAGGCCGGGGATGCCCAGGTAGTCGGCCTCCTCCTCACTGCCGGCCGGGGTCGCGGTGCCGAACGAGGCGCCGTCGAAGATCACCTGGTCCAGCTCGGCCTGCGCGCCCAGGTACTCCACGCCGCCGTCCTGCTCGGTCTTCTCGTCCTTGCGGCGCTTGGCGTCCTCGAGCAGCTCGTCGTCGAGGCCGTCGGACTCGCGGTGCGGCTTGCCCAGCACGTGGTTGCGCTGGCTCTCCATCTCGCTGGCCAGCAGCAGCAGGTTGGGCACCGACGGCAGGAAGATGCTGGCCGTCTCACCGGGCCGGCGCGACCGCACGAACCGGCCGATGGCCTGGGCGAAGAACAGCGGGGTGGAGGCGCTGGTGGCGTACACGCCGACGGCCAGCCGCGGCACGTCCACGCCCTCGGAGACCATGCGCACCGCGACCAGCCAGCGCGAGTCGCCCGCGCTGTACTCGCTGATGCGGTCGGAGGCGCCGGGGTCGTCGGAGAGCACCACGGTCGGGGTCTCGCCGGTGATCTGCTCGAGCAGCCGGGCGTAGGCGCGGGCCGCGGTCTGGTCGGAGGCGATGATCATGCCGCCGGCGTCCGGCACGTGCACCCGCTTCTGCTGCAGCCGCTTGTCGGCGGCCTTGATCACCGCCGGCATCCACTCGCCCTTCGGGTTGAGCGCGGTGCGCCAGGCCCGGGCGGTCTGCTCGGCGGTCAGCGGCTCACCGAGCCGGGCGGCGTACTCCTCGCCGGCGCTGTCGCGCCAGCGGGCCTCGCCGGAGTAGGCCAGGAACACCACCGGGCGCACCACACCGTCGCGCAGCGCGTCGGAGTAGCCGTAGACGAAGTCGGCCTTCGACTTGAGGAAGCCGCTCTCGTCGGGTTCGTAGGTGACGAACGGGATCGGGTTGTCGTCGCTGCGGAACGGGGTACCGGTCAGCGCCAGCCGCCGGGTGGCGTCGCTGAACGCCTCCCGGATGGCGTCGCCCCAGCTCTTGGAGTCGCCGCCGTGGTGGATCTCGTCGAAGATGACCAGCGTCCGGCGGTTCTCGGTGCGTACCCGGTGCCGGGTGGGATGGCTGGCGACCTGGGCGTAGGTCACCACCACCCCGTGGTACTCCGAGGACGTCTGGGCGTTGGAGTTGGAGAACCGCGGGTCGAGGTGGATGCCCAGCCGGGCCGCCGACGCCGCCCACTGGAACTTCAGGTGTTCGGTGGGCACCACGATGGTGATCGTGTCGACGGTGCGGTCGGCCAGTAGTTCGGCCGCCACCCGCAGCGCGAAGGTGGTCTTGCCGGCGCCGGGGGTCGCCACGGCCAGGAAGTCGCGTGGCTTGGTGGTCAGATACTTGACCAGCGCTTTTCGCTGCCATCCCCGCAGGCCCTGGGTGCTTGGCGCGGTGTCAACCGGCACCCGGGACCTCCTTTCGGTCGAGACACAGACGAAGCGGACGCATTCCGGGGATACATCTTGGCAGCCCGGCCCGGGCCACGCCCGCACCCCCGGTGTGGGCGAGCCCACCCCGCTGGTGCCGGGGCCGGTGGCGGCCC
>NZ_CALDGS010000018.1 GCF_937941905.1 uncultured Mycolicibacterium sp. | reverse complement strand
CGGGGGAGCCGACATTGACGACCATCCTGCTGCTCGGCGGCACCGGCGAGGCCCGCGCCCTGGCCGAGCGACTGCATCCGCGGGTACGGGTGATCAGCTCGCTGGCCGGCCGGGTGCCGGACCCGGCGCTGCCGGTGGGCGAGGTGCGAGTCGGCGGGTTCGGCGGCGCGGCGGGGCTGCACCGCTGGCTCGACGAGCACCCGGTCGACGCGGTGGTCGACGCCACCCACCCGTTCGCGGCGAGGATGACCGCCACCGCCGCGCGGGTGTGCGCCGAACGCGGCCTGCCGCACCTGGTGCTGGCCCGCCCGGCCTGGCCCACCGAGGGCGCGATCGTGGTGCGCTCCGACGCCGAGGCCGCCGAAACCATTGCCGCCCGCGGCTTCTCGCGGGTGTTTCTCACCTCGGGGCGGTCCGGGCTGGCCGCCTACACCGACGCCGGGGCGTGGTTTCTCATCCGGGTGGTCACTCCGCCGGAACCGGGGATCCTGCCGCGCCGCCACGAACTGCTGCTCTCCCGCGGCCCGTACCACTACGACGGCGAGCTCGCGCTGCTGCGCGAGCACCGCATCGACGCGCTGGTCACCAAGAACAGCGGGGGAGCCATGACCCGCGCCAAACTCGACGCCGCCGCCGACCTCGGGGTGCCGGTGATCATGGTGGACCGCCCGCCGCTGCCGGCCGGGGTCGCGGTCGCCGACTCCGTCGACGCGGCCGCCGACTGGGTCAGCCGGCTCTGACCAGCGACAGGCTGTCGAGCTCGCGGATCGCCCGGCAGCCGCGCTGCAGCATGACCAGCATCATGTCGTCGCCGCGCTCGGTGGCGGCGGCGAACGCGCAGCCCAGCACGGTCAGCAGCGGCACCTGCAGCATGCCCAACCGATAGTCGTCCCAACAGGTTTCGCGGTCGTAGCCGGTGACGCCGTGGGCGCACAGCGCTTCGTGGTAGGCGTCGACCAGGCCGCGCTCGGCGTCGGCGCGGACCTCCGGCAGCAGGCTGGTGCCGATGAAGTAGGCCAGGTCGCGGGCGGCCAGCCCGGCCCCCATGGTCTGCCAGTCCACCACCGTCACCCGGGTGCGGTCCGGGTCGAACAGCAGGTTGTCCAGCCGGTAGTCGCCGTGCATCAGCGCGTACCGGTCGGTGACGGTGCGCAGCCACGCGGTCACCAGGTCCATCGCCGCCCGGGTGGTGTCGCGGTCCTGTCCGGTCATCCGCTCGCCGAGCCGGTCCAGGGTGATGTCGGCGGCCATCCGGGCGATCTCGCCCAGCCCCTCGGCGGCCGCGTCGTCGGGTCTGGGCATCGCGATGCCCGGCACGTCGGCCCACTCCGGCCGGCACCAGCTCGGCCCGTGCAGCCCGGCCAGCGCCCGCACCGCCAGCCGCGCCTCGTCCGGGCTGCACCCGGCGATCTGGTCGCCCTGCTCGGCCGGCGCGAGGTCGGCCATCAGCATCACGAACTCCGCGCCGTCGCGGGCGATCTCGCAGTGGTAGCAGTGCGGAACCGGCACCGCCATGTGCGGGGCCACCCGGGTGTAGAAGGCGTGCTCGGCGCGGTAGCCCAGCGCCACCCGCTCGGCGACGGACTCGTCCTGGGCGGGCAGCTTCACCGCGAAACTGGCCGGCAGGTCGCCGGGGGCGTCGGCGTAGGCCACCGTCACCCGGTAGGTGGCGCCGGTCTGGCCGGTGCCGATCGGTTCGGTCTCGGCGTGCCGCACCGGCACCCCGAGCACCGCACCGAGCCACTGCGGGGTCACGTCGGCAGGAGACCGCGGGATCGACAGAGCCGCCGTCATTGAGCGTGTCCTTCCGTCCGGTGTGACGCCGGACACTATCGAGTCCCGCTGACCGCTGTCAACGAAACCGCACGGGACCGCTCAGGCCGGGTAACGGCGCGGGGTGAACACCCGGTCCCCGTGCGGGCCGGTGTACCACCGGGTCTGCGTGGAGCCGACGATGAGCAGGCAGCGCATGTCGATCAGCGCCGGGTCCAGGTCGGCCAACCGCACCACCGACACCCGCTCGGTGGGCCCGCCCACGTCGCGGCCGATCACCACCGGGGTGTCCGGGCCGCGGTGGGCCAGCAGCAGGTCGCGCATCGCCCCGACCTGCCAGGTGCGGCTCTTGGAGGCCGGGTTGTAGATCGCCAGCACCAGGTCGGCGGCCGCGGCGGCCTCGATGCGCCGGGCGATGACGTCCCACGGCTTGAGCCGGTCCGACAGCGACACCACCGCGTAGTCGTGGCCCAGCGGGGCGCCCACCCGGCTGGCCACCGCCTGTGCCGCGGTCATCGCCGGGTACACCCGCACCGGCACGTCCGGCCACCGCTGCGCCTCCTCGAGCACCGCGGTGGCCATCGCGAACACCCCCGGGTCGCCGGAGGAGATCACCGCCACCGCGCGGCCCTGCCGGGCCAGCTCGCAGGCCAGCCGGGCGCGGGCCGGTTCGTCGCGGTTGTCGCTGGGGTGACGGTGCTGGCCGGTGCGCTTGGGAATCCGGTCCAGGTAGGGGCCGTAGCCGATGAGATCGGTTGCGGCGGCGAGCTCCTCGCGCGCCTCCGGGGTGATCCAGCGCGGGTCGCCCGGGCCCAGCCCGATCACCGCGACGCTGCCGGACCGGTCCGGGCCGGGGCGGCCGTAGCGGCCCGGCAGCAGCGCCAGCGACATGTACGGCACCCGCTCGTCGTCCACCTCGGCGGCCGGGAGCACCTGCTGGTCGGCGGTGGAGGCGCGCTCCACGTAGAACGCCTCGTCGAGCCGACCGGCATCGGAGAGGGCCTGGCGCACCGCGGGATAGGAGCGGCCGAGCTTGAGGATCACCGCGGCGTCGGTGTCGGTCAGCCGGCGGGTCAGCTCGGCCGGGGGCAGCGTGCCGGGCAGCACCGACAGCACCTCGTCGCCCTGCACCAGCGGGGTGGCGGTGGCGGCCGACGCCGCGCTCACCGAGGTCACCCCGGGGATGATCACCGCGTCGAACCGCTCGGTGAGCCGGGTGTGCATGTGCATGTAGGAGCTGTAGAACAGCGGGTCGCCCTCGGCGAGCAGTGCCACGTCGCGCCCGGCGTCCAGATGGGCGGCGATGCGGGCCGCGGCCTCGGTGTAGAAGTCCTCCATCGCGCCGGTGTAGCCGCCGGGATGGTCGGTGGCCTCGGTGGTGACCGGGTAGACCAGGTGCTCCTCGATCTGGCCGGGCCGCAGGTACGGCTCGGCGATTCGCCGGGCGATGCTGTGGCCGTGCCGGGCGCTGTGGTAGGCCACCACGTCGGCCGCGCCGATCACCCGTGCGGCCTTGACCGTCACCAGTTCCGGGTCACCGGGCCCCAGCCCGACCCCGTACAGCGTGCCCCTGCTCATTCCTGTTCGCTCGCAATCGCGTTCACCGCCGCCGCGGCCATCGCGCTGCCGCCGCGCCGGCCCGTCACCACCAGGTAGGACATGCCGCGCGGGCGGGCGATGAGCTCCTCCTTGGACTGCGCCGAGCCGACGAACCCGACCGGCCCGCCGAGTACGGCGGCCGGCACCGGCGCGCCCTCGTCGATCAGTTCGAGCAGCCGGAACAGCGCGGTGGGGGCGTTGCCGATGGCCAGCACCGCGTCGGCGAGCCGGTCGGCCCACAGGTCCACCGCCGCCGCCGAGCGGGTGGTGCCCAGCTTCGCGGCCAGCTCCGGCGCGCGCGGGTCGGCGACCAGCGAGACCACCTCGTTGTCGGCCGGCAGCCGGCGGCGGGTGATGCCGGCGGCCACCATCGACGAGTCGCACAGGATCGGTGCCCCGGCGGCCAGGGCGGCGTGTGCGCGGGTCACCACGTCCGGGGTGTAGGCGATGTGGTCGGTCAGGTCGACCTGGCCGCAGGTGTGGATGAGCCGCACGACGACCCGCGCCACGTCGGCGGGGAAGCGGGACAGGTCCGCCTCGGCGCGGATCGTCGCGAACGACTGCCGGTAGATCTCGGCGGCGTCGCGGACGTAGTCGAGCATGCCCCACACCCTACGGGGCGGGCCTGGCGAGGATTTCGGCGAGCGCGTCGAGCACCGCCGGGTCCTCGATCGTCGCGGGCACGGTGTAGTCCGTCCCCGCGGCGACCTGCCGCATGGTGCGGCGCAGGATCTTGCCGGACCGGGTCTTGGGCAGCGCCGGCACCACGTGCACCTCCTTGAGCGCGGCCACCGGCCCGATCTCGCCGCGCACCGCGGCCACCACCTCGGCGGCCAGCGTCGCCGGGTCGGCCCGGGTGCCCGCCTTGAGCACCACGAACGCCACCGGACGATCACCCTTGACCTCGTCGGGCACGCCGATCACCGCGCACTCGGCGACCGCGGGGTGGGTCGCCACCACGGCCTCCATCGAGCCGGTGGTCAGCCGGTGCCCGGCGACGTTGATGACGTCGTCGCTGCGGCCGAGCACGAACACGTAGCCGTCGGCGTCGATGTAGCCGGTGTCGCCGGTGGCGTAGTGGCCGGGGAACGCGTTGAGGTAGGACGACACGAACCGGCCGTGGTCGCCCCACAGCGTGCGCAGCGCACCGGGCGGCAGCGGCAGTCGGACGGCGATGTTGCCCTCCTGGCCGGGCGGAACCTCGCGGCCCGCGCCGTCGAGCACCCGCACGTCGAACCCGGGCACCGGCACCGACGCCGAGCCGGGTTTGACCGGCAGCGGCTCCAGCCCGCGCGGGTTGGCGCAGATGGCCCAGCCGGTCTCGGTCTGCCACCAGTGGTCGATGACCGGGCGGTCCAGCAGCCGCGACGCCCAGTGGTAGGTCTGCGGGTCGAGCCGCTCGCCGGCGGCGAACAGCGTGCGCAGCGAGGTCAGCCGGTAGTTGCGCAGCTCGGCGCCCTCCGGGTCCTCCTTGCGGATGGCGCGCAGCGCGGTGGGCGCGGTGAACAGCGCCTTGACCCCGTAGTCGTCGACCACGCGCCAGAACGCCCCGGCGTCCGGGGTGCCGACCGGCTTGCCCTCGTAGAGCACCGTCGTGGCACCGGTGAGCAGCGGGGCGTAGACGATGTAGGAGTGGCCGACCACCCAGCCCACGTCGGAGGCGGTCCACAGCACCTCGCCCGGGCCGATGTCGTAGATGTTGGCCATCGACCAGGTCAGCGCGACCGCGTGGCCGCCGTGGTCGCGCACCACGCCCTTGGGCCGGCCGGTGGTGCCCGAGGTGTAGAGGATGTACAGCGGGTGGGTGGCGGGCACCGGCACCGGCTCGACCGGCGCCGCGCCGGCGAGCAGCCCGTCCCAGTCCAGCCAGCCGTCCCGCCAGGAGGCGTCGCCGGGGATCTGCGGACGGTTCTTGACCACCACGGTGCGCGGCGGATGCGCGGTCAGCTCGAGCGCCTTGGCCACGGTCGGCAGGTACGCCACGGTGCGGCCGGGCTCCAGCCCGCCGGAGGCGGTGAGCAGCACGGCGGGCCGGGCGTCGTCGATGCGGGCGGCCAGCTCGGCGGCGGCGAACCCGCCGAACACCACCGAGTGGATCGCGCCGAGCCGGGCGCAGGCCAGCATCGCCACCACCGCCTCGGGGATCATCGGCAGGTAGATGACCACCCGGTCGCCGACGCCCACCCCGAGTCCGCGCAGCGCCCCGGCGAACCGGGCCACCGCGTCGGTGAGTTCCCGGTAGCTGAACCGGGCCCGGGTGCCGGTCATCGCCGAGTCGAAGATCAGCGCGGTCCGGTCGCCGTGACCGGCGGCGACGTGCCGGTCCAGCGCGTTGTGGCAGGTGTTGAGCTCCCCGTCGGGGAACCAGCGCCATACGTCGGGTTCGGGATGCTCGAGCGCCCCGGTGGGCCAGGTGTGCCAGTCGACGGCCTTGGCGGCCGCCAGCCAGAACTCCTCCGGATCGGTGATGCTGTCGCGATGCGCGGCGGCTGCCCGGGTGGGAGCCACGGTCCTCAACTCCTTTACGGTCTGGGCCCGGGTGTGCGCCCGCGCGCGGCGAGCAAGGATGCGCGCGGGCGCACGCCCGTGGTTGGTCAGAAGAAGCCCAGCGCTTTGGTGCTGTACGACACCAGCAAGTTCTTCGTCTGCTGGTAGTGCTCGAGCATCATCTTGTGGGTCTCACGGCCGATGCCCGACTGCTTGTAACCGCCGAAGGCGGCGTGGGCGGGGTACTGGTGGTAGCAGTTGGTCCACACCCGGCCGGCCTTGATGTCACGACCCGCCCGGTAGGCGGTGTTCCCGTTGCGGCTCCACACACCGGCACCGAGCCCGTAGAGGGTGTCGTTGGCGATGCTGATCGCGTCGTCGTAGTCGGTGAAGCTGGTGACCGCCACGACCGGCCCGAAGATCTCCTCCTGGAAGATCCGCATGTTGTTTCTGCCGGCGAAGATCGTCGGTTCCACATAGTAGCCGCCGGACAGATCGCCCCCGAGGTCGGCCCGGTTGCCGCCGGTGACCAGCCGGGCGCCCTCGCTCTTGCCGATCTCGATGTAGGACAGGATCTTCTCCAGCTGGTCGTTGGAGGCCTGTGCGCCGATCATCGTCTCGGTGTCCAGCGGGTTGCCCTGCTTGATCGCCTGCACCCGCTTGGTGCCCAGTTCCAGGAACTCCTCGTAGATGTCGGCCTGGATGAGCGCGCGGGACGGGCAGGTGCACACCTCGCCCTGGTTCAGCGCGAACAGCGCGAACCCCTCCAGCGCCTTGTCCCGGAAGTCGTCGTCGGCGGCGAGCACGTCGGCGAAGAAGATGTTCGGGCTCTTGCCGCCGAGTTCCAGGGTGACCGGGATGAGGTTCTGGCTGGCGTACTGCATGATCAGCCGGCCGGTGGTGGTCTCGCCGGTGAA
>NZ_CALDGS010000017.1 GCF_937941905.1 uncultured Mycolicibacterium sp. | reverse complement strand
TCGGAATGGTCATCCCCACCACCGGTATGCCCGCCATGGTCGGAATGGTCATCCCCACCACCGGTATGCCCGCCATGGTCGGCGTGGCCGCCTCCGCCGCCGTGTCCGCTGTGGTCATCCCCGCCGCCATGGCCACCGTGCCCGCCATGGCCACCGGCGCCGGCACCGTGGCCGGCGTGCCCACCGTGGGCGTCGTGGCTGTGCCCGGCGGCCAACAGCACGCCGTGACCGGCATGGTCCCCGTGGTCGCCGTGATCATCGTGGTCACCGTGGGTGTTGTCGTGTTCCGCATGCTCACCGGCGGCGTGTCCCGCGTGGCCGGTGTGCTCGTGCCCCGCCGCGGCGTGGGCGGCATGGTCCTGCCCGGCGTGCTCGGGACCGGCATGGTCGGCATGGTCGTGGTGGTGGCTGTGGGTTGGGTGGTCGTGGCCGGGAAGCGGTATCTCGGTCCTGACCACCTTGCTCGAGGTGACCTGCTCGGGGGCCGGGTCGAGCAGCTGCCACGCCCCGAGCGCGGCGACAGAGACGAGTGCGATGCCGCACATCGGTACGGCAACCTTCCTGGAAACAGTCATCGATTCGTTCCTCGTGGTGTCATCCGCCGACGGGCAGCGCAACGCATGCGCCACCGCACGCCTGCGGTCCTGCCTGACTAGGTCCTGCACCCCGGAATCGTTTCGGGGGCAGGCGATTACGGCCCGGTGCACAACGGGCGTCACCGGGTGATGTAAAAGCGCCGGTCAGCGGCAGGAATACGCAGGCGGAGCGCGTGTTCCGCCCGGGGCGACCACGAGACGAGGCACGACGGGCGGTTCCGTCGGCCAGGAGAGCGCCACCCGCGCCGGACGCGACCGAGCGGCGAAGAACAGGCGCAGCCAGCACAGTGCCGACGCGCACACCGCGTACAGGTGCTCGACCAGACTGATGAGCACCGCGCACACCACCGCGGCGAGCAGGTGCATGAGCACCATCCCGACCGAGACCGGGGGTGCGCCGTGGGCGCCGGGGCCGGCGGCCGCGGTCAGCACGACGTGACCGACCGCCTGCCCGGACAGCAGCGCCCCGGTGAGCAGCAGCAGTTGGAATCGGCGATCCTCGGCGAACAACGCGCCCGCCAGCGCGCCGACCGCCGCGCAGGCCAGCACCAGGACGGCCACCGTCCCGCCGCCCGGCAGGTGACCGCCGGCGACGCCGTGGGCCAGCGCCGACAGCGCCGCGGACCAGAACCCGACAAGGGCGCCACGCAGTGTGCCCGCACCGTTTGCCGGGGAATTCACGGCCCATAGCGTACCGCCCCTACTACCGCGGATAGTAGCGAGGACGTGCTCGGCGACCGGGCTTGTCGGAGCCGGCTGCTAGGAAGGGTTCCGACCGGAAGGGGAGGAGCACATGACGGCGGACACGGGGGTCAGGATCGAGCGGGATCGGCTCGTGATCGGTCCGGTGCGGGTGACGTTCCAGCGCACGCTGCGGATCCCGGAGTCCGGGCTGCACCCATTGCCGCCGGGGTTGGGCCGGTTTCCGCTGCGCCGGGTGAGCGACTATCCGGATACCGCGCCGGCGCAGTGGCTGGCGCGGGGCGGGGTGATGCTGCCGATCTACCAGCGAGAGGCACTGTGGCTGGACTTCGAAGCCGACGAGCCGGCGGCGCTGCAGGTCGGCGTCGGCAAGGTGTGCGCGGTCAGCGGCCGGCCCTGGGCGGAGCGGCTGGACCGGGAGCCGCAGAACTACGTCGTGCTGCCGGAGCAGCCCTGGCTGGACGGGATCAACGCCGGGGCGGGCTTTATCCGACAGTTCGTCGCGGTGCCGCTCGGCGCCGGAGTCACGGTCGAGTCGCAGCTTACCGGCCGCGAGGACCACGGCGGGATCCAGCTGCGGGCGGTCGGGCTGACCCCGCAGGCGCTGGCGCGCTGGCGGGCCGCACAGCCGGTCGCCTCGTCCGACGGGTCGGCGTTCGACGATCAGGACGGTTGTGCGGTACTCGCCTGTGCCGATATGGGGCTGGGTGCGGGTGGCCGGATGCGGCAGGAGGTCTACGCCGACGAGCGGCCGCTGTCGGACTACGACGAGGCCGGCGCGAAGCGGGTGTTCGTGCATCTGTGCTCGGCGGCGCAGTGGACCGCCATCACCGGTGAGGTGCCGCCGCCGACACCGGTGGACCGGGACGCCTATGTCGAGGCCGGGTTGCCGTGGTTCGACTCCTACGACGCCGACGCCGCGGATCTGGCGCCGGCGGCCGCGCTGGCCGGCGTGCGGGGTGTCGACGAGCTGCTCGGGGTGAAGGCCGGGCCGTTCCCGCCGGTGGATCCGCAGACGGTGGTGCCGCTCGGCGGCCGGGGCGGCTACGTCGTGTCCGACGGCGTGTGGTGAGCACCGCGGGCTCGCGGTAGCCGCAGGTCAGCCCGCTCCGGGGGCGCACTACAGTAGCGGGCATGACGCAGCAGGCCGACGCCACCCATCCGGATCTCGTGACCGTCGAGGTGCCGACGCACTGGTACAACCTGGCGGCCGAGCTCGACGAGCCGATCCCGCCGCACCTGCACCCGGGCACCAGGGAACCGGTCACCCCGGAGGATCTCGCGCCGATCTTCGCCAGCGGACTGATCGAGCAGGAGGTGTCGACCGAGACCTACATCGAGATCCCGGAACCGGTGCGGGAGATCTACGCGATGTGGCGGCCCTCGCCGCTGATCCGGGCGCGTCGCTTCGAGCGGGCGCTGAACACCGGCGCACGGATCTACGTGAAGTACGAGGGCGTCAGCCCGGTGGGCAGCCACAAGACCAATTCGGCGGTGGCGCAGGCCTACTACAACGCGATCGACGGGGTGAAGAAGCTCACCACCGAGACCGGTGCGGGGCAGTGGGGGAGCGCCCTGGCCTTCGCCGGGGCGCAGTTCGGCCTGGACGTGGAGGTGTGGCAGGTCCGCGCCTCCTACGAGTCCAAGCCCTACCGCGGGCATCTGATCCGCACCTACGGCGGCACGCTGCACTCCAGCCCGTCGACATTGACCGAGGCCGGCCGGGCGATCCTGGCCAGGGATCCGGACACCACCGGCAGCCTCGGCATGGCGGTCAGCGAGGCAGTGGAGGTGGCCGCGAACGACCCCGACGCCCGCTACGCGCTCGGCAGTGTGCTCAACCACGTGGTGCTGCATCAGACCGTGATCGGCCAGGAGGCGGTCGCCCAGCTCGCCCAGGTCGAGCCCGACGGCGCCGATGTGGTGTTCGGCTGTGCCGGCGGCGGTTCCAACCTCGGCGGGCTGGCGTTCCCGTTCCTGCGGGAGAAGATCCACGGCCGGTCCAACCCGCGGGTGGTCGCCGCCGAGCCGGCCGCCTGCCCGTCGATCACCCAGGGCGAGTACCGCTACGACCACGGCGACGTGGCCGGGCTGACCCCGCTGCTGAAGATGCACACCCTGGGCATGGACTTCGTGCCGGACCCGATCCACGCCGGCGGGCTGCGCTACCACGGCATGGCGCCCGCGCTCAGCCACACCGTCGAACTCGGCCTGATCGAGGCGGTGGCGATCACCCAGCGCGACGCGTTCGCCGCCGGGGTGCAGTTCGCCCGGACCCAGGGCATCGTGCCGGCACCGGAGTCCACCCACGCCATCGCGGCGGCGGCCAGGCATGTCGCCGACGACCCGCGTGAGCAGGTCGTGGTGATCGGGTTGTCCGGGCACGGCCAGCTGGACCTGCCGGCCTACGCCGAGTTCCTCGACGGCAAGCTCTGACCGGGCCGCTCGTATCCGGGCACCGTGACCGGGGCCCGGATACGAGCAGAGCCGGCGCCCTCGCGGGCCGCCGGCTCTGAACTGCGAAGGGTTCGCGTCAGGCGTTGCTGCGCTCGTGGCGCTGCGCGATCGCGATCAACTCCTCCCGCACCGTCGAATTCGGCAGTGCGCAGATGCGGGCGTACAGACGCCGACGCTGGATCTCGCGCTTCTTCTCACGGAGTTGCGCGAAGGACATAACTATCACTCCTACGTGTCCCCGGGTCGCGGGGAGTTTCTCGAGGTACGCGGGTACCGCTTGGTGTCCGCGTACCTCCATGGTCCGTGTTAACGGTGTGTTACGCAAACTTCCGTCGTGTGAGTTTGGGTACATTCCAGGCGATTTGCGACCCGCAGACGTGGCGCCGGTCACATCGCGGGGTGAGTGGGCTTGCCGCACAACGTCGTTGGCGACGAGATAAGCCGCAGATCGTGCGCGGCCAGTTCCAGGTCGACGGCCGCGGCCCGCAGTTCGGCATCGCGGACCGGGTCGAGCCCGAACCGCCGCAGCCAGGGCCGTGACCGCAGCGCGAGATTGCGCCGCCACAGCCGGACGCGGGTACGGGCCAGCACGAGTGAATCGGCGCGCAGGGAAAGCCGTTGGTTGCTCGTCACATATCCGCGCAACCGCCGCTCGTAGGCGTCGAACGCGGCGTGCGGGTCATCGTACCGGACGAGTTCGCCGGCCAGCACGTAGGCGCCGGTGATCGCGAGGCTGGTGCCCTGCCCGGACAGGAAGGCCGGGGCGTAGGCGGCGTCACCGACGAGCACCACCCGTCCGGTGCTCCACCGGTCCATCCGCACCTGACTGACCGTGTCGAAGTAGACGTCCTCGGCGTCGGTCAACGTGTCGATGAATTCCGCTGTCCGCCAACGATCCCCGGCGAAGGCACGGCGCAACTCGGTGGTGATCGCGGCGCGGTCGTGACGGTCGACCGAACCGGGGGACGGGTGGGCGAAGGGCATGAAGACCCGGGCCACGTCGGCGTCGGCGGGCCGCTCGACCACCGCCGTGCGACCCGGATGGGAGTACAGGACCGCGCTGCCGGGCGGGAACGGCACGCTCGACTGGTCCCAGATGGCCACGCAGGCCCCGAGATGGTGCAGGAACCGCGTCTCGTCACCGAAGGCCAGGGCGCGGATCCGCGAGTGGATGCCGTCGGCGCCGACCACCACGTCAAAGGTCCCGGCCGGGCGGTGCCGGAAGGTGACCTCGACCCCGGTGTCGCGCTGGGTCAGGCCGGTGACGGTGTCCCCGAAGACGTAGTCGACCTTGCCCTCGCCGGCCTCGTACAGGATCCGGGTCAGCGCCCCGCGGGTGATCTCGATGTCACCGGCGGAGGCGTCGTTGACGACGTCGCCGAAGTCCAGCCGCGTCAGCGGACGCCCGGCGGGGCTCAGCACGGTGACCGGGACGTGGCGGTACTGCTCGGCGCGCACCGTTGCGGACAGTCCCATCCGGTCGACGACCTCGGCGGCGGTGCCCCGGATGTCGACGGGGTAGCCGCTGGTGCGCAGCCGGTCGGCCCGTTCCACGACGGTCACCTCCCAGCCGGACTCGGCCAGCCAGAACGCCAGCGCCGGTCCGGCGATGCCGGCCCCGCTGATCAGGGCTTTTCGCGCCACGGAACTCCCCTTAGCTACAGAACTGTTTCTTATGTCCCGACGCTACGCGCGCGCGATAAGCTACGCAAGTGTCCTCTACAGGCTCGGGTGCCCAACGCCGCCGCGGCGCTGCGCTGGAGTCGGCGATCCTGCAGGCCGGCTGGGAGCAGCTGATCGAGACCGGCTACGAGGGGTTCACCATCGAGGCGGTCGCGGCCCGCGCCGGCACCGCACGGTCGGTGCTGTACCGCCGCTGGCCGGGGCGAATCGCGTTGCTCGAGGCGGTGCTGCGGCACCGCGGGGCGGTCGACCGCATCCCGGTCCCGGACACCGGCTCGCTGCGGGATGACGTGCTGGCACTGCTGACCGAGTTCAACCGCCGGCGCTCCGGTGCGATCGGCCTCATCGCAGCCCGGCTCGGGGCGTACTTCGACCAGGCCGGCGGCTCGCCGCAGCGGCTGCGGGAACTGTTCGTCCCCGAGGGGCCGAGCGCAATGGAGACGATCGTGGCGCGGGCCGTGGCACGTGGCGAGCTCACGGCGACACCGCCGGCCCGGATCGTCGCGCTGCCGGTGGATCTGGTGCGCCACGAGCTGCTCATGACGATGGCCGCGGTGCCCGGCGAGGTCATCCGCGAGATCGTCGACGACGTTTTCCTCCCGCTCGCAACGAATTTCGGCAGGAATCGGTAGTCCGACGGTCCGTCGCTTTCACGTACACAGGCGTGCTGTCGGCGTTACCATCCGGTGACCACGCATGCAGAACGGGGGAGGATGCCATGCGCAGGTTTTCGGGGATGTTCTGTTCGGGGGGTGTCGCCGGGATCACACTGGCCGGCCTGACACTCGGGTCCGCCGGCGTCGCGACAGCCGACGACGATGCGCCGTCGGGTCCGTACACCGCGACGGTGACGGGGGCGATCGGTGATTTCAGGGGACCTCAGGTCACCACCTGGGTGTTCACGCCGTGCGGTCCCGACTGTGTCGCGCTGGACGCCCAGGGCACAACGTTGAACCGGGCCGAAGAGGGCCGTTGGCGGGGAACGTACAAGCTGTACGGGAGTGGCGGCGAGGTGGTGGAGTGCACGCGCACCGTCACCCCGGCCGAACTCCGGGCCTCCGACCTGTGCCCGGTTCCGGTCGACATCATGGTCACCTACGACCTGACGAAGCGGGGCTGAACCCGCCCCGGTCAGCCGGCGTCGCGCAGTTCGACCTCGCGGGCCACCACGGCATCCAGCCGTTGCCGGTCGCCGGTGGCGAGCAGGTCCAGCAGTGCTCCGCGCAGGATCGCCAGTGCCCGGGTGCGCTCGGCCACGGCCGCCGCGGTGTCGCGCCGCTCGGCCGGTTGGCAGTCGGCGAGCAGGGCCAGCCAGTCCTCGACGGTGGCCCGGGCGAAGCCGGCCCACACCCCGCCGGGATCGATCAGCGAGCGGGCGTAGGCCTCGACCCACAGCCGTAACAGCCCGCGGTGCTCCTCGGCGGCCAGCCACGCCCAGAGCTCCGCGACGGCGCGGGCCAGGCCGGCCGTCGGGTGGATGCGTTCCAGCAGGGCGAGCTCGTCGGCGCGGGCCCGCTCCAGCAGCGCGCGCACCAGACCGTCCTTGTTGCCGAACAGGAAGACCAACACCCGCGGGCTCGAGCCGATCGCGGCCGCCAGCGGACGCAGTGACATTTCGGCCAGGCCGTGCTGCAGCGCGTAGTGGTAGGCGGACTCGAGCAGTTCACGGCGGCGCGGGGAATCGGTTGTCGTCTCGGCGGGCACGGGGTTAGGCTACCGCCACTGAAACACTCGTTTCAGTGGTTTCGAGGGGGTGCGGACGTGATGGAGTTGCGCCGGGCCGATCGCCCCGGTGACCTGGGGTGGACGGTAATGGCCCACGCCGAGGTCTACGCCGAGCAGTTCG
>NZ_CALDGS010000016.1 GCF_937941905.1 uncultured Mycolicibacterium sp. | reverse complement strand
GGAGAATGCCCAGGCCGCAGTAGATCTTGGCGACCACGCGGGCGATGGTGGTCTTGCCGGTGCCCGGCGGCCCGGCGAACACCAGGTGGTTGGCGCGGTTGGCCACCGACAGGCCGCGCTCCTGGCGCTTGACGGCCATCGCCACCGAGCTCTTGAGCCGGGCCACCTGGTACTTCACCTCGTCGAGGCCGATGAACTCGGCGAGCTCGGCCTCCGCCTCGCGCAGCAGTTCGGCCTTGCGCTCCTGGGCGCCCGGGTCGACGAACTCGGCCTCGCCGGGTTCGGTGGCCGGGTCCCAGGGGTCGGTGCGGGCCTCGATGCGGGCCGCGGTGGTGGTGGGCAGCCCGTAGCTGTTGTCCAGCAGCGCGGTCTCGACCTCGGCGTGCTCGGGGTGGGCGGCGTAGAGGTCCTGCAGCACCTCGGCCGCCTCGTCGTCCTCGCCCTGGGCGCGCAGCACCAGGCCCTTGGCCAGGGCGCCGTCCACCGCGGCGACCGCCACCGGCCCGGACGGATCCTCCAGGTAGCTCAGCGCCGGGGCGTTCATGCCCAGCCGGGCCAGCGCGATGCCCAGCGCGATGCGCGCGGCGTGCTGGTAGGCCGGGTCGAGGTCGGGGTCGTTGACGACCGGGGTGAGCAGCCGCACCACGTCCGACCAGCGCTGGGCGCGGTAGTGCAGCGCCACCCGGACCCACCGGCCCTCGCGCCAGCCCGGCCGGGCGTCGGCGACCGCGGCGATGAGCGCGTCGGCCTCGGCGTAGCGGCCGGCGTCGGCCAGCGCGGTGGCGTGGGCGAGCGCGAAGTCGTCCCGGCCGGTGGCGCGGAAGCGCAGGTACAGGCCGCTGTCGTAGTCGAACCCGAGGGTGCCGGCGGGCAGGTCGATGTGGCGCTGCAGCGCGCCGGCGGTCTCGACGGTGCGCCACACCGCGGCCAGCACCGCGGCGGAGGTGTCCCCGGCGGCCGCCAGGCCGGTCCAGGCGTCGCACTGGTCGTGGGCGATACGGGTCAGCGCCGCGAAGCCGGTGCGGGCGGCGGCGAGGTCGGCGGGGCGGCGGCGACCGTTGACATCCAGCCCGAGGGCGCGGCAGCAGGTGGCGAAGCGGGTGATGACGTCACGGTCCACCCGCGCCGCGGCGACACCCGGTGCGGGCCGCGTTTCGGTGGTCGAACTGGCGATATCCATCTGGTTTCCCCGGCGTGGTCCAGGTCCGGACGGACCACCCCGCTACTCTCCTTAGCCTTACCTAACGTGCCGAGAAAGTTAGCATTGCCAAAGCTAACTGTCGAGGTGCACGGGGGCCTCGGTGAGGGAGGTCGCAGCGCGCCCGGCGGGGTCCGGGTGACCGGCCGGGCTTACACCAGGGGACGGCCGGTGCGGATCCGCCAGTCCAGGTCGTGCAGCAGCGCGTTGAACGGGAACTGCCGGACCACCCGCGGCGCCAGGTCGTTGAGGGCGCGGATG
Organism: uncultured Mycolicibacterium sp.; assembly: GCF_937941905.1. Classification (GTDB taxonomy): domain Bacteria; phylum Actinomycetota; class Actinomycetes; order Mycobacteriales; family Mycobacteriaceae; genus Mycobacterium. The sequence goes on along the minus strand of NZ_CALDGS010000016.1, from coordinate 29,238 downwards.
CCGGTGATGATCCGGTCGAACCGGCGCTGCCGGTCGGCGTCCCACGGCAGCCGCATCTCGTCGCGGAACCGCTGCGGCAGGAAGCCGGTGGTGATGAGCAGCCCCAGGTCGTCCATCCGGCGCTGCAGTCCCGGCGGCAGCGGCGAGTTCTTCGGCCGCCCGGCGGCGATCGGATACAGGTAGTCGCGGACCCGGTCGTCGATGTGGATCCGGGTCTCGAGCTGCTCCCGCCAGTACTCGTCGAACGCCTTGCGGTCCGGCGGCCACATCTCCGGCGGCACCTGCAGGGTGCTGCCCATGGTGACGCTCTCCCGGTAGTGCCGGTCGGCGGTCTCGTCGTCCATCTCACCGACGAACATCCGGAACACGTCGACGCCGCCCTTGTACAGGCAGGCCGCCACCCACAGCTGCAGTTCCTTGTCGAAGGCGTGGTACTGCACCGGACTGTCCTCGGTGGAGAACACCTGGGCGTGCTGCTTGTTGACCGCGCGGCGGTAGGCGGCCTTCTGCGCGTCGCTGCCGCGGGTGGCCACCGCCAGGTAGGTGAACGTGGTGCGGGCCCGCTTGATCGGGTGCAGGTCGGTGCGGCCGCTGTGCACCCGGCTCTCCACCACCCCGTAGCCCACGCCCGGGTTGGCCAGCTGCATCACGACGTTGGCCGGGCCGGCCAGCAGCGCCACCCCCATCAGGCCGTCGTCGAAGCTCGCCCGGCGCCCGAACAGGGTGGGCCGCCGGGGCGGGTGGTTCCGGGGCCGCGGGGGATCGCTGACGCCGCGCTCGACATGGGGAATCGGTTCGGCCAGCGTCATCGCCCCTCCTCGACGGAAATGTGGAAACGCCTGTTTCCCGAATCCTGCCGCTGCGTTTCGGGCCGTGTCAAGTGCCAAGATGGTGCCCATGGCCAGCACGAACCGGCAGGTCCGGCCGTACCGGGGCGTCGACCCCGCCGAGCGCGTCGCGCAGCGCCGGGACCGGCTGCTCGAGGCCGGACTCGAGCTGCTCGGCGGCCAGCAGCGGGATCCGGCCGAGCTGACCGTGCGGGCGATCTGCCGCCAGGCCGGGCTGACCATGCGCTACTTCTACGAGAGCTTCACCGACAAGGACGCGTTCGTCTCGGCCGTGTTCGACCGGGTGGTCAACGAGATCGCGGCCACCACCCAGGCGGCGGTGGCCGCCGCGCCGCGCCGGGAGCAGACCCGGGCCGGCATGGCCAACATCGTGCGCGCCATCTCCGAGGACCCCCGGATGGGCCGGCTGCTGTTCAGCCGGCAGCTGTCCAACGCGGTGGTGGTGCGCAAGCGGGAGGAGTCGCACGCGCTGTTCGCGATGCTGTCCGGCCGGCACGTGGAGGCCACCCTGCAGCTGCCGGAGAACGAACGCATCAAGGCCGTCTCGCATTTCGTGGTGGGCGGGGTCGGCCAGACGCTGAGCGCCTGGCTGGCCGGCGAGGTGCGGCTGGAACCGGACCGGCTCGTCGACCAGCTCGCCGCCATCCTCGACGTGCTGGCCGTGGCGGACCTGTACAAGGACTGAGCCCGGTGGACCGCCGAACGGGGGCACTGCGGGTGCTCGCCCACTTCGCCCCGGGCCGCACCGCCCGGGACTGCTGCGACCCGGAGCGCGACTGGCTCGACATCCGGTACTGCGCCGAGGACGACGACGCGACGTTCCACGCCGAACTGCCGCACGCCGACGTGATCTGGCATGTGCTGCGGCCGCTTTCGGGCGACGACCTGCGTCGGGCGCGACGCTGCCGGCTGGTGCACAAGCTCGGCGCCGGGGTGAACACCATCGACGTGGCCACCGCCACCGAACTCGGCATCGCGGTGGCCAACATGCCCGGCGCCAACGCCGCCTCGGTGGCCGAGGGCGCGGTGCTGCTCATGCTCGCCGCGCTGCGCCGGCTGCCACGGCTGGACCGGGCCACCCGGGCCGGGGCGGGCTGGCCGTCCGACCCCGCCCTCGGCGACACCGTGCGCGACCTGGGCAGCTGCACCGTCGGGCTGGTCGGCTACGGCAACATCGCCCGGCGGGTGGAGACCATCGTCGCGGCGATGGGCGCCCGGGTGCTGCACACCCGCACCCACGACGACGGGCATCCGGACTGGCGGCCGCTGCCCGACCTGCTGGCCGAGAGCGACGTCGTCTCGCTGCACCTGCCGCTGACCGAGCGGACCCACCGGCTCATCGACGCCGCCGCCCTGGCCCGGATGAAACCCGGTGCGGTGCTGGTGAACACCGCGCGCGGCGCGATCGTCGACGAGGCCGCGCTGGTCGACGCCCTGCGCGACGGGCGGCTGGCCGCGGCCGGGCTGGACGTGTTCGCCGTCGAACCGGTGCCGGCCGACAACCCGCTGCTGACGCTGGACAACGTGGTGGTCTCCCCGCACGTCACCTGGTACACGGTCGACACCATGCGCCGCTATCTGGCGCGGGCGATCGACAACTGCCGGCGGCTGGCCGAGGGCCGGCCCCTGGCCGACGTGGTGAACCCCGTCGCCCCCGGCAACCCCGTCGACGTGTCCCGGGACCCATCGGAGGGCCGGATGTGATCACGGTAACCTCATTCCCAACCCACCGGTTAGTTTGGGTCTGACGACACGAGGAAGGCGACCATGCCCATCGCGATCACACCTGAGCACAACGACCTCGCCGACTCGGTGCGGTCCCTGGTGGCGCGGGTGGCGCCGGCGGAGGTGCTCCACGACGCGCTCGAGAACCCGATCCCGAATCCGCCGCCGTACTGGAGGGCCGCCGCCGAGCAGGGGTTGCAGGGGGTGCACCTGGCCGAGGAGGTCGGCGGCCAGGGCTTCGGCATCCTCGAGCTGGCCATCGTGGTCGCCGAGTTCGGCTACGGCGCGGTGCCGGGGCCGTTCGTGCCGTCGGTCATCGCCAGCGCGCTCATCGCCGCGCACGATCCGCACGCCGAGGTGCTGGGCGCGCTGGCCTCCGGCGAGGCGATCGCCGCCTACGCCATCGACTCCGGGCTGACCGCCACCCGGCAGGGCGACACGCTGGTGGTGCGCGGCGAGGTGCGCGCGGTGCCCGGTGCGGCGCAGGCCTCGGTGCTGGTGCTGCCGGTCGCCGGGCTGGAGAGCGAGACCTCCGGTGAGCAGTGGGTGGTGTTCGACGCCGACCAGCTCGAGATCGAGCCGGTCGCCTGCCTGGACCCGGCCCGCCCGATCGCGCACGTGCGGGCCAACGCCGTCGAGATCGGCGGGGACCGGGTGCTGTCGAACCTGCCGCGGCCGCTGGCCCGGGCCATCATCACCACGCTGCTGTCGGCGGAGTCGATCGGCGTGGCGCGGTGGGCCACCGACACCGCTTCGGAGTACGCCAAGATCCGCGAGCAGTTCGGCCGCCCGATCGGGCAGTTCCAGGCCGTCAAGCACAAGTGCGCGGAGATGATCGCCGACACCGAGCGGGCCACCGCCGCGGTGTGGGACGCCGCCCGCGCCATCGACGAGACGCTGGCCGACCGCTCGGCGGACTCGTCCTACGAGTTCGCCGCCGCGGTGGCGGCCACCCTGGCCCCGGCCGCCGCCCAGCACTGCACCCAGGACTGCATCCAGGTGCACGGCGGCATCGGCTTCACCTGGGAGCACCTCACCAACGTCTACTACCGGCGCGCGCTGGTGATCATCGCCTCGTTCGGCCGGCTCGCCGACTACCCGCAGCAGGTGGTCGACACCGCCACCGCGTCCGGGATGCGCACGCTGACCATCGATCTCGACCCGGACACCGAGAAGCTGCGCGAGCAGATCCGCGCCGAGATCGAGGGCCTCAAGGCGCTGCCCAAGGAGCAGCGGGTGACCGCGATCGCCGAGGGCGGCTGGGTGCAGCCGCACCTGCCCCGGCCGTGGGGCCGCTCGGCCACCCCGGTGGAGCAGATCATCATCGCCCAGGAGTTCCAGGCGGCCCGGGTCAAGCGGCCGGAGGTCGGCATCGCCGCCTGGATCATCCCGTCGATCGTGGCGTTCGGCACCGAGGAGCAGAAGCAGCGCTTCCTGCCGCCCACCTTCCGCGGCGAGATGATCTGGTGCCAGCTGTTCTCCGAGCCGGGTGCGGGCTCGGACCTGGCCGGTCTGTCGACCAAGGCGGTCAAGGTCGACGGCGGCTGGCGCATCACCGGGCAGAAGATCTGGACCACCGGCGCCCAATACTCGCAGTGGGGGGCGCTGTTGGCCCGGACCGATCCGGACGCCCCGAAGCACAACGGCATCACCTACTTCCTGCTGGACATGTCCAGCCCGGGGGTGGAGGTCAAGCCGCTGCGCGAGCTGACCGGCAACGCCATGTTCAACACGGTGTTCCTCGACGACGTGTTCGTTCCCGACGACATGGTGCTCGGCGAGGTGAACCGGGGCTGGGAGGTCAGCCGCAACACGCTGACCAACGAGCGGGTGTCCATCGGATCCAGCGAGCCGCCGTTCCTGGCCAACCTGGACGGCTTCGTGCAGTTCCTGCGCGACGGGCACTTCGACCAGACCGACCAGAACCGCGCCGGCCGGCTCATCGCCGAGGGCTACGCCGCCAAGGTGCTCAACATGCGTTCGACGCTGCTCACCCTGGCCGGCGGTGACCCGATGCCCGCCGCGGCCATCTCCAAGCTGCTGTCGATGCGGACCGGGCAGGGCTACGCCGAGTTCGCGGTGCACACCTTCGGTACCGACGCGGCGATCGCCGAGCCGGGCTCGCTGCCGGGCACCTGGAGCGGCTACCTGCTGGGCAGCCGGGCCACCACCATCTACGGCGGCACCTCCGAGGTGCAGCTGAACATCATCGCCGAGCGGCTGCTGGGCCTGCCGCGCGACCCGTAGACCGCCGAGGGCCGGCGGAAAAGGATTGCGCCGGCGCATCCGCCCGGGAGTACCGTGGACGGTATGCGCCGGCGTTTCCTTTTGGCGACCGTGACGGGCGCGGCGGCCCTCGGAGTGCTCGCCGCGCCGGCGGTGGTCCCGGCGTTCGTCGCGGCCCCGGACGCGGTGGCGCAGCCCTGCTACAGCGGGGTGATCCCGGGCAACCCGTACGTGCGGAACTGCACCATCCCGGGCCCGCAGAACCGGATCCGCGGATCCGCGCCGGACGCCAACGCGATCATCGCCTGCCGCAACTGGCCAGGCTGCCTGTCCTGGTACGTCAACGGCGGCCCGGGGTACTTCAACCCCCTACCGTAAAACCCCTGCCGCAGCAGCCCGGCGGTCCGTTTCGCACCGCCGGGGCGGGGAACCCCGAGGACGTGAACGTGCCCGACACCAACGACCCCGACACCAACGATGTCGAGAAGCACTGGGACGACCCGCCGGCCTACCGCGCGGCGGTGAAGTACACCCTGACCGTGGTGGTGCTGGCGCTGGCGGCACTGGCACTGTACGCGTGGGTGGGCGAGCGTTGGCTGCCGGCCGCCGCGACGGTCCCGACCATCGCGCTGGTCGGCGCGCTGGGCGCGTTCCTGCGCACCTACCGGGTGTGGAAGGCGCGCGGCACCTGGGTGGTCTGGCAGGGTGCCGGCTGGTTCCTGCTGGCGTTCTCGCTGGTGTGCCTGGCCGTCCCCGGCACCGCCGCCTAGCACCCCCGTCCTCTCCGCGAGCTTCTCGGCCCGGAACCGGCCTAGACCTCGAGCTCCTTGAGTTGCCGCTTGAGCACCTTGCCGGTCGGGTTGCGCGGCAGCGCGTCGAGGAACACCACGTCGCGGGGCACCTTGTAGCGGGCCAGGTGGTCGCGCACGTACTGCTTGACCCCGGTCTCGTCGAGCTGCGACCCGGGCTTCCTGACCACGAACACCCGCAGCCGCTGGCCCCACTCCTTGTCCTCCACCCCGATCGCGCCGGCCTCGACGATGTCGGGGTGGCCGTTGAGCAGGTCCTCGATCTCGGCCGGGAACACGTTCTCCCCGCCGGAGACGATCATCTCGTCGTCGCGGCCGGACACGTAGAGCAGCCCGTGCTCGTCGAAATAGCCGACGTCGCCGCTGGACAGCATCCCGTCGATGATCTGCTTGTTGCCGCCGTCGGTGTAGCCCTGGAACGGAAAAGTGTTACGCACGAAGATCCGGCCCACCTGCCCCGGCGGCAGCTCGTTGCCGTTGTCGTCGAGGATCTTGACGGTGATGCCCTTGACCACCGGGCCGACCGTGGCCGGGTTGATCGACAGGTCCTGCGGGCGGGCGATGGCGGCGAACGCCACCTCGGTGGAGCCGTACAGGTTGTAGACGACCGGGCCGAGCTCCTTGAGCGCCCGGGAGGCCAGCTCGGCCCCGAGCTGCGAGCCGGAGACGAACACGATCCGCAGCGACGACAGATCGGGCTTCGGGTCGGCCTGCTCGAACTGGTCGAGCAGCCGGGACAGCATCACCGGCACCAGCACCACCGCGGTGGGCCGGTACCGCTCGATGTCGGCCAGCAGGGTGGCCGACCGGAACCGGCGGCGCAGGACGAGCGTGTTGCCGAGCATCATCGCGATGGTCGAGTGCAGAAAGCCCAGCGCGTGGAACATCGGCGCGGGCAGCGCGGTCCGCTCCCCCGCCTTGAACGGCACGTGCGAGAGGATCCCGCCCACCGGCGCCAGCGACGGCGGGGCGCTGCGCACCGCCCCCTTCGGGGTACCGGTGGTACCGCTGGTGAGGATGATGATCGTCGCGTGCCGGGTGGCCCGCGGCGCGGGCGCCGGGCCCAGCCGGGCGACCAGGTCGGCGAGGGTCTCCTCGGACCCGCCCGGCGCATCCGGGTCGTCGGGGTTGTGCCCGAGCGCGCGCAGCTTGCCCAGCTCGGGCTCCAGGTCGGCCACCGCCGCGGCGTACTCGTCGTCGTAGATGAGCAGTTTGGCGCCCTCCCGGGCGCACACGTCGCGGATCTGCGGGCCGGAGAACTCGGTGTTGAGCAGGATGACCCGGGCGCCCATACGGGCCGCGCCGTACACCGCGACCAGAAACCAGCGGTGGTTGCGGGCCAGCACGGCCACCCCGTCGCCGCCCCGCACCCCCTTGGCCAGCAGCGCGTTGGCCAGCGCGTGGGCGGCCGCGTCGAACTCGCGGAAGGTCATCTCGCCGTCGTCGTCGATGACGGCGAGCCGGTCCGGGTGGCGCCGGGCGTTGAGCGAGGCGAGCGCACCGAACTCGCCCCACCGCCGCATGTCGGCCAGCAGTCCGGCCAGATGATGGGGCGCATCCAGCCGCAGCACACCGGCCTCGATCATCTTGCGGAGGTAGTGCAGCTCCGCCGCGCCGCGCGACCCGTACGCTCCGACGAGCGTCCGGATCCGGCCGACGGCCTGCGCGGGGATGTCCATCAGATTCGGCACACCCCCACCATATGTGTGCTGGGTCTCAATTCGGCGCGCCGGTCTCTAGCATGACCACATGGCGGCTCCGCTGACGCTCGAGGTCGCGGGCCACGCCGTGACCGTCACCCATCCGGACCGGGTGGTGTTCGGTGCGATCGGGGTGACCAAGCTCGACCTGGTGCACTACTACCTCGCCGTCGCCGACGGGGCGCTGCGCGGGGTCGCACACCGGCCGATGATCCTCAGGCGGTTCGTCCGGGGCGTCGAGCAGGAGGCGGTGTTCCAGAAACGGGCGCCGGCCCGGCGCCCGGACTTCGTGACCGTGGCCGAGCTGCGCTACGCCTCCGGCACCTCGGCCGCCGAGGCCGTCGTGAGCGACGCCGCCGGGCTGGTGTGGGCGGTGAACCTGGGCTGCGTGGACCTCAACCCGCACCCGGTGCGGGCCGACGACCTCGACCACCCCGACGAGCTGCGCATCGACCTCGACCCGATGCCCGGGGTGCCCTGGCGCCAGGTCGTCGAGGTGGCCCACGTGGTGCGCGCCGTGCTGGCCGACCACGGCCTGACCGGGTGGCCGAAGACCTCCGGCTCGCGCGGGTTCCACGTCTACGCGGCCATCGAGCCGCACTGGCCGTTCACCGCGGTGCGACGGGCCGCCGAGGCGGTGGCCCGGGAGGTGGCGCGGCGTGCCCCGCAGGCGGCGACGGCCCGGTGGCACAAGGAGGAGCGCCACGGGGTGTTCGTCGACTTCAACCAGAACGCCAAGGACCGCACCATGGCGTCGGCGTACTCGGTGCGCGCCGTGCCGGACGCCCGGGTGTCGACCCCGCTGCGCTGGGACGAGGTCGACGACGCCGACCCGGCCGCGTTCACCATCGCCACGGTGCCGCAGCGGTTTTCCGCACTTGGCGACCCCTGGGAGGGCATGGCCGACCGGCCCGGCTCGCTGCAGCCGCTGCTGGAGCTGGCCGAGCGGCTCGGCCCCGCCGAGCGGGCCGCCGAGCGGCCGCCGCTGATCGAGGTCGCCCGCACCCGCACCCGCCCGGAGGCGCTGGCCGCGCTGGAGAACTGGCGGCGGCGGCACCCGGCCGCCGCCGCGCGGCTGGCCCCGGCCGACGTCCTGGTCGACGGCATGCGGGGGCCGAGCTCGCTGTGGTACCGGGTCCGGATCAACCTGCAGCACGTGCCGGAAGCCCTACGGCCGCAACAGGAGCCGCTCATCACCGACTACGACCCGTGGCGCCGTCCGGGGCGGCGCCCGCGGAATTGACGCAGATTCTTACCGAAGCCTCAATCGCTACTCCCGACCGCCTTAGATTGCCGCCCTAGCTTTGTGACTGAAGCGTTATGGAGCGAACCGGCGAAAGGAGATGTTCATGGCAATCTCCGTGACCAACCCCGGGTTCAGCGTTGCCGGTGTCACGGCCCGTGCCCAGTGTCGCCACCTGGCGATGATCGTCACGGTCAGCGGCACCGTCGACGACCGGAATCTGGGCCCGCTGACCGAACACGTGAAACGGTTCGCCCTGCCGGAGAAGCCGCTCGTGGTGGACCTGACAGGTGTCGAGGGTTTCGCCACCCAGAGCGTCTGGCTGCTGCACGCGCTCGCCGAGGCCTGCCGCAACGCCGACATCGACTGGTGCATCGTGCCCAGCCCGGCGGTGAGCCGGGTGCTGGCCGGGCTCGGCGACCGCGCCGACTTCCCGGTCGCCGGCTCCGTGCACGAGGCGCTGCACTACTTCGCCGATGTCAATTCCGAGCGCAAGCGGATCCTGCCGCTGCTCACCAAGACCGCCTAGGAGACCGCCGTGTACCTCGATGTTCGTTGGCTCTCGTACCTGCTCAGACGGCGCAGGTCGGCACACCGGCCGGCGTGACGCGCGACACGTTCGAACGAGGGGACGTCCCGATGGGGCGTCCCCTTCGCGCATACCCGATCATTGATGTTCGCAACGGCAGGTTTGACCCGGGCGCGACGCGGGAACAAGGGGCGATCAGCGTCCGTTGACTGCTGTGCGAAGACAGAACGTAAGCGACCAAGAGGCAGCATCATGAGTGTTGATTACGACGCACCCCGACGGAAGGTCGACGATCTCGAATCCGATGCGCTCGACGAACTCCCGGTCCGCCGGGTCGACACCCGCACGGCGGTGCTCGACGACGACACCGAGCCGGTCGACTCGATCGAACTGCCCGGTGCGGACCTGTCCGGCGAGGAACTGACCGTCCGGGTGATCCCGAAGCAGGCCGACGAGTTCACCTGCTCGCGCTGCTTCCTCGTGTTCCACCGCAGCCGGATGGCCAAGGACGCCGGCGGCGAGCAGATCTGCGAGGACTGCGCCTAGATCCCGGGGCCCAGATCCCGGGCCTCATCCCGGGACCGGATCCCGGGACCCCACCGACACGAACCAGGGTCCGCGGCACCGAACCCCGGCGCGCCGCCGCACCTGCGGCGCGCGGGGCGGCCGCGGACCCTAGGGTTCTGTGTCATGAATCGACTTGACCGCTTCTTCGAGATCTCGGCCCGGGGGTCGACGATCGCCGCGGAGGTGCGCGGCGGCGTCGTGACGTTCATCGCGATGGCCTACATCATCGTGCTGAACCCCATCATCCTGTCGGGATCCGAGGACGCCGTCGGCAACCGACTGGACTTCGCGCAGGTCTCGGCGGCCACCTCGCTGGCGGCCGGCCTGATGACGGTGGTGTTCGGGGTGATCGCCCGGATGCCGTTCGCGTTCGCCGCCGGCCTGGGCATCAACTCCTTCCTCGCCACCACCGTGGTCGGCCAGCTCACCTGGCCGGAGGCCATGGGCCTGGTGGTCATCAACGGCCTGATCATCGTGCTGCTGGCGGTGACCGGGCTGCGCCGGCTCATCTTCGACGCCGTCCCGATGCAGCTCAAGATCGCCATCACCGCCGGCATCGGGCTGTTCATCCTGTTCATCGGCCTGGTCGACGCCGGGTTCATCGGCTCGACCCGGCTGGCCTCGCCGCCGGTGGGGCTGGGTGCCGGCGGCGCCGGCTCGATCGCCTCGGTGCCCACCCTGATCTTCGTCCTCACCCTGCTGCTCACCGCGATCCTGGTCGCCAAGCGGGTCAAGGGCGGCATCCTCATCGGCCTGATCAGCGGCACCGTCGTCGCGGTGATCGTCGAGGCGATCTGGCATCTCGGCCCGGCCACCGAGCGCCCCGGCGGCTGGAGCCTGTCGGTGCCCACGCTGACCGGCTCCCCGTTCGCCCTGCCCGACTTCGCACTGGTCGGCGCGTTCGACTTCGGCAGCTTCGGGCGCATCGGCGCGATCGCCGCGACGATGCTGCTGTTCACCATCGTGTTCGCCAACTTCTTCGACGCGGTCGGCACCTTCACCGGGCTGTCCCGGGAGGCCGGGCTGGCCGACGAGCAGGGCAACTTCCCGCGGCTGAAGTCCGCGCTGGTCGTCGAGGGCACCGGCGCGGTGGTCGGCGGCGCGGTCTCGGCCTCGTCGAACACGGTGTTCATCGAGTCCGGCGCCGGCATCGAGGAGGGCGCGCGCACCGGCCTGGCCAACCTGGTCACCGGGGCGCTGTTCCTGGCGGCGATGTTCATCACCCCGCTGGCCTCGATCGTGCCCACCGAGGTGGCCGCCGCCGCGCTGGTGGTGGTCGGCGTGATGATGGGCTCGCAGCTGCGCCACATCGACCTCACCGACTTCTCGGTGGCGCTTCCGGTCGTCCTCACCGTGGTGACCATGCCGTTCTCGTACTCGATCGCCAACGGCATCGGCGTCGGGTTCATCTCCTGGGTGATCGTCCGCTCGGCGGTGGGCAAGGCCCGCGAGATCAGCCCGCTGCTATGGGTGGTGGCCTTCGGGTTCCTGCTCTACTTCGCCCGCGACTGGCTGGAGTCGCTCATCGGGGGCTGAGCGCTCGTGTGGATGGAGGGACGATGCCGAAGCTGGTGATGGGCGCGAGCGGCTTCCTCGGCTCGCACGTCACCCGGCTGCTCGTGCAGCGCGGCGACGAGGTCCGGGTGCTGCTGCGCCCGACCAGTTCCACCCGGGGGATCGAGGGCCTCGACGTGCAGCGCCACTACGGCGACATCTTCGACGCCGAGGCGGTGCGCGCGGCGATGGCCGGCTGCGACGAGGTGTACTACTGCGTCGTCGACGCCCGGGCCTGGCTGCGCGACCCGGCGCCGCTGTGGCGCACCAATGTCGAGGGGCTGCGCCGGGTCCTCGACGTCGCCGAGACGGCCGGGCTGCGCCGCTTCGTGTTCACCAGCTCGATCGCCACCATCGGCCGCAGCGCCGACGGCCCGGCCACCGAGGAGACCCGGCACAACTGGCTGCACCGCGCCGGCGAGTACGTGCGCACCCGGGTGGCCGCCGAGGAGCTGGTGCTCGAGCGCAGTCGCGCGGGCCGGCTGCCCGGGGTGGCGATGTGTGTGGCCAACACCTACGGGCCCGGCGACTGGCTGCCCACCCCGCACGGCGGGCTGGTGGCCGCGGCGGTGCGTGGTCGGCTGCCGTTCTACATCGACGGGGCGGCCGCCGAGGTGGTCGGCGTGGCCGACGCCGCCGCGGCGCTGGTCCTGGCCGGCGAGCGCGGCCGGGTCGGGGAACGCTACATCGTCGCCGAACGGTTCATGTCGGCGCGGGAGATCTACCGGGTCGCCTGCGCGGCGGTCGGGGTCCCACCACCGCGACGCGGCGTGCCGATCGGGCTGATGGCGGCCGCCGGCGCGGTGAGCGCGGCGGTGGCCCGGCTGCGCGGCCGCGACACCCGGCTCAGCCCGCTGACCGTGCGGCTGATGCACATCATGTCGCCGATGGACCACAGCAAGGCGGTGCGCGAGCTGGGCTGGCGGCCCCGGCCCACCCCGGAGGCGATCGCCGAGGCGGCCCGCTTCTTCGCCGCGCAGTCCCGCCGCACCGCCACCACCTGACGACGAAAGGAACCGCAGCACATGGGGTTACGTGGTGAGGCCGCGATCGTCGGCTTCGTCGAACTGCCCACCGAGAAACTGAGCAAGGCGCGGCCGCAGACATTCCTGCTCGAGCAGTGGGCCCAACTGGCGGCCGCCGCGCTCGACGACGCCGGCCTGCCCGCCGAGTCGGTGGACGGCATCATCACCTCGCACCTGTCCGAGTCCCAGCTGTTCGTGCCCTCCACGGTGGTCGAATACCTCGGTGTGCGTGCGAATTTCGCCGAGCTGATCGATCTGGGCGGGGCCAGCGCGGCCGGTATGGTGTGGCGCGCCGCCGCCGCGATCGAACTGGGCATCTGCGACGTGGTGGTGTGCGCACTGCCCGCGCACTACATCACCCCCGTCTCCGAGCAGAAGCCGCCGCTGTTGACCGACGCGGTGTACTTCGGCGCCTCGAGCAACCAGTACGGCTCGCCGCAGGCCGAGTTCGAGATCCCCTACGGCAATCTCGGCCAGAACGGCCCGTACGGGCAGGTGGCGCAGCGCTACGCCTACGAGTACGGCTACGACGAGCGGGCGATGGCCAAGATCGTCGTCGACCAGCGGGTCAACGCCAACCACACCCCGGGGGCGATCTGGCACGACACCCCGCTGACCGTCGAGGACGTGCTGGCCAGCCCGGTCATCGCCGACCCGTTGCACATACTGGAGATCGTCATGCCGTGTGTGGGCGGCGCCGCGGTGGTGGTGGCGAGCGCCGAGATGGCGGCCAGATCCCGCAACCGGCCGGTGTGGATCAAGGGCTTCGGCGAGCACGTGCCGTTCAAGACCCCGACCTACGCCGAGAACCTACTGCAGACCCCGCTGACCCGGGCCGCCGAGACCGCGTTCGGCATGTCCGGGCTGGCCCGCGACGAGATGGACATGGTGTCGATCTACGACTGCTACACGATCACCGTGCTGCTGTCGTTGGAGGACGCCGGGTTCTGCGAGAAGGGCAAGGGGATGGCGTTCGTCGCCGACCACGACCTGACCTTCCGCGGCGACTTCCCGCTCAACACCGCCGGCGGCCAGCTCGGCTACGGGCAGGCCGGCACGGCCGGCGGGATGCACCACGTGTGCGACGCCGCCCGCCAGATCATGGGTCGAGCCGGGGCGGCCCAGGTGCCCGACTGCAACCGCGCCTTCGTCACCGGCAACGGGGGCATCCTGTCCGAACAGACCGCGCTGGTGCTTCAGGGAGACTGAGATGAGCTTCGAACGCCCGATGCCGGTGCCCACCCCGACCACCGCACCGTTCTGGAATGCGTTGCGCGAGCACCGGATCCTCATCCAGTACTCGCCGTCGACCGGGTCCTACGTGTTCTACCCGCGGGTGCGGGCGCCGCGCACCCTGGCCGACGACCTGCAATGGCGGGAGATCTCCGGGATGGGCACGCTGTACTCGTACACGGTGGCCCGCCGCCCGGTGAGCCCGCACTTCGCCGACGCGGTGCCGCAGCTGCTCGCGATCGTGCAGTGGGACGAGGGACCGCGGTTCTCCACCGAACTGGTCAACGTCGCCCCCGAGCAGGTGCGGGTGGGGATGCGGGTGCGGCCGGTGTTCTGCGACCACCCCGAACACGACATCACGCTGCTGCGCTACGAACCGGCCGGGGACTGAAGCGGGCTCACCGCCGCCGCCCCGGCCGGCGCAGGGCCGCCGCCGCGGTCACCACGGCGTCGGTGACCGCGGCGATGGTGGGGCTGTCCACCCGCCAGCACTGCCAGTACAGCGGCACGTCGAGATGGGTGTCGGTGATCCGCACGAAGGAGCCGTCGGCGAGCTCCGGCGCGGCGAGCTGTTCGGGGAACATCCCCCAGCCCAGCCCGGCCCGCACCGCCGCGCCGAACCCCTCGGCGGTGGGCACGTGGTGCACCGGGCGTTCGATGTGGCGCCGGAACACCTTGGCGATCAGCATGTCCTGCAGGGCGTCGTCGCGGTTCCAGGCCATCGACGGGGCCAGTGCGGCCGCCCTCGCGGTGAACCCGTCGGCGAAATACCGTTGCACGTAGCCGCGCTCGGCCACCGGCAGGTAGCGCATCACGCCCAGCGGGCGCACCCGGCAGCCCGGGACCGGGGCGCGCTCGGTGGTGACCGCGCCCATCACCGCACCCGCGCGCAGCAGCCGTGCGGAATGGTCCTGGTCCTCGATGCGGATGTCGAACAGCACGCCGTCGAGCGCGGCGAACACCGCGGTGAACCAGGTGGCCATCGAATCGGCGTTGACCGCGATCGCGATCCGGGTGTGGCCCGGCCCGCCGCCCGCGCTCTCGGCGAGCGCCTCGGCCTGCAGCAGCGCGGTCTGTTTGGCCAGCCGCAGCAGCGGCAGCCCGGCCGCGGTGGCCCGGCACGGCTTCTCCCGCACCACCAGCACCTGCCCCACCCGCTGTTCGAGCGCCTTGATGCGCTGGCTGATCGCCGACGGGGTGACGTGCAGCTGCCGGGCGGCGGCCTCGAAGCTGCCCGTCTCCACCACCGCGGCCAGCGCGGCGAGGTGGTGGGTGTCCAGGCCCGGCCCGGTGTCGACATGCATAGCTCGATCATCCGGCACCGGCCGGGCGTTTCGGTCCGCGAGCTCGATTTGATCGAGTGATCAGGACGCTAGAATGCGCCATGCCGAGCACGAGCCGTGAGCTCCGGTCGCCCCGGGGCGGCGCCCGGGAACGCCTCATCGAGGCCACCGCGCGGATCATGCGCGAGGAGGGCTACGCCGCCGCGACGTCCCGGCGGGTGGCCGCGGCGGCCGGGGTGAAGCAGGCGCTGGTCTACTACTACTTCCCCACCATGGACGACCTGTTCGTCGAGGTGCTGCGCACCGGGGCGGAGGCCGCGCTGACCCGGATGCGCACCGCGCTGACCGCCGAGGACCCGCTGCGCGCGCTGTGGGAGATCAACAGCGATCTGCCGACGACGGCGCTGCACACCGAGTTCATGGCGCTGGCGAACCACCGCAAGGCGATCCGGGCCGAGCTGCGCGCCTACGCCGAGCGGGTGCGCGACATCGAGACCGCGGCGGCCACCCTGTCGCTGCGCCGGCGCGGCCTGGACCTCGACGAGTACCCGCCGGTGGCGATCGCGATGCTGATCGCCCAGACCGCCCGCAGCCTGTGCACCGAGAACGCCGTCGGGCTGTCCCTCGGCCACGCCGAGCTGCGCGCCTTCATCGACCGTCGGCTCGACCGGCCGGCCGGCCCGTCCGGCGACCGGAACGGTTGACACCTTCGCCTTCGACTGTCACGCTTCCTGATCAACCGATCAGACTCCGGGGAGGCGGTTCGAGATGGCCGGACGGGTCGAGGGCAAGGTCGCGTTCATCACCGGCGCGGCACGGGGTCAGGGCCGCAGCCACGCGGTGCGCCTGGCCGAGGAGGGCGCCGACATCATCGCGGTCGACATCTGCGGACCGGTCAGCGCCAGCAGCCGGATCCCCCCGTCGACGCCGGAGGACCTGGCCGAGACGGTGGACCTGGTCAAGAACCTGGGGCGGCGCATCTACACCGCCGAGGTCGACGTGCGCGACTTCGACGCGCTCAAGGCGGCCGTGGACGCCGGCGTCGAACAGCTCGGCCGGCTCGACATCATCGTGGCCAACGCCGGCATCGGCAACGGCGGTGCGACGCTGGACAAGACCACCGAGACGGACTGGACCGAGATGATCGACGTCAACCTCGGCGGGGTCTGGAAGACCGTCAAAGCCGGGGTACCGCACCTCGTCTCGGGCGGGCGCGGCGGGTCGATCATCCTGACCAGCTCGGTGGGCGGGCTGAAGGCCTACCCGCACACCGGCAACTACATCGCCGCCAAGCACGGCGTGGTGGGCCTGATGCGCACCTTCGCCGTCGAGCTGGGCCCGCACAACATCCGGGTGAACTCGGTGCACCCCACCAACGTCAACACCCCGATGTTCATGAACGAGGCCACCAAACTGCTGTTCCGGCCGGATCTCGCCGATCCCACCGTCGACGATCTCAAGGCCGCGGCACAGTTCATGCACGTGCTGCCGGTGGGCTGGGTGGATCCGGTCGACATCAGCAACGCGGTGCTGTTCCTGGCCTCCGACGAGGCCCGGTTCGTCACCGGGGTGACCCTGCCGGTGGACGCCGGCAGCATGCTCAAATAACCCTTCCCGGCAATGAAATTCGTCTTTCCACTGCCGCACATGATGCGGCTGAGGGCAATGACGCAGCCATGGGAGGCGCAGGTCACCGGCGCCGACCAGACCCGCATGGTCAAATGCGCCGACGCCCTGGGCTACGACATGGTCGCCGTGCCCGAGCACTACGTCGTGCCGATCGAGCACCTGGAGCTGTCCGGTCCGCACTACCTGCACTCCACCACCGCCCAGGCCTACCTGGCCGGGGCGACCGAGCGGATCATGATCAACTCGTGCATCACGATCCTGCCGCTGCAGCACCCCATCGTGCTGGCCAAGGCGCTGGCCACCGCGGACTGGATGAGTAGCGGCCGGATGATGGTGACCTTCGGGGTGGGTTGGCTGGAGCGGGAATTCGAACTGCTCGGAGTGCCCTTCGGTGAGCGCGGCCGGATCGCCGACGAGTACCTGGCCGCCATCGTCGAGTTGTGGACCAGCGACCGGCCCGCCTTCGAGGGCCGCTACATCCGTTTCTCCGACATCGCGTTCGAACCCAAACCCGTTCAGAAACCCCACCTTCCGATCTGGATCGGCGGGGACTCCGACGCCGCGCTGCGCCGGGCGGCACGGTTCGGCTCGGGCTGGTGGACCTTCCTCACCCCGCCGGAGCGGATCGCCGAGCGGGTGGCGTTCCTGAAGTCCCGGACCGGCTACGACGGCCGCCCCTTCGACGTGGTGCACGGCATGGCCACCCGCCGGGTCGGCGAGGGCCATGCCGTGCGCGACGACCCGCACGCGCGGCCGGACCTGAGCGCGGCCGAGATCATCGACCGGCTCGGCTATCTCGCCGAGCAGGGGGTGACGGTGAGCTCGGTGCCGGTCCCGCGGGTGCGCGACGTCGAGGAGTTCCTCGACCACGCGCGGTGGGTGATCGAGGAGATCAAGCCGAACGTGCCCTGAGCTCAGGCGGGCAGGCCCACCCGGTAGTCGCCGGCGGGCTGCGCCACCGCGACGTTGCCGCGGTTGAACGCGTTCATGATCGCGACGAGTCCGACCAGGGCGGCCAGTGCCTCGTCGTCGTAGTGTGCGGCCGCGGCCCGCCACATCCCCTCCGGCACCCCGCCGGCGGCGTCGGCGATGCGGGTGGCTTGTTCGGCCAGTTCCAGTGCGGCGCGCTCGGCGTCGGTGAACACGGTGGCCTCGCGCCAGGCGGCGACGAGGTTGATCCGGGTGGGATCCTCCCCGGCGTGCGCGGCCTCCTTGGTGTGCATGTCCACGCAGAACGCGCAGCCGTTGATCTGGCTGACCCGGATCTTCACGAGTTCCTGGACGGTTCGGGGCAGCGGCGATTCGGCCACCGCCTGCACCGCGGCGACGAGGTGTCGCACCACGGTGGCGCCGGCGCGGGTGTGCAGCAGATCGAGTCGAGCGGTCATGGTCTTCCTCCGGTGTCGTTTCGGATGTCTCACCCCTTCCGACACCGACGGGCCGCGATCTGTGACAGCCGCTCAGGACGCGGCGGCCCGTCCGGCCCGCGCGCGCACCGAGGCGACCACCCCGCCGTCGTTGAGGATGTCGGTGCCGGTGAGGTAGCCGGCGCGGGGACTCGCGCAGAACGCGAACAGCTCGGCCATCTCCTCGGCGGTGCCCCAGCGCGGCACCGCGGCGTCGACCACCATCTGCCCGGCGCCGGCCCGCTCCTCCAGCCGGCCCATCTCGGTGTCGGTGGAGCCGGGCGAGACCGACACGATGCGCAGGCCCCGGCCGTTGAACCGCTCGGCCTGCGCGCTGCTGTACCACCTCACGAAGTGCTTGCTGATCCCGTAGGCCAGCCCGGAGGCCGCGTCCCCGCCGATGGCGCAGGCGGCCACCAACTCGGCGGCGAACCGCCGCGGGTCGGTGAAGGCCAGCGCGTACGCGTCGACCGGGACGAGCTCCTCGGGAATCAGGTGGGCGGCCATCGAGGCCACGTTGACGATCGTCGCGCCGGATTCGGCGTGCCGGTAGAAGGTTTCGTTGACGTGCAGGGTGCCCAGCGCGTTGGTGCGCACGACGTGCTCGGCGTCACCCATGCTCGGGCTCACCCCGGCGGTGTGCACCACGGCGGCGATCGCCCCCAGCCCGGCGGCGGTGTCGAACAGCTCGGCCACCCGGCCCGGGTCGGTGACGTCGCCGTGGACGGTGGTCGCCTCGATGCCGAGCTCGGCGAGCGCCCGTCCGGCCGCCCGCAGCCGGTCGGCCCGGTTGTCGTAGAGCACCGGGATGTGGTCGCGGCCCATGAGCTTCGCGGTGGCCAGCCCCATGCCGCCGGCACCCCCGGTGATGATCACCACACGCCCCATAGCCGCACCGTAGCCGTTTACACCCGCGGCCGGAAGTGTCATGCCGACGCGCCCCGGTAGCGTGGACGGCGTGGACACCCCCGACGCAGGCCGGATCGATGCGAGCGCACTGACCGGCGTCTCCGAGACCGCACTGATGACGCTCTACGGCCGGGCCGAGCAGGCCCGCCATCCGCGGGCGATCATCGACGACCCGATGGCGATCCGGCTCGCCGACGCGATCCACGCCGACTACGCCAAGTTCGGCCGCCGCGGCCAGGAGATGGCGCTGCGCGCGCTGGCCTTCGACCGGGCCGCGACCACCTATCTGGAGGCGCACCCGGACGCCACCGTCGTCGCCCTCGCCGAGGGCCTGCAGACCAGCTTCTGGCGGCTCTCCGACGCGCTGCCGCACGCCCGGTTCCGGTGGATCAGCATCGACCTGCCCCCGATCATCGAGCTGCGCAACCGGCTGCTGCCCGCCGACGAGCGCATCACCACGCTCGCGCAGTCGGCGCTGGACTACTCCTGGATGGACCACGTCGACACCGAGCACGGGGTGTTCATCACCGCCGAGGGGCTGCTGATGTACCTGCAGCCGGAGGAGTCGCTGGACCTGATCCGGCAGTGCGCCGCCCGCTTCCCGGGCGGGCGGTTCGTGTTCGACCTGCCGCCGGTGCTCATCCCCCGGCTCGCCAAGCGCGGCATGCGGGCGTCCCGGCACTACCGGGTGCCGCCGATGCCGTTCAGCATGTCCCCGGCCGCGCTGGCCCGGCTGCCCGAGACCATCCCCGGCATCCGCGCCGTGCACGACCTGCCGATGCCGCGCGGTCGCGGCTGGTTCTTCGGCACGCTGTTCCCGCTGCTGTGGCGGGCCCCGCTGGTGCGCCGGATCCGCGGTGCCTACACCCTGCTGGAGTTCGGCTGACCCGGACCGGGCAGGATACCGTCGTGCACTCGGTAACCGATCCGATAGCGATGTTCGGGGTGGGCCGCATGCGGCCCGAGGGCAACCGTCTGACGCTGCACCAACGGCTCGGCACGGCGGTCGTCGACCACCGCGGCCGGGTGGAGATGCCGGCGTACGCGGTGCTGGCCGAGTCGGTGACCAGCGGGGTGTACTGGTACGCCCTGCCGCAGCCGGTGGCGACCGTGCAGGCCTGGCTGGCGCTGACCGCCGGGACCGCGCCGCGCACCGGTGACCGGCTCACCGCCACCGCCGAACTGACCCACCACGACGACACCTACGGCACCGCCGCGATGACCGTGACCGGCGAATCCGGCGCGGTGGTGTGCAACGGGGTGGCCCGGGCGGTGCGGGTGGGCCGGACCAGCGAAACCCTGCAGGCGCTGGACAGGGAAACCCTGCTCGCCGACGCCCCGGCGGCGGTGCCGCGCAGCGCCGCAGCGGTGCCCGCCCCGATCGACCCGGGCTGGGACGGCGGGCGGGTCCTGGCCGCGATCGACCGCGGCGAGCTGGCGGCCGGGCCGATCTGCGAGCTGTTGGCGATGTCGGTGGGGCTCACCGAGGCCGGGCCGGTGCTCACCGTCGATCCGCAGCCGTGGATGGCCAACCCGCTCGGCGCCATCCAGGGCGGGGTGATCGCCGCCCTGGTCGGGCAGGCCTGCTCGCTGGCCGGGCAGGCCCACACCGGCCCCGGCGACGACTACACCGTCGCCGACCTGACCGTGCACTACTTCCGCTCCCCGCTCGTCGACGGCCGGCCGGTCACCCTGGCCACCGCCACCGAACGGGCGGGCCGGCGGATGGCCACGGTGTCGGCGACCATGACCGACGCCGGCGGCACGGTCTACGCCCGCGCGGTCGCCGACATCGTCTACCGGCGCGCCGGCCGGGAACCCTAGCGCCAGGCGAACACCGGCTGCTCGAACCCGTCGACCGGGTCGTGCCGGCCCTCCAGGCCCCACCACCGCAGCTGCAGCAGCACCGCGCCGGTCGGCGCGTGGATCAGGTCGTTGCCCAGCGGGACCTGCACCACCGGCCGCGGGCTCTCCGGGATCTGCACGAACCGGGGCGAGTCCGGCCGCATCAACTGGTGCAGACCGACCCGGTAGACCGCCACCACCTCCTCCGGCGACGGCCGCAGGTCCAGCCGCCCGCCGCCCCACAGCACCACCGGGGTGATGACGTAGCCGGAGCGGGTCGGGTAGTCGTCGAGCAGGCCGAGCACCGCCGAGCCGGGCAGTTCGACGCCGACCTCCTCCCAGATCTCCCGCAGCGCGGCGTCGACCGGGGTCTCGCCGTGGTCGAGCCGCCCGCCGGGCAGCGCCCACTGCGCGGCGTGCGCCCGCAGCCGGGAGGCCCGCCGGCACAGCAGGAACGCCGCGCCGCCGGCCACGTCGACCATCCGGCCGTCCAGGTTCGGGTCGGGCAGCTCGCGGCCGTCGATCCAGTCGTCCACCGGTGCCGGGTCGACGCGGTCCTCCCCCGCCCGGGAGTCGACGAGCACCACCGCCACCGCGGCGTGCCGCTTGCTCGGGTCGTCGACGACCCGGCGCCGGTGGCCGGCGAGGTTGGCCCGGATCCGCTCGCGCAGCGCCTCGTCATAACCGATCGTCACCCCTGCACGATAGGCACGGATGACCGGTGTCGGCCCGATCAGGCACGCTGGTAAGCGATGACCACGACCGCCCCGTCCCTCGCCGACCCGCCCGACAGCACCGACCCGGACGAACTGTTCACCACGTTCGCGGCCTGGGCCGAGGCCAACGGCACCCCGCTGTACCCGGCCCAGGAGGAGGCGCTGATCGAGCTGGTCAGCGGCAGCAACGTGGT
This sequence comes from uncultured Mycolicibacterium sp., assembly GCF_937941905.1. Taxonomy (GTDB): domain Bacteria; phylum Actinomycetota; class Actinomycetes; order Mycobacteriales; family Mycobacteriaceae; genus Mycobacterium. The sequence goes on along the minus strand of NZ_CALDGS010000016.1, from coordinate 7,797 downwards.
GCTGGCCACCCCGACCGGCTCCGGCAAGTCGCTGGTGGCCACCGGGGCGGTGTACGCCACGCTGGCCCGGGACGGGTGCAGCTTCTACACCGCGCCGATCAAGGCGCTGGTGAGCGAGAAGTTCTTCGCGCTGTGCGAGATCTTCGGCGCGGAGAACGTCGGCATGCTCACCGGCGACGCCGCGGTGAACGCCGACGCGCCGATCATCGCCTGCACCGCCGAGATCCTGGCCAACATCGCGCTGCGCGAGGGCGCCGACGCCGACATCGCCCTGGTGGTGATGGACGAGTTCCACTTCTACGGCGACCCGGAGCGCGGCTGGGCCTGGCAGGTGCCGCTGCTGGAGCTGCCGCAGGCGCAGTTCCTGCTCATGTCGGCCACGCTCGGCGACGTCACCTTCCTGCGCAACGACCTGACCCGCCGCACCGGCCGGCCCACCGCCCTGGTCACCAGCGCCCAGCGCCCGGTGCCGCTGTACTACTCGTACGCCACCACCCCGATCCACGAGACGATCGGGGAGCTGCTGCAGACCGGCCAGGCACCGATCTACGTGGTGCACTTCACCCAGGCCTCCGCGCTGGAGCGGGCGCAGGCGCTGATGAGCGTGAACGTGTGCACCAAGGAGGAGAAGGCCGCCATCGCCGAGGCGATCGGCGGCTTCCGGTTCACCTCCGCGTTCGGCAACACGCTGTCGCGGCTGGTGCGGCACGGCATCGGGGTGCACCACGCCGGCATGCTGCCCAAGTACCGCCGGCTGGTCGAGCAGCTCGCCCAGGCCGGGCTGCTGAAGGTGATCTGCGGCACCGACACCCTCGGGGTGGGCATCAATGTGCCGATCCGCACCGTGGTGTTCTCCGCGCTGTCGAAGTACGACGGCACCCGCACCCGGCTGCTCAACGCCCGCGAGTTCCACCAGATCGCCGGGCGGGCCGGCCGGGCCGGGTTCGACACCGCCGGCACCGTGGTGGTGCAGGCGCCCGAACACGAGGTGGAGAACCTGCGCGCACTGGCCAAGGCCGGCGAGGACCCGAAGAAACGGCGGAAAGTGGTGCGCCGCAACGCCCCACCCGGGTTCGTGTCGTGGAGCGAGAAGACCATGCAGCGGCTGATCGAGGCCGCCCCGGAGCCGCTGACCAGCAACATGAAGGTCTCCACGGCGATGATCCTCGACGTGGTGGACCGCCCCGGCGACCCGTTCGTGGCGATGCGCCGGCTGCTCACCGACAACCACGAACCGCGCAAGCGTCAGCTCAAGCTCATCCGGGAGGCGGTGGGCATCGCCCGGGCACTGCTGCAGGCCGGGGTGCTCGAGCGGCTCGACGAACCCGAGCCGGACGGCCGCCGCTACCGGCTCACCGTCGACCTGCCGCCGGATTTCGCGCTGTACCAACCGCTTTCGACGTTCGCGCTGGCGGCGATCGAGCTGCTGGACCCGAACTCCGACAGCTATGCACTCGACGTGGTGTCGGTGATCGAGGCCACCCTGGAGGATCCGCGCGCGATCCTGGCCGCCCAGCTGAACAAGGCCCGCGCCGAGGCGGTGGCGGCGATGAAGGCCGAGGGCATCGAGTACGAGGAGCGCATCGAGCTGCTCGACGACGTGAGTTATCCACGGCCGCTGGAGGAGTTGCTCGAGCACGCCTTCGCGGTGTACCTGCAGACCAATCCGTGGGCGGCCGACGGCCGGCTCTCGCCGAAGTCGGTGGTGCGCGAGATGTGGGAGCGGGGCATGACGTTCCGCGAGTACGTCAGCGAGTACGGCCTGACCCGGGTGGAGGGCGCGGTGCTGCGCTACTTGTCGGACGCGTTCAAGGCGCTGCGCTCCGGGGTCCCGGCGGCGGCCCGCACCGAGGAGCTCACCGACATCGTGGAGTGGCTCGGCGAGTTGGTGCGCCAGGTGGACTCCAGCCTGCTCGACGAGTGGGAGCAACTCACCGACCCGGACCGCGAACCGGACGCCGCGCCCGAGGTGCGGCCGGTGCGACCGGTCACCGGCAACGAGCGGGCGTTCACCGCGATGGTGCGCAACGCGCTGTTCCGCCGGGTGGAGCTGTTCGCCCGGCGGCGCTGGGACGACCTGGGCGAGCTGGACCGCGGCTCGGGGTTCAACGCGCAGCGGTGGGCCGAGGTGGGCGCGGCCTACTTCGCCGAGCACGACGAGGTGGGCACCGGGCCGGACGCCCGCGGCCCGGCCCTGCTCGTCTTCGACAGGGGCCCCGACCGGTGGCGGGTGCGCCAGATCCTCGACGACCCGGCCGGCGACCACGACTGGGGGTTCACCGTCGAGGTGGACCTGGCCGCCTCCGACGAGGCGGGCGCCCCGGTGCTGGAGCTGGTGCAGGCCGGCCGGCTGGACGGAATCCCGTTCAGCGCCGGGTGAGTTCGGCGCGGACGGCCGCCACGAACGCGTCCACGTCGGCCGCGGTGGTGTCCCAGGCGGTCATCCAGCGCACCTCGCCGCGGCTGCGGTCCCAGTCGTAGAAGGCGAACCGCTGCCGGATCCGGTCGGCGGCGTCGGCGGGCAGCGTGGCGAACACCGCGTTGGCCTGCCCGGGCCGGGTGAGCGCCAGGCCGGGCAGGCTGCCGTCGGCGATGCCGGCCCGCAGCGCGTCCCGCAGCCGGCCGGCCATCGCGTTGGCGTGCGCGGCCAGCCGCAGTCCCAGTGGGACACCGTCGGTTTCGTCGAACAGCGCGAGCAACTGGACGGAGGCGAAGCGCATCTTGCTGGCCAGCTGCATGGTGAACTTGCGCAGGTACGCCAGGCCCGCCACCCGCGCCGGGTCGAGCACCACCACGGCCTCCGCGCCGAGCAGGCCGTTCTTGGTGCCGCCCAGGCTGAGCACGTCCACCCCGGCGTCGGTGGTCAGCGCCCGCAGCGGAACCCCCAGGGCGGCAGCGGCATTCCAGATCCTGGCACCGTCCATGTGCACGGCCATGCCGTGGTCGTGGGCGAACTCGGCGACGGCGGCGATCTCGGCGGGGGTGTAGACGGTGCCGAGCTCGGTGCTCTCGGTGATGCTCACCGCCAGCGGCTGGGCCCGGTGCTCGTCGCCGGCGCCCCAGGCCTGCCGGGCCACGAGCTCGGGGGTGAGCTTGCCGTCGGCGCTGGGCACGGTGAGCAGCTTGAGCCCGGTCACCCGCTCCGGGGCGCCGCCCTCGTCGGTGTGGATGTGGGCGGTCTCGGCGGTGACCACCGCGCCCCAGCGTGGCAGCGCACCGGTCAGTGCGACCACGTTGGCCCCGGTGCCGTTGAACACCGGGTACACCTCGGCCCGGTCGCCGAAATGGGCCCGGATCACCTCGCCGAGCCGCTCGGTGTAGACGTCGTGCCCGTAGGAGGGCTGGTGGCCGCCGTTGGCGGCGGCCAGGGCGGCCAGCACGTCGGGATGCGCGCCGGCGTGGTTGTCGCTACCGAAACCGCGCCGGTCGGGGTCGTGCATGCGGGGGATCGCCACGGCGGTCCATCCTGCCACCGGCCGGGCTGGTGCAATGGTGGTGATGTGTGACGCGCACCCGGTTCCCGATCCCGGCCCCGAGGAGGTGGCGGCCGTCCGCGCCGTGGTGACCCGGCTCGGCCTGCCCGGCATCGTCGACGTGCACACCCACTTCATGCCCGCACGGGTGCTACAGAAGGTGTGGGCCTACTTCGACCGGATGGGGCCGTTGACCGCCCGGCCCTGGCCGATCACCTACCGCTTCGACGAGCCGACCCGGGTGCGCCGGCTCTCCGACTTCGGGGTGGTGGCGTTCACCTCGATGATCTACCCGCACAAGCCGGACATGGCCGAGTGGCTCAACGGCTGGGCCGCCGAGTTCGCCCGCGCCACCCCGGCCTGTCTGCACACCGCCACGTTCTTCCCGGAGCCGTCGGCGGCCGACTATGTGCGCCGCGCGATCGCCGACGGCGCACGGGTGTTCAAGGCGCACGTACAGGTGGGCGACTACGACCCGCGGGACCCGCTGCTGGAGCCGGTGTGGGCGGAGCTGGAGCGCACCCGGGTGCCGACGGTGATCCACGCCGGCTCGGGGCCGACGCCGGGCCGGTTCACCGGGCCGGGGCCGGTGGCCGAGGTGCTGCGCCGGCACCCGGACCTGCGGCTGATCGTCGCGCACCTGGGCATGCCGGAGTACCGGGAGTTCCTCGACCTGGCGGCGCGGTATCCGGGGGTGTACCTGGACACCACCATGGCGTTCACCGACTTCGCCGAGCGGCTGCACCCGCTGCCGGCCGATGCCCGCGCCGACCTGGCGGCACTGGCCGACAAGGTGCTGTTCGGCAGTGACTTCCCGAACATCCCCTATCCGTACCGGCATGCACTGGAGTCGTTGATCCGCCTCGGACTGGGTGATGAGTGGTGCCGAAAGGTGCTGTACCACAACGCCGTAGCACTGTTCGGACTCGACCACGGGAATCCCGAAACGTTAAGCGATGCTGATCATGCTTAAGAATCTTTAGCTGTACTGATCAGCTTGGGACTCCCTACCGTGGGCGCGTGACCACCCCGATCGTCGTCGGATTCCTCGCCTCGATGTCGCTGATCGTCGCGATCGGCGCGCAGAACGCGTTCGTGCTGCGCCAGGGCATCCGCGGCGAGCACGTGGCCGCGGTGGTGGCGCTGTGCGCGGCCGCCGACCTAGTGCTGATCAGCGCCGGGATCGCCGGGATGGGGGCGGTGGTCACCGCGCACCCGATCGCCGTGCAGGTGGTCCGGTTCGGCGGGGCGGCGTTCCTCATCGGCTACGGCCTGCTGGCGGCCCGCCGGGCGCTGCGCCCCGCCGCACTCACCCCGGCACAGGACGCGCCGGCCCGCCTGGCCGAGGTGCTGGCCACCGCGGCGGCACTGACCTTCCTCAACCCGCACGTCTACCTCGACACCGTGGTGCTGCTGGGCACGCTGGCCAACGGCCACGGCGGGCAGCGCTGGCTGTTCGGCGTCGGCGCGGCGGCGGCCAGCGTGGTGTGGTTCACCGCGCTGGGCTTCGGGGCGCGCCGGCTGGCCGGCCTGTTCGCCACCCCGGCCACCTGGCGGGTGCTGGACGCGGTGATCGCCGTGACGATGTGCGCGCTCGGGGTGTCGCTGCTGCTCAGTGGTGGGTGAGCCACCACTCCAGCGCCGCCACCGCGGCGCACACCACCGCCAGCACGATCCCGTACACCACCGCCCGCGTCGAGGTCTCACCCCGGTAGTGACGGATCAGCCCGCCCAGGAAGGCAACCCGCACGGTCGGCACCGCCATGGCCGCCACCAGCGCCGCCTCGGCCGGCAGCCAGCCGAACCGGCCCGCCAACAGCAGCACGGCCGGCAGCGCCGTGGAGGAGGCGATCGGGGCGGCGTCGCGGATGTGCGCGCGCACCCGCGCCCAGTCCGGGTCCGCCCCGGACCGCACCTGATCACCCACCACGTCGGCGACGACGTGGGCGATCAGCGTCGACAACCCGGTGCCGACCACGACCGCCACCCCGGTGACCGCGGCCGCCTGTTCCGGGCTGAGCGCGATCAGCGCGGCCAGCACCAGGATGTTGCCGTAGACGAACGCCGAGACGCGGCTCGCGGCGTCCTCGGCACCCAGCGGATGGGACGGGCCGTGCGCGGTCATCATGCGCACGATTCTCACCCGGCCCGGCACCGCACCGCCGCACGGGTGATCATGGGGTATGGCCAACAACCGAGCCGTGTTCATCACCGGCGCCGCAAAAGGAATCGGCCGCGCCACCGCGCTGGCCTTCGCCCGTGAGGGCTACACGGTGGGCGGCTACGACATCGACGAGGACGGCCTGCGGTCTCTGGCGGCCGAGATCGAGGCCCTCGGGGCCACCGCGCACACCGGTCACCTCGACGTCACCGACACCGACGAGATGGCCACCCGGGTCAGCGAGTTCGCCGCGCTGGCCGGCAACCGCCTCGACGTGTTCATCAACAACGCGGGCATCCTCAACGCCGGCCGGTTCGAGGACATCGACGTGCGCGCCCACTTCGCCGAGATCGACATCAACACCAAGGGCGTGGTCAACGGGCTGCACGCGGCATTCCCCTACCTGCGCAGCACGCCGGGGTCGACGGTGGTCAACCTGGCCTCGGCGTCGGCCATCTACGGCCAGCCCGAGCTCGCCGTCTACAGCGCCACCAAGTTCTTCATCCGCGGCCTCACCGAGGCGCTGGAGCTGGAGTGGGGCCGGTACGGGATCCGGGTGCTCTCGATGTGGCCGCTGTTCGTGCGCACCGCGATGACCGACGACCTGCACACCGGGTCCACCCGGTCGCTGGGCATCCGGCTCACCGCCGACGACGTCGCGGCCGCCATCGTCTCGGCCGTGCACGAGCGCTCCCGGCTGCGCCGGCTGGCCCACCAGGTGCACTACCCGGTCGGCACCCAGACCACGGTGCTGGCCAACCTGGCCAAGTTCAGCCCGGCCTGGGCGGCCCGCCTGCTGAACAAGCTGCTGACCCGCGCCTGATTCGGTTCACACTGATCACAACCCTGGTCGGTCGCCCAGCATCGGGTTAGCGTGGCGCGCCATGAACGAGGACTGGCTGGCCGTCATCGTGGGCCTGTCGCTGCTGGTGCTGGTGCTCGTCGGCGCGATCCCGGGGAGCGTGATCCCGTGACCGGGGAGCGCACCGACGCAACCGCCGCCGGGGAGGTCACCGACCCCGGCCGCAAGGGCATCGGCTACGCCGTGGCCGGAGTGCTCGTGGTTGTCCTGCTCGGGGCGGCCACCCGGTTCCTGGAGACCCAGGTGCCGGCCTGGGCCGAGGGCACCGCGTTCGAGCGCATCGCCAACGCGATCGAGTTCCCGATCTACGCCATCGCGCTCGGGCTGATCGGCAACGTGGTGCTGAGCCGGCTGGCGCTGCGCGACGCGCTGGCCGCCGGGTTCCGCACCGAGTTCTTCATCAAGACCGGGCTGGTGCTGCTCGGCGCCTCGATCAACCTCAAGGTGCTGGTCACCGCGGCCGGTCCGGCCATCATCCAGGCGCTGCTGCTGATCACCCTGGTGTTCGGCTTCACCTGGTGGATCGGCGGTCGGCTGGGCCTGGAGGACAAACTGCGCGCGCTGCTGGCCTCGGCGGTGTCGATCTGCGGCGTCAGCGCGGCCATCGCCGCCGCCGGCGCGGTGCAGGCCCGCCGCGAACAGCTCGCCTACGCCGCCTCGCTGGTGATCGTGTTCGCGCTGCCGTCGATCTTCCTGCTGCCCTGGCTGGCCGACGTGCTGGGCCTGTCGCCGGCGGTGTCGGGCGCCTGGATCGGCGGCAATATCGACACCACCGCGGCGGTGGCCGCCGCCGGTGCGCTGGCCGGTGAGGAGGCGCTGCAGATCGCCACCATCGTCAAGACCACCCAGAACGCGCTGATCGGCGTGGTGGCCATCGCGCTGACCGCCTACTTCGCCCTCAAGGTGGAGCGCAATGCCGCCGCCCGGCCCACCTTCGGCCAGTTCTGGGAGCGGTTCCCGAAGTTCGTGCTCGGCTTCATCGCCGCCTCGATCATCGGCACCGCCTTCCTGGCCGCCGGCGGGGACAAGGCCGTCATCGGCACAGTCAACGACCTGCGGACCTGGTTCCTCATCTTCGCGTTCGTGGCGATCGGCCTGGAGTTCTCGGTCAAGGGGTTGCGCGAAGCCGGCTGGCGCCCGGTCGCGGTGTTCGCCTCGGCGACCGTGGTGAACATCGTGGCCGCGCTGGGGTTGGCCGCCGTGCTGTTCAGCGGCTTCGAGGTGAGCTCGTAGCCGACCGGCCCGGCCGCTACTCGAGTTTCGGTGGGGGTTTGCCGGTTTGGGTGCGGTGGGCTTTGTTG
>NZ_CALDGS010000015.1 GCF_937941905.1 uncultured Mycolicibacterium sp. | reverse complement strand
GTCTGTTCGGCGATCCGCGCCCAGGAGAACTCCTGGATGCAGCGGTCCCGCCCCGCCTGGCCGTACCGGCGTGCCCGCCGAGGGTCGGCCACCAGCTCGTTGACCGCCGCGGCGAGTCCGTGCTCGTAGCCGGCGGTGTCGGCGGGGTCGTAGTGCACCAGCAACCCGGTGGTGTGGTCGGCGACCACCTCCGGGATGCCGCCGACGTCGGAGGCCACTACCGCGGTGGCACAGGCCATCGCCTCCAGGTTGACGATGCCCAACGGCTCGTACACCGACGGGCATACGAATACTGTTGCCGCGGAGAGGATTTCGCGGAGCTTGGGGAGGGGGAGCATCTCCCGGACCCAGAACACGCCGGAGCGGGTGGCGGCCAGTTGCCGCACCGCGGTGCTCACCTCGGTGGCGATCTCCGGGGTGTCCGGGGCGCCCGCGCACAGCACCAGCTGGATCTCCGGGGCGAAGTGGTGGGCCGCGGCGATCAGGTGCGGCACCCCCTTCTGCCGGGTGATCCGGCCGACGAACGCCACGATCGGCCGGTCCGGGTCGACCCCGAGCTCGGCGAGCGCCGAGTCCTCGTCGGCGGGCCCGGACACCGGGTGCCAGACCTCGGTGTCGATCCCGTTGCGCACCACGTGCACCCGGCCCGGGTCCAGCGTCGGATAGGTGCGCAGCACGTCGCGGCGCATCCCGGCGCTGACGGCGATGACCGCGTCGGCGGCCTCGATCGCGGTGCGTTCCACCCAGGACGAGATCCGGTAGCCGCCGCCGAGCTGCTCGGCCTTCCACGGCCGCAGCGGCTCCAGCGAGTGCGCGGTGAGCACGTGCGGGATGCCGTAGAGCAGCGACGTCAGGTGGCCGGCCAGCCCCGTGTACCAGGTGTGGCTGTGCACGACGGCGGCCCCGCCGGCGGCGTTGACCATGTTCAGGTCCGCCGACAGCATCGCCAGCGCGGGGTTGGCGCCGCGCAGCGCCGGGTCCGGGGCGGCCACCACGGCGTCGGCGCGCGGCGCCCCCATGCAGTGCACCTCGACCTCGCACAGCCGGCGCAGGTGGGCGACGAGCTCGGTGACGTGAACGCCCGCACCGCCGTACACCTCCGGTGGGTACTCCCGCGTCATCATCGCCACCCGCATGGCTACGACCGTAGTGGCACAGCCGGTGCTGCGCAGGCGGGCGAGACGGCCCGCGAACCGCAAAAAGTAGCCGCGTCCACCCCCTGCCGTTAGGTTTGGGGCATGAGGGAAGCGCCACATGTGCTGGGCATCGTCCTGGCCGGCGGGGAGGGGAAGCGGCTGTATCCGTTGACGGCCGACCGGGCCAAGCCGGCCGTCCCCTTCGGTGGCGCCTACCGGCTCATCGACTTCGTGCTGTCCAACCTGGTCAACGCCCGCTACCTGCGGATCTGCGTGCTCACCCAGTACAAGTCGCACTCGCTGGACCGGCACATCAGCCAGAACTGGCGATTGAGCGGCCTGGCCGGGGAGTACATCACCCCGGTGCCCGCCCAGCAACGACTCGGCCCGCGCTGGTACACCGGTTCGGCCGATGCGATCTACCAGTCGATGAACCTCATCTACGACGAGGATCCCGACTACATCGTGGTGTTCGGCGCCGACCACGTGTACCGGATGGACCCCGAGCAGATGGTGCGCTACCACATCGAGAGCGGCGCCGGGGCCACCGTGGCCGGGATCCGGGTGCCGCGCGAGCAGGCCAGTGCCTTCGGGGTGATCGACGCCGACGAGTCCGGCCGCATCCGCAGTTTCGTCGAGAAGCCCGCCGACCCGCCGGGCACCCCGGACAACCCGGACGAGTCGTTCGTGTCGATGGGCAACTACGTGTTCACCACCAAGGTGCTCATCGACGCGCTGCGCGCCGACGCCGAGGACGACCACTCCGACCACGACATGGGCGGCGACATCATCCCGCGGCTGGTGGCCGACGGGATGGCGGCGGTCTACGACTTCCGCGACAACGAGGTGCCCGGCGCCACCGAGCGCGACCACGGCTACTGGCGCGACGTCGGGACGCTGGACGCGTTCTACGACGCGCACATGGACCTGGTGTCGGTGCACCCGGTGTTCAACCTCTACAACCGGCGCTGGCCGATCCGCGGCGCCACCGAGAACCTGGCCCCGGCCAAGTTCGTCAACGGCGGCTCGGCGCAGGAGTCGGTGGTCGGGGCCGGCAGCATCATCTCCGCGGCGTCGGTGCGCAACTCGGTGCTGTCGTCGAACGTGGTGATCGACGACGGGGCGATCGTGGAGGGCAGCGTGCTGATGCCCGGGGTGCGGGTGGGCCGCGGCGCGGTGGTGCGCCGGGCCATCCTGGACAAGAACGTCGTGGTCGGCCCGGGGGAGATGGTCGGCGTGGATCTCGAACGCGACCGTGAGCGGTTCTCGGTCAGCGCCGGCGGGGTGGTCGCCGTCGGCAAGGGCGTCTGGATCTAGCCCCACTGCGCCGTCACCCGTGGTCGCGCCGCCGGAACGCCGCCGCGGCGGCGACGGTGAGCGCCACCGCGACCACCGCCGTCACCGCCCACGCCGCCGGCGACCAGGCCAGCGGGGAGCGGATCCGCACGAACGGCGACAGCTCCAACAGCCACTGCGGAAGCCCAAGCAGCGCGCCGAGATACAACGCCGCCACGACCAGGGCCAGCACCGACCAGGCGATCACGGGCCGGCGCAGCGCCACCGCCACCGCGGCGATCCCGGCCAGCACCGCCAGCGCCGGCACGAAGGTCAGCCCGGCCAGGGTGAGCCGCCAGAGCTGTTCCGGCGCCCGCATCGTCAGCGCCGCACCGAGCCCCATGCCGAACCCCGCCGCGGCGGCGGTCACCGCGCCGGCCACAACCGCGGCGGCCACCGCCGAGCACAGCCAGCGCCACCGCGACACCGCCGCGGCCAGCACCGGCTCACCGAGCCCGGATGCCTCGTCGCGGTACACCCGCAGCACCGCCGCCACCACGCAGCCCCCGGCGGTGGCGGTCAGCAGTTGCAGCATCGCGCTGTACATCCCGTCGGCGCCGCGCTCGCCGAGCATCCGCGCCACCAGGTCGTTGCCGGCCGCCATGTCCAGCATCGACCGCGTCATCGAGCCGATCGCCAGCCCGCCCAGCAGCATGCCCACCGCCCAGCCGACCGTCTGGCCGCGGTGCAGCCGCAGGTGCAGCGCGAACACCCCGCCGATCCGGCGGGCCCGGGGCCGGTCGCCGGTGCCGGGCAGCACTCCCGCGCCGTACTGGCGGCGCCGCTCCAGCGCGGCGGCCAGTGCGATCAGCACCACCGTCAGCACCAGCAGCGGCGCCAGCGGCCACCAGCGCAGCGCCACGAACGGCCGCAGCTGCTGGGCCCAGGCGATCGGCGAGCACCACGACAGCGCACTGCCGGAGTGGTCGATGATGTCGCCCAGCCCGCGCACCACCACCGCGGCGGCCAGGGCCGCCAACGCGGCGCCGCCGGCCGCCCGGGCCTGCCGCCACAGCTGCGCGGTGACCGCGGCGACGGCGGCGAACACCATCGCCACCGCGGCGATACCGAGGCTCATCGCGGCGCAGTCGGCCACGGCGAAACCGTTGGCCGCCAACGCGATCGTCAGCGCGGCGGCCAGCACGGCGTTGACGCCGCCGGCCAGCGCCAGGGCGGCGCCGGTGCGGGCGTGCCGGCCCACCGCCGCGGCGGCGACGAGTTCGGCGGTCCCGCGTTCCTCCTCGGCGCGGGTGTGTCGGACGACGGTGAGCACCGCCAGGATCGACGCCGCGACGATCATGGTGAGCATCAGCTCGTTGGCGATCATCGCGCCCAGGTCTGTCTCGTTCACCCCGAACGTCGGCCCGGCCAGCATGATCGCCGCCGGGGTCTTCATCAGCGCCACCCGGGCGATACGCTGCGCCTCGTCGGGGTAGGCCAGCCGCATCGCCGACGGGGTGTAGGCCATCAGCAGGGTCAGTGCGGCCGGCCACACCGCCAGCCGGATCCGGTCCCGGCGCAGGGCCAGCCGCAGCAATGTCGCGGTTCCGGTGAGCTCTTGGGGCACAAGCGAAGTCATGGCCGGTCCGGGCGGTATTCGCGTAGGAACAGATCCTCCAGCGAGGCCGGACTGACCGTGAGGTCGAGGATGCCCAGCCGGGTCAACGCCGCCATGGCGCGGTCCAGATCCGCGCGGTCGACCCGGAACTCGTAGTGGCCGTCGGCGACGCCGAACTCGTGGACGAACGGCAGCCGCGCCAGGTCCCGGCCGTCGGCGCGGGTGCGCACCCGGACGGTGGTGCGCATCAGGTGACGCAACCGCGCCAGCGGGCCGGCCCGCACCGTGCGCCCGGCGCGGATGATCGTGACGTGGTCGCACAGCTTCTCGACCTCGGCCAGGATGTGGCTGGACAGCAGCACCGCCGCGCCCCGCGCGGCGACCTCGGCGATGCACTGCGCAAAGGCCTTCTCCATCAACGGATCCAGGCCCGAGGTGGGCTCATCGAGGATGTACAGGTCGGCGTCGGTGGCGAAGGCGGCGACCAGCGCCACCTTCTGCCGGTTGCCCTTGGAGTAGGTGCGCGCCGGCCGGTGCGGGTCGAGCGCGAACCGGTCCAGCAGCCGGTCCCGGCGCTCGGTGTCGATGCCGTTGCCGCGCAACCGGATCAACAGGTCGATGGCCTGCATCCCGGTCAGGTTGGGCCAGAGCACCACATCACCGGGCACATAGGCGATCCGCCGGTGCAGGGCCACCGCGTCGCGCCACGGGTCGCCGCCGAGCACCCGCACCGTGCCGGCGTCGGCGCGCAGCAGGCCGAGCAGGATCCGGATGGTGGTGGACTTGCCGGACCCGTTCGGGCCGAGGAAACCGGTGACCTCGCCGGGGGCGACGGTCAGGTCGAGGCCGTCGAGGGCCCGGATGCGGCCGAACGACTTCGTCAGCCCCCGCACCTCGACCGCCAGGTCCATCACCGACTCCTCCCGCGCCCTTCCACTTTCCCGCGAGTGCGAAGCCGCGGTCGTGAAATCGGCCGAAGGACAGCCCGGAATACTCTTCCGCGCAGAAGCGGGGGCGGGCTCAGTCGCGGGCGGCGACGAGCAGGCCGTCGCCGAGCGGGACGAGCACCGGGGTGAGCCGCTCGTCCTCGGCGATCAGCCGGGCCGCCTCGCGCACCGCGGTCACCTCCGCGTCGCGCGCCGAGGCGTCGCCGGCCCGCCCGCCGAGCGCGGCGCGGTGCACCACGATCACCCCGCCGGGGCGCAGCAGCCGCACCCCCTCGGTGACGAACTGCGGCTGGTCGACCGGGTCGGCGTCGATGAACACCAGGTCGTAGGAGGCGTCGGCGAGCCGGGTGAGCACCTCCTGGGCCCGGCCGCTGATCAGCCGGGTGCGGCCGGGGCCGATCCCGGCCTCGGCGAACGCCTGCTTGGCCAGCCGCAGGTGTTCGGGCTCGACGTCGATGGTGGTCAGCACGCCGTCGTCGCGCATCCCGCTCAGCAGCCACAGCCCGCTCACCCCGGCGCCGGTGCCCACCTCCACCGCGGCGCGGGCCCCGGTCAGCCGGGCCAGCACGCTCAGCAGCGCGCCGACCGCCGGGGTGACCGCGCCGGCACCGATGTCGACGGCGCGTTCCCGGGCGGCGGCGACGATCTCGTCCTCGGAGATGGATCCCTCGGCGTGGGCGAGCAGCGCCGCGGCGCCGTCGGTGCTGGACATGCCCCGCAGCGTAGAGCCAACCCGGGATCCGGCACAACGGACGACACGCCCGGGCGGGTCCGCCGCTGCGTCCTTGGTCACACCCGGTTTCCGCAGGTCGTCGCGGGGGTACCTGGCTTTCTCAGGAAACATTCAGGCGCCTCATACGGCAGGCATACCGGGATCGGGGACGGTAGGCACATGACACAGGACCGCATCACGCGTTCCGGGAATAAGGGCGCCGCGACGCGGGTTGTTCCTCACGACACCCGTGAGCAGGAGGTTACGACGACCACCACGCCGACTACCACGACGACGATGATGGCGCCGATGTCGATGTCGCACGCCCATCCCGACGAGTACGAGGGCAGCTGGGTGGAGCCCAGCGGCGAGCTGACCGGGACCGCGGTGTTCGACGCCACTGGTGACAAGTCGACCATGCCGTCCTGGGACGAGCTCGTCCGGCAGCACGCCGACCGGGTCTACCGGCTGGCCTACCGCCTGACCGGCAATCAGCACGATGCCGAGGACCTCACCCAGGAGACGTTCATCCGGGTGTTCCGGTCGCTGCAGAACTACCAGCCCGGCACCTTCGAGGGCTGGCTGCACCGCATCACCACGAACCTGTTCCTGGACATGGTCCGCCGCCGCCAGCGCATCCGGATGGAGGCGCTGCCCGACGACTACGACCGGGTGCCCGCCGGCGACCCCAATCCGGAGCAGATCTACCACGACGCCCGGCTCGGCCCCGACCTGCAGGCCGCGCTGGACTCGCTGCCGCCGGAGTTCCGCGCCGCGGTGGTGCTGTGCGACATCGAGGGCCTGTCCTACGAGGAGATCGGCGCCACCCTGGGTGTGAAGCTCGGCACGGTGCGCAGCCGCATCCACCGCGGCCGCCAGCAGCTGCGCGAATACCTCGCCAAGCACTCCGAGC